>NZ_JBFANF010000023.1:0-166136 GCF_040674675.1 Dactylosporangium sp. NPDC049742 | reverse complement strand
GCGGTGGACTGGCGACGGGGACCTTGTCTTCGTCGGCCGCGCCGACGAACAGGTGAAGATCCGCGGCTTCCGGATCGAACCCGCCAGCTCGCCGGGCCGCGCCGGACCGGCCGCCGCCCGGAGCAGCCCCGCCAGCGGCGAGTCCCCGATGTCGCCCGTCCGGCCCGGTCCGCCGCGTCCGTGGGCGTCGCCACGGCCGCCGGGCTCGCCGGTCATGCGCTGGAGGAGCCGCTGCGCCTCCGCCTTCGAACGCGCCCGGCGGCGCCACCAGCCCAGCATCAGGCGCCTTCCAGGTGGGCGTGGGGAAGGTCGGCGCCGGCGCCCGCGCCGGTGCTGCCGGCGGGGACCCGACGGGCGCTGACCTGGGGGTGCGCGGCGAGGCGGCGCAGGCCGCGCATGGCGGCGATGCGGACGGCACCGGGGCGTTTGCCGAGGACCTCGGCGGTGCCGGCGACGTCGAGACCGGCGACGACGCGGAGCAGGACCGCCTCGGCCTGGTCCTGGGGCAGCTCGCCGATGAGCCGCAGCGCCCACTCGGTGCCGGCGTGCTCGATGACCTCGGCGGCCGCGTCCGGGGCGGGCCGGCCGGACTCGACCTGGTCGCGGCTCTCCTCCCGGCGGCGCCAGACCCGGCGGCCGTCGTCGATGGCGCGGTGCCGGGCGATGCGGAACAGCCAGACCCGGAACGCGGTCGGGTCCCCCGCGAAGCGCGGCAGGTCCCTGACGACCTGCAGCCACGTCTCCGACGCCACGTCCTCCGCCGCGTCGCCGCACACCGCGTGCAGGTACCGTAGGACCGCCGGCTGCAGAGCGCGCCACAGCACGGCGAAACCGGTCTCGTCACCGCTTGCCGCCGCCCGTAACGGCGCGGCGAGGTCGGCGTCACGCACCGGCGTCGCCGACCGGGTGTAACGCGTCGCGAGCGCGGGCCGCCCCTTCGGGGACGAGCACCATCCGCGCATCGAGGGGGATCACCGTTGAGGGACCGACTGCCGCACCGAACAGGGCCGTGGGAGCGGACATGACCGACGCCTTCGCGACCGCGACCGTCGACGGCTGCGTCGTGGTCACCCCGACCGGGGCGCTCGACGTCGCCACGTCGCCCGCGCTGCACACGTGGGTGCACCGCTGCCTCGATGAGGGAGCGACGCTGCTCGTCCTGGACCTGTCGGAGGTGGAGTTCATCGACTCCACAGCATTGCGGGTCCTGGTGTCAGTACACAAGCGGTTGCGGGACACCGAATCGGGTGGATTCGCGGTGGTCTGCCCGCATGCCCGCATCCGGCGGATCTTCGACCTGACCGCGCTCGACCGCGTCTTCACCCTCACCGACACCGTCGACGAGGCCGTCATCGCCCTCAAGGCGCCCTGACAGACACCAGGCGCCGGGGACCGATGAAGGCCCCGCGCGGCACCGGCGTCACTGATGGGTGGCGCCGGCGTCGGTACCGGTCGGCGCCGGCTGCGGATGGCGCAGGCCGAGGTGGCCAGGCGGCAGGCTGCGGCGCAGCACCCACCAGCTCACGGCGAGGCACGCCGCGACCAGGGGCCAGGTCAGCACCACCTGCGCGGTGGCCAGCCACACCACGTGACCGGACCACCACAGCGGCACGAAGATCAGCAGCCGCACCAGGTACTGGCAGACCCACACCCAGCTCGCCGCCTGGTACGCCCGCAGCAGCGCCGGGTCGCGCCGCCACCTGGCCTTCTGCCCCAGCACGGTGCCGGCGATCAGGCCCAGGAACGGCCACCGGACCAGGATGCTGCCGGCCCACGCCAGGGCGCTCGCCGCGTTCGTCAGCAGCCGGACCAGGAAGAAGTCCTCGGCCCGGCCGGTGCGCAGCGCCACGATCGCGCCCAGGCAGACCAGCAGCAGGCTGACGACGGTCGCCGCGGGCGGGCGCCCCTGCCGCAGCCGCCAGACGGCGACGGCCGCGCCGGCGAGGACCGCGATCCCGGCCCCCAGAGCGATCGACCGGCCCCCGGCGAGCCAGCCCGCCACGAACCCGGCGACAGGGACGACGCTGTCGAGCGCCGCTCGCCGCCCACCGAGCAGGGTGGCGAGTGACTCGTCCCCGTTGTGCACCGTCCACACCTTTCAGCGGCCAGACCCAGGTAAGCCTGCCCTATCATGCCCGGTGCCGGACGGAGAGTCACGACCGCGGCAACGTGTCCGGGTCGATGAGGGCGGTCGCGTCCTCGCCGACGATGTCCTGGCGCAGCTGGTCGAGCCGGCCGAGCAGGCTGACGGAGTCGAGGACCACGACCGCGCTCGGGAACACCTGGTGGGTGCGCTCCACGGCGCCGGTCAGCGCCTCCCGCAGCAGCGTGTCGTCGGTCTCCTTGCCGTCGAGGAGGTCCTCCAGCAGCGCCGCGATCGACCGCAGCAGCGCGGAGAGCGTCTGCCGGTCCAGGGCCGGCGGCTGCCCCGCCCGGTCGTACAGCCGGTCGACGGCCAGCGACACCGACCTGATCTGCAGGCTGATCCGGACCAGGAACACCTGCTCCTCGTGCAGGGCGACGACCCGCTCCCCGAGCCGGACCGCGGCGACGTTGAGCCGGGCCGTCTCCTCGACCGCGGCGACCTCGGCCGCGGCGGCGGTGCTCAGGTCGGTCAGCCCCCGCGACGCTTTGATCCAGTCGTGCCCGTCCCGGGTGTCCAGGGGCGGGGTCCCGTCGCGGCGGTCGAGCTCGTCGGCGACGTCCCGCAGCACCGACACGCACCCCGCCGCCCAGACGGAGATGGCCTCGCAGGCCTGCCGCAGGCGCGGCCGCTCCGGCACGACCACGGCGACGACCAGCCCGACCACGCTGCCGATGGCGACGTCGATGAAGCGCCACTGCCCGTACCCCTTGGCGACCGGCGCCAACATGATCACCGCCAGCACGGCGATGGTGAGCTGGTTGCGCGCGAGCGGGGTGTTGGTGACCCGCCGGGCCAGGGCCAGTGCGCCGAACGCGGCGAGGGCGAGCGACCACCAGCTGAGGCCGAGGAACTTCACCCACCCGATCGCGACGGCCGTGCCGACCAGGTTGGCGAAGAGCAGCTGCACGCCGGTGGCGATCGAGCCGTACACACTGGCCTGGAGCGTCAGGATCGCGACGATCGGGGCGAAGAGCACCGCGACGTTGTCACCGAGCTGGCGGGCGAAGACCCAGGCCGTGGTCGCCGCGACAGTGGTCTTGACGACGGTCAGCCAGCTCGGGCGGCTCTTCGGCACGCTGGCCAGCAGCACGCCGAGCGGCTCGGTGACCGACGCACGCTTCGACCTGGCCGGATCCACAGAACCTAAGCCTACCGGCGCACCCGATAAGGTCGCAGCGTGCGCAGCTACGACCACCCCAACCTGTTCAACTTCCGCGACCTCGGCGGCTACACCGGCACCGGCGGCCGGACGGTGCGCTGGCGGCGGCTCTTCCGCTCCGACTCGCTCAGCCGGATCGACCCCGCCGACGCCGCGTCGTTCACCGCGGTGGGGGTGCGCACCGTCATCGACCTGCGCCGCCCGCGGGAGGTGGCGCGCGACGGGCGGGTGCCCGAGTTCCCCGGCCTCGCGTACCACCACCTGCACCCGGAGCACGCCGAGTGGGAGGACGCGCCCGACCAGGACGAGCCCAGCGACGCCCGCTGGCTGGCCAACCGGTACCTCGACATCGCCTACACCGGCGCCGCCGCGATGGTCGCCGCGGTCACCGTGATCGCGGCGGCCGACAACGCGCCGGTCGTCGTGCACTGCACCGCCGGCAAGGACCGCACCGGCGTCGTGTCCGCGCTGACCCTCGGGGCGCTCGGCGTCGCCGAGGAGGACATCGCCGAGGACTACGCGCTCACCGCCGGGGCGACCGGCCCCGCCATGGCGTACCTGCGCCGGATCAACCCGGAGATCGCGGCGATGCCGGAGCGGTACCTCGCCGCGCCCGCCGACGCGATGCGGCTCTTCCTGCGCGACCTGCACGGCCGGCACGGCTCCGTCCGCGGGTACCTGCTGGAGATGGGCCTGCCGGAGACGCACCTCACGGCGCTGGAGGAGCACCTGCTGGAGCCATGAATCTGACACCGCCGTGTCACCTGGGGGCCGTTACCGTAGGGGCATGATCGGCTCCACCGGATGGGCGGCCCCCGAAGCACTGCGTGCCGAGGGCGTCCAGCGTCGCACCAGCACCCCCGCCAAGTCGCTGACCGAGCCCCGCACGGCGGCCGGCCGCGATCCGGTCGCCGTGATCGCCGCCTCCAACGCTGAGCGCGTCGCCGAGCTGGTGCCCATCCGCGTCGGCCGCATGATCAGCTCCCCGTTCGCGTTCCTGCGCGGCTCCGCCGCCGTCATGGCCGCCGACCTCGCCGGCGGCGCCGACACCGGGTTCCACGGGTTCATCTGCGGCGACGCGCACGCGGCCAACTTCGGCTTCTTCGCCTCGCCGGAGCGGCGGCTCGTGATGGACGTCAACGACTTCGACGAGACCGTCGTCGGGCCCTGGGACTGGGACCTCAAGCGCCTCACCGCCAGCATCGTCAGCGCCGGCCGGGAGGCGGGCCTGCCGGAGGACGAGTGCCGCGACTCCGCCCGCGACTGCGCGACCGGTTACCGCCAGGCCCTCGCCGAGCTCGCCGACATGTCGCTGCTGGAGGCGTACTACCTGACCACCGACCACTCGACGCTGGAGCACTTCGGCATCGGCGACCTCGCCGACGTCTTCGACCGGGTCCGCAAGAAGGCGAAGAAGAACACCAGCCGCCGCGTCGCGCAGAAGTTCACCCAGCGCCTCGACCACGACGCGTGGCGCTTCACCCCCGACCCGCCGATCCTGGTGCCGCTCGACTCCACCGACTCGTTCCGCGTCATCGAGTCCCTGGACGGCTATGCCGCCACCCTCGAGGAGGAGATCCGCACCCTGTTCGGCCGCTATGCCGTCGTCGACGTCGCCCACCGCATCGTCGGGCTCGGCAGCGTCGGCCTCCGCTCGTATGTGGTGCTCCTGCACGGCAACCACGACGAGGCCCTCGTGCTGCAGGTGAAGCAGGCCCGCGCGTCCGCCCTCGCCCCCTACCTGCCACCCGCGCCCGAGCAGCACGCCGGCGAGCGGGTCGTGCGCGGCCAGCGCTGGATGCAGACCGTCAGCGACGTCCTGCTCGGCTGGACGAGCATCGACGGCGTGCCCTATCTGGTCCGCCAGTTCCGCGACATGAAGGGCTCGATCGACCCGACGACGCTGCGCGCCGGCCAGCTCGACGACTACGCCCGCGTCTGCGGCGTCGTCCTCGCCCGCGCCCACGCCCAGTCGATCGACCCACGCACCCTGTCCGGCTACTGCGGCGCCCCCGACACCGCCGACGGCGACGAGTTCGACGAGGGCTTCGCCACCTTCGCCGCCGCCTACGCCGACCAGACCGAAGCCGACCACGCCGCCCTCGTCGCCGCCGTCAACGCCGGCAAACTCCCCGCCACAACCGGCGTCTAGGTTCCGTCCCACGGACCATCGGGTCGGCTCGCTCCTGACTGTCCCACCCGAGGCGATCCGGCCCGTGCCGACCGGACTGCACTGACACCGCCGCCCGCTCAGCCCGTCCGCACCGGCCAGTGACGGGATCACCGCCATGCGATCTGCTGGGTGAGCCGGGCCGTGTCGCCGCGGCGTGCCTGCCGAAACGGCGCCGTATCGGCGGTTGCGACGGTGGACCGCCGACGACCCTGGGCAATGCTGAAGGAACGGGACGTCGCCCTCCCCGACGCGGACGGCGACATCGACTGAGCCGCCCAGGTCGACTCCACAGTCACGCGGGTGCGGCCAGTGCATCAGTGGCGCAACGCCGACAAGTCACAGCCACGCCAAGGGATCGACCGGTCGGTCGCGTCCGCGCTGGTGGTGTAGGAGGCGGTCAGCGCTGATCCGTTGTGGTTGATGTTAGGCGGCGGTCAGTTCGGTGGCGGTTCGGTCGGGTTGAGTTCCCTCGGTGGTGATGACGGTCGGGCGGGCTTTGGCGAGGATTTTCAGGCCCATGTAGCGGTGGCCCTCGGTCCACTCGTCCGTCTGCTCGGCCGGGACGGCGCCGATCAGGCGGATGACCGCGGCCCGGTTCGGGAAGATCCCTACGACGTCGGTGCGGCGGCGGATCTCTTTGTTCAGCCGTTCCTGCGGGTTGTTGGACCAGACCTGTTTCCAGACCTCCCGCGGGAAGCCGGTGAAGGCGAGCAACTCCTCGCGGGCGTCGTCGAGGTGGTCGGCGGCGTTCGGGAACCGTTCGGCGAGGGTCGCGACGGTGCGGGCGTACTGGGCTCGGACGGCGTCGACGTCGGGCTGGTCGAAGATTGTCCGGACCAGCGTGGCGACCCACGGCTGCGCAGATTTCGGGACCTTCGTGAGCAGGTTCCGAAGGTAGTGGGTGCGGCAGCGCTGCCACGCCGCGCCCGGCAACGCGGCCCCGATCGCCGCGACGAGGCCGCGGTGCGCGTCGGACACGACGAGGCGCACTCCGGACAGGCCGCGGGCGGTCAGTGAACGCAGGAACGCCAGCCAGCCGGCGCCGTCTTCATCGGAGGTGACGTCCAGGCCGAGGATCTCCCGCTGCCCGTCACCGTTCACGCCGGTCGCCACCAGGGTGTGAACGTTGACGATCCGCCCCCGTTCCCGCACCTTGACGACGAGGGCGTCCAGGGCCAGGAACGTGTACGGGCCGGCGTCCAGGGGCCGGTTGCGGAACGCCTCGACCTGCGCGTCCAGATGCGTTGCCATCTCCGACACCTGGCTCTTGGACAGGTTCGTGACGCCGAGCTGCTCGACGAGTTTCTCCACCCGCCGGGTCGACACCCCGAGCAGATACGCGGTCGCCACCACGCTGATCAGGGCCTGTTCGGCGCGTCGGCGGTGCTGCAGCAACCAGTCCGGGAAGTAGCTGCCCTGCCGCAACTTCGGGATGGCGAGCTCGACCGTGCCGGCCCGGGTGTCCCAGTCCCGCTGCCGATACCCGTTGCGCTGATTCGTCCGGTCGTCACTGCGCTCGCCGTAGCCAGCGCCGCAGACCGCGTCAGCCTCCACCGACATGAGCGCCTCGGCGAACGTCTTCACCATCGAACGCAGCAGATCGGGTGACGCCGAGCCGAGTTCCTCACGCAGGAACCGGCAGACGTCCACACTCTTGGGTGCGGTCATCGCTTGATCTCTCCTTCGCACTTTGGTCAGTTCGAAGGATCAAGCGGTGACCGCCTCTATCTCCTCAACCACCGCAAAGGTGGGCGATTCGTACACCACTCCCGTGGACGTGACCGACCGGTCCCGTGGCGGGCCGGCCAGTGAGGGCGGATCTGAGCCGGCCAACTGTCCCCTGCTGCCATGCTCGGCGTCCGGCCTGTCGCCACTGGCAGCAGCCGGGTCCGGTGTGGTGGAAAGCCGGCCGGGGGCGCGCCGGGCCAGTCCGGCACGGGGAAGCCATCGCCACGGCCCACACGCATACCCAGCGTGCTCGGCGCCCGGGCTGTCGCCGCAGGCAGCGACCTGGTCCGGTGTGTGGTGGAAGGCCGGCGGGGCCACGCCGGGCCGGCACGGCACGGGGAAGCCACCGCCGCGACCCACGCACACCCGGCGTGCTCGGCGCCCAGGCTGTCACCGCTAGTAGCGGCCGGTCCCGTCATGCAATCTGCGGGGTGAAGCGGACCGCGTCGCCGCGGCCTGACCTGCCGGAACGGTACGGCGCGCCGTCTCAGAGGTTGCGGCGGTGGACCGCCGACGACGCTGGGCGATGCTGAAGGAACGGGACGTCGCCCTCCCCGACGCGGACGGCGACATCGACTGAGCCGCCCAGGTCGACTCCACAGTCACGCGGGTGTGGCCGGTGCTCGTTCAGGGGCGCAACGCCGACAAGTCACAGCCACGCCAAGGGATCGGCCGGTCCCGTGGCGGTCTGGCCGGCTGGTGTGGACTTCAGCCGGCCAACTGACCCCCCGCTGCCGTACTCGGCGTCCGGGGTGTCGCCGCTGGCAGCGGCCCTGGTCCGGTGTGGTGGAAGGCCTGCGGGGGGGGTGCAAGGGCCAGTCCGGCGGCGGGATAGTCAGCCGCGACCCACGCATACTCGGCGTGCTCGGCGCCCAGGCTGTCACCGCTAGTAGCGGCCGGTCCCGTGTGGTGGGAGCAGGCGAGGGTCACGCTAGAACAGCCCAGCGTAGGGAAACCACCACACGACACACCCACAGCCGACGTGCCTGGCGCCACTGGTAGCGGCCGGCCCCATGTGGTGGGAGCCGGCGGGGGCCGCGCCGGGCCAGTCCGGCACCGTGGAAGCCACCGCCATCGCGGCCCGCTCAAAGCCGGCTTCGAAGCGCGGGCCGCGGTCGCGCAGCGGCAGTTATCTCGTGTGGGGCCAGGTGCGTGCGATGCTCCGCGCGGACCGCGCGGCCGGAGACGAGCAGCCCATGCCCGTCAGGGCCGGTCCCGGCGCCAGGCCCCGACGACCGACGCGCGATGGTCGTCGCCGCCGCAATGCCCCTTGACGCCGGTCGGATGACACCGAGATCGACCCGGCCGACCGGCCCGTGCCGGGCGTGTACGTCGTGATGCGTGGCCTCAGCAGTCACCCCGCCCACAGCCGGTCGCCCTCACAGCAGTGTCACCGATCTGGACTGCTCCGCCGGATGGGGCCCGGTGCGGTCCAGGCGCAGCCGCGACGGCGGGCGACCGTGGAGTGTGAGCGGCGCGGCGTCGAGGCATACCGACACTCAAGCACAGGGGTACGACAGAACATCCCGGCCGACGTTCGGGAGCTAGTGCTTCGGGCGGGCGCCGAGGTTGGGGACGACGGCTCGCTGGGTGACTGCGGACATGCCCAGGACCGTGCCGGCTGGGCCGTCGACGGTGTCCTCCACGAGGTAGCTGCGCTCGCCCAGGTAGTCGAACGTGCGCTCGTCGAAGATCCATTCGTGGCGCCAGCTCTGGTCGGTGTGGGCGACCGCGATGCCTGGGCGGCCGGCTGCGTCGGTGACGCCGCGGATCACCTCGACGTCTGGGATCTTCGCCGCGGCGCGGTACAGGGCGGCCCTGATCTGTGGGGGGACGAGGGACTCGCGCAGGATGTCGCCGATCGCGGTGAACACGGCACTGTCCGGGTCGTAGCCCTGGCCGGTGTGCCGCTCGTAGAGCTTCGCCAGCAGTTCGTCCGGGTCGGCGGGCAGGTCGACGGCCTGCGCGTTGGGTGTCATGTCCGGCAGCTTCCGCGTCGAGGGGATGGCGCCGATG
This sequence comes from Dactylosporangium sp. NPDC049742, assembly GCF_040674675.1. Classification (NCBI taxonomy): domain Bacteria; kingdom Bacillati; phylum Actinomycetota; class Actinomycetes; order Micromonosporales; family Micromonosporaceae; genus Dactylosporangium; species Dactylosporangium sp. NPDC049742. The sequence goes on along the minus strand of NZ_JBFANF010000023.1, from coordinate 156,914 downwards.
AGCGGCACGTCGTAGAACGGCTGGCGGACCTGGCCGTCGCCGCGGTGGAAGAGCGGGATCCAGATCTCCCGTTCGTGCACCGGCTGGAGGCGGGCCGGGCCGTTGCCCACCTCCGAGTACGCGACCCGGCTCTTGACGTAGAGGTACTCGCCGCCGCTGGGCGAGGGGCCCGGCTCGCCGGTCGCCGCCGCGGCCATCCGCTGCAGCAGCAGCGTCGCGGCGCCGTGGTCGCCCTGGGCGACGGTGACGACCAGCGGCGCGCTGACCGGGGCCAGCGAATAGGCGACCACGCCGGCGGCGAGGGCGACGGCGAGCACGCCCGCCGGCACGAGCAGCAGCGCCCGCCGGGAGCGCCGGGCCGGCCGGTGGATCTCGTTCACCAGGTGGTGCCGCAGCGCCTGCCGGCGGGCCGCGGGCAGGACGGGCACGGGCGGGGCGGCGGGGGTGGTCTGGTCGTTCATCGGTGCTCTCCCTGCTCGACGGAGTCCGGCTGCTGTGTCAGGGCCCGCAGCCGGGTCCTGGCCCGTGACAGCCGGGAGCGCACGGTCCCGACGGGGACGCCGAGGGCCTCGGCCGCCGACGCGTAGTCCAGCTCCGACCACACGCAGAGCAGGAACACCTCCCGGTCCGCCCGGCTCAGCGCCCGCAGGGCCGCCACCGCGGCGGCCAGCTGGTCGGCGTCGTGCATCCGGGCGATCACCTCGTCGGCGAAGTCCGGGACGGTGTCGCGCAGCGGGAGCCGGCTCAGCGCGTCCCGGTGCCGGCGGGCCGCGCGGCGGCGGTTGCGCAGCACGTTGGTCGCGATGCCGAGCAGCCAGGGGCGCAGGCTGCCGCCGTCGGGGTGCAGGGTTTCGCGGATCCGCCACGCCTCCAGGAACGTCAGCGACACCACGTCCTCGGCGTGCGCCGGGTCGCCGATGCTCCACACGGCGTGCCGGTGCACCGCGTCGGCGTGCTCGTCGAAGAGCGCGCCGAAGGCGTCGGCGTCCCCGGCCCGAATCCGGACCCGCATTTCAGCTGTCACACCTGGTACCTGTCCGCGGCCGGCGCCGGGTTCCCTCCCCCACGGCACGAATTCTTCTCGCTTGTGGGATTGATCGACTGCTGACACACTGCACACCGCGCACGTTCGCGGGGGAGGCATTGACGTGGTGCGATCACGGATGGTAGCTGTCGCGGTGGTACTGCTGGCGGCGGTGACGGGTTGCTCGGCCAGCGTGCCGGCCGGGGTCGACAAGGACCTCGTCAACGGGTGGGCCATGATCCCCGAGGCGAAGGTGCCCGAACCGAAGGTCGGCGACTGCTGGACCACCTCGACCCCGACCGTCGACGACATCGTGACGGTGCCGATCGCCACGGTCGCGGCGCCGTGCAGCGGCTCGCACATGGGCGAAACCGTGCACGTCGGGCACTTCACCGGTGCCACGGCCGACGCCGAGACGCCGCCGACGCTGGACAAGATCGCCGACACGTACGCCGCGTGCGAGGCCGAGGTCACGAAGTTCCTCGGCGGGTCCTGGAAGCTCGGCAGGGCGCGGCTGCTCGTGTACCCGCCGACCACCACCCAGTGGCGGGGCGGCGCGAGGTTCTTCCGGTGCGACGTGGCGGCGCTGAAGAGCCACGACGGCTACTTCGAGGAGGGGACCGCGTCGTTGCAGGGCAGCCTGCGGGCCGGCAGCGAGCGGCTGTACGGGTGCATGGCCCTCGTCGGCGGCATCGACAGCTGGAGCGACCTGACGCCGGTGGCCTGCACCGCGCCCCACGACGCGGAGTTCATGGGGCTCATCGCGTCGAAGTCCGGCACGTACCCGGCCAGCCGGGACGCGTCGAAGGCGGCGTTCGACACGGCGTGCGTCGACCAGATCCGCAGCTACACCGGCGGCGCCATCAACCCGCTCGCGAGCGCCAAGGCACGCTACTGGTACCCGCTGGTCGCCGTGAACGCGCAGGAGTGGGGCGCCGGCAACCACAGCGCGCACTGCTTCGTGCTGCTGCCGAAGAAGATCAGCCGCACGTTGAAGGGCAACGGCAGCAAAGGCATCTGAGCGGCTGCTGAACGCATTCAGCAGTGTCGACGCCGCTCCGGATCGGCCCCGTGCGGCAGACTGGTCCCGGGCAGCGCTGGTCTGGAGGGGGTTCGTCTTGGACGGGGGCGGATGACGGCCGGCCGGGTCACGCTGCTGGACGTCGCGCGGCGGGCCGGCGTCTCGCGCACGACCGCCTCGTTCGTGCTCACCGGCCGCCGCGACATGCGCATCTCCGCCGACGCCGAGCAGCGCGTGCTGCGCGCCGCCCGCGAGCTGGACTACCGGCCCAACCTGACCGCCCGCAGCCTGCGCACCCGCGTCACGCAGACCATCGGCCTCGTGTCGGACACGATCGCCACCGACGCCTTCGCCGGCGAGATCATCCGGGGCAGCACCGCCACCGCGCTGACCCGCCAGCACCTGCTCTTCATCGGCGAGACCGAGGGCGACCCCGCCACCGAGCAGCGGCTCATCCAGGACATGCTCGACCGTGGCGTCGACGGATTTCTCTACGCCGCGATGTACACCCGCGAGATCCGCATCCCGTCGGCCCTGCGCGGCCATCCCGTCGTCCTCGTCAACTGCGTCGCCGGCGGCCGTCGCGCCGTCAGTGTCGTCCCCGACGAGCTCGCCGCGGGCCGCTCGGCCGCGTCGGCGCTGCTGGCCGCCGGCCACACGGGCGGCATCCACATCGTCGGTGAGTCGGCCGCTCACGTGTACGCCGCCCGCAACCGCCGCACCGGCATCGACGAGACCCTGGCCGCCGCCGGCCTGCGCGTGGCGGGGACGGTCGAGTGCTCGTGGTGGCCGGAGCCCGCGTACGAGGCCGTCCGCGCCTTCCTCGCCGGCGGCCCGCGCGCGACGGCGCTGATCTGCCTCAACGACCGGCTCGCCATGGGCGCCTACCAGGCCGCCGCCTCCGCCGGGCTGCGCATCCCGGACGACCTGTCGGTGGTCGCCTTCGACGACTCGGACCTGGCATCGTGGCTGCGGCCGCAGCTGACGTCGGTCGCCCTCCCCCACTTCGAGCTCGGCCGCCGCGCCGTCGAGCTCCTCCTGGACCCGGACCGCGAGCCCGGCACCCACCTCGTCGACATGCCCCTGCGCTCCCGCGCCTCCATCGCCCCACCCCGGCTGCCGTAACCCCGCGAGCGGTCAGGCTCCCGGGCGAGGATGGGGTCCGGCGATGGCCATGACATGTTGAAGACCGCCCAGCGACCCGGCCGTCGCTCACTCCCCAACCCCGCGAACGCCTGCGCACCGCCGGGCCTTGAGCAACGGCCTGGGAACCCTGCAGGCGCGGCACCTGGCTGCCGCCAACGGTCCAGCGCAGCAGCGCCGACCTCCGGCTCAGTTCATTCACTGCGGACGTCGTGTGTCGGCACCGCATGACACCACCGCCCCGACACCGCCAACGGCATGGTCCCGGCAGACTGCGCCGAGCTGAGATCGCCGACGGACCATCAAGGAAGGACCATCAAGGAAGCGGCGGGCGGCGACCGCCGGATGCGGCGCGCACGTGCGGTCCCGGCCGGCGCGTCACGCGCGGCTGTGCGCCGCTTGCGGCGTGTCGAGGTGTGGGTGGGCGTCTCCGCCGGATGGGGGAATGACACCGGCTAGCGAAAGGGCGGCGGCGCGGCCGGCGCGGTTGGCGCCTACGGTGCTGGCGGAGGGGCCGTAGCCGATGAGGTGGACGAGGGGCTCGCGGGTGGTGGCGGTGCCGGTCATGCGGATGCCGCCGCCCGGCTCGCGCAGGTGGAGCGGGGCCAGGTGGGTGAGGGCGGCGCGGAAGCCGGTGGCCCAGATGATGACGTCGGCGGGCTCGAAGGTGGTGCCCCACATGGCGCCGGTGGGGACGAGGCGGTCGAACATCGGGTGCCGGTCCAGGGCGCCCTTCGCGAGGGCGGCGCGGACGAGGGTGGTGTACCCGAGGCCGGTCACGCTCACGACGCTGGCGGGTGGCAGGCCGGCCGCGACCCGGGCGGTGACCGAGGCGATCACGGCGCGGCCGTGGTCCTCCGTGAACTCGCCGTCGTGGAACACGGGCGGGCGGCGGGTCACCCAGCGGACCGAGGCGGCGACGCCCGGCAGCTCGGAGAGGACGTGGACCGCGGAGTTGCCGCCGCCGACGACGATGACCCGCAGGCCGGCGAACTCGGCCGGGCCGCGGTACGCCGCGTAGTGCAGCTGCCGCCCGGCGAAGGTGCCCGGATAGGTGGGGATGTAGGGGCGCGTCCAGGTGCCGGTCGCGTTGACGATGGCTCGCGCGTGGAACGGGGCGCCGGTCGTACCGACGACGAAACCCGACGAGGAGGACGGGCGCGACACCGAGAGGACCCGCACCGGACGCCGCACATCAAGTCCGAAATGTCGCTCATAGTCGGCGAAGTACGCGGCGACGACGGAAGCCGCGGAGCCCGAGGACGGCGGGGTGAACGGCAGGCCCGGCAGGTCGAAGATCCGGTGCAGCGAGGACGCGTCGAGGGACGGTGCGCGGTGCTGCCAGGCGCCGCCCGGTGCGGCGTCGGCGTCGAGCACGACGTGGTCCAGGCCGAGCCGGCGCAGGTGGTACGCGGCCGAGAGGCCCGCCTGCCCGGCGCCGATCACCACCACATCCGCGTCCACGACGAGGAGAACCCCGCCGCGGACGCGGATGTTCCGCGAGGTGAGACAGCTAACGCGTCACTTGGCCTTGCCCTTGGTGAGGCCCCAGGCCGCGGTGTTCAGGGTGTCCTCGACGCCGACGAGACCCTCGTTCGGGAAGAACTCGTCGTCGCCGAAGTCGTAGTCGAAGTCGTCCGCGGTGCCGCCGATGTTGTCCGGGCCGACCCCGAAGAGGCCGGGGAACGCGCCGCCGGCGTCCATGAGGTTGGGGGTGGAGTTCAGCGGGTCGGTGTGGAAGTTGCCGTAGAGGTGACCCGCCTCGTGGGTGATGACGTTGCCCAGCGCCCGGCCGATGAACTTGATCTTGTTGCTGGCCGGGGTGATGTACGTGTTGAGCGAGGCCGCGCCGCTCGGGTCGCTGAGGACGTCGAGCAGGACGATCGCGCTGTCCTCGGTGGCGTAGTTGCCCGGGTCGATGAACTGCGCGATGCCGATGGTGTCGATGCCCGACTCGGCGATCGTGCCGCCGACGACGATGCGGTGCACGTTCGGCTGGCCGAACGGGTCCGGGTTGTCGCGGCTGTTGAGGATCTTCAGCCCGAAGCGCGGGTCGGTGCCGCGCTCCTTCATGTCGGTGATGATGTTCTCCTTCACCGCCGCGATGACCTCGTTGATCACCTTGTTCTCGTCGGCGGCGCTCAGCCCCCACTTGCCGAGGAACCCGGCGAGCGGCGACAGGGTGCGCACCCCGGGGCCGCCGAAGATGGCGGTGTTGATCCGGGCGCCGTCGAAGTCCAGGAAGAGCGTCTGGACGGTGCCGTTGTCCTGCGCCTCAGGTCCGGGGCGATAGGCCTCGAGGGTGATGTCGTACAGGCCGGCGTTGCCGCCCACCTCCACGGTGAACCGGCCGGTGGTCGCCGCGACCTGCGACACGACCGCGTTGCCGCCGCCGGGCAGCGGCGAGCTGGGCGCGTAGATGAAGCTGGCGTCCTGCTCGGAGCCGAAGACGATCCGGCCGGACGGGTCGCGGACGGTCAGCCGGGTGCCGACGCCGGTCACCGAACCGCCGAGGACGTCGCCGGCGAGCAGGTCGACGGCGTAGAAGTCGCGGTCGGGGAAGGCGAGCGTGGCGGTGAGCAGGTACGGGCCCTCGCTGCCCGACCCGAGCCCGCTGCCGGAGTCGAACGGGTCGGCGGGGAACACCGTGCCGGTGCCGAATCCGGAGATGAGCAGGTAGTAGGTGCCGGACGTGGTGAACGTGAAGTCCAGCAGGCTGTCGAGCCCGGGTCCGCCGTCGTCGTCGGTGCCGACGAGCTCGCCGGTCGCGTCGTACAGGCCGATGACGGTGTCCAGCGGCCCGCTCGGCGTGTCCGTGCCGGCGAGCAGCTGCTGCCCGGCGAGCGCGGTCACCTTGATGAAGTCGAAGTCGCCGGTGTCGTCGCCGGCGCTGCCGTGCGGGCCGTCGCCGATGTCGCCGCTGGTCGAGATGCCCCGGCGGCCGGCGCCGAGCAGCAGGTCCGACGCGATCGGGATGGCCCCGTTGTCCTCGGCCGGCGCGGAGACCGTGGTCGGACTGACCGTCTCCGGCGACAGCTGCCCGAGCACGCGGGCCCGGTTGTTCAGCTTCTTGGCGGTGCCGAAGCCCTTGACCAGCTCCGCCGTGGCGTGGCTGTCGTTGGACCCGAACGTCCCGCGCGGCTCGGCCTCGTCGTGCAGCAACGGCGACGTCGCCGCCGCCGTCAGTGAGTTCTTCTTCAGGTTGGCCCGTGCGGCCGCCTGCTGCTTGGCCACCTCGGACCAGTAGTACTTGTCGACCTTGCTGGGATCCTTCAGCAGGGCGGTGTAGGGGTTGACGGCGTTGGCCGGGGCCTTCAGGGTGCCCTGCTGCTTCGGTACGACCTGAATCCCCGCGGCGAGCTGGCGCTTGATGCCGTCGCTGAGCTCCTTGGACGGTGCCGCCGCGGCGGGACTCTGCGGCAGCGCCACCAGCGCCGCGCCCACCAACCCGGCGACGGCGAGACTCGCTAGCCTTTTCCTCACTTGGCCTCCCCATTGAGTCAGGCGTTTCGTGCACGCTATGGCCTGCAAGGTCGTTTACACCACCCCCAATGCTTGTCAATACAGGATTTAACAGATCCAATGATCAACGCCTATGTCGACGGCGTGTTGATCACGACCCTCGCGGCTCGCCTAGAGTGTTGGGGTGTCTCACGCCCCCAGCCCCACCCAGCGCCTCCTGACCGCCGGCGACGTGACCACGCTGCTGCGGCAGCGGGCCGGCCTGACCGTCGTCCACTGTGGACCGCTGAGCGGCGGGACGTTCGCCGCCGTGTGGCGCGCCACGCTGGATGACGGGCGGGACGTGGTGGCGAAGGTCGGGCCGCCGCCGGAGGTGCCGCTGCTGCGGTACGAGCGCGGCGTCATCGCGGCCGAGGCGCGCTACTACCGGGCGGTGGCGGCGAACACGGCGCACGTACCGGTGCCGCCGGTGCTGCACGCGGACGACGACGTGGTGGTCGTCGGGCTGCTGCCGGGGCGGCCGCTGACCGAGCTGCCGGACGAGACCGCCGGCGAGGCCGTGCGCGAGCAGCTCGGGGTCGCCCTGCGGCACCTGCACGGGGTGACCGGCCCGCACTTCGGCTACGAGGGCACCGGGCGGGCGTCGGGGGCGACGTGGTCGGCGGCGTTCACCGCGATGACCGCCGACCTGCTCGCCGACGCCGCCGACTGGGACGTGGAGCTGCCCGTGCCGGCCGGCGAGGTGCTCGCCACGATCGAGCGGCACGCCGGCGTCCTCGACGAGGTCGAGCGGCCCGCGCTGGTGCACTTCGACCTGTGGGACGGCAACGTGCTGTGCGAGGCCGACGGCTCCGCCGGCCGGCTCACCGGTCTCGTCGACGGGGAGCGGTACTTCTGGGGCGACCCGCTGTACGACTTCGTGTCCACCGCGATCGGCCGGAGGATGGAGGAGCTGCCCGAACACCCGGTTCTGCGCGGGTATTACGGCGCCACGCCGCACACGTTCACGCCGTCGCAGCGACTGCGGCTGATGCTGTACCGGATGCAGTTCTCCGTGCTGCTGCTCGCCGAGATGCCCAGCCGCGGCATCACCGGCGAGGAGGCACGCGGGCGGCGCGATTGGGTGACGCCGCAACTGCTGGCCGACCACCGGGATCTAGGTCCGGTCGGCCACAGTGTGGTATAGAGGACGCTACATACGGTAAGGATGTCGATGGGTAGACGGCAGGTCCTGATCGCCGCGGCGTATGGCGCGCTGATGGCGGTGCTGGCCTGCACGCTGTTCATCGCGCCCGAGCTCGACTCCGTCGCCTGGGCCGGGATCGGCCTGTGCGGCGCCGGAGCCGTGCTGATCGGGGTACGGCGGAACCGGCCGCGGCGCCCCGGGCCGTGGTGGGCGCTTGCCGCCGCGCTCATGGCGATGACGGCCGGCGACTCCCTCTTCGGGCTCGTCGCGGGCGCCGCCACCGACCCGCCGCCCCTCGCCGACCTGTTCTACCTGGCGATGTTCCCGTTCGTGGCGGCCGCGCTGATCGGGCTGACCCGCGCCTCGTCGACGCTCGCCGACCGGGCCGGCCTGCTCGACCTGCTCGCCCTCGCCAGCGCCGCGCTGCTGGCCGGCTGGGTGTTCATCGTCGGGCCCAGGCTCTCCGCCGACGGGATGACCGGGACCGAGTGGTCGATCCAGGCGGCGTACACGCTCGGCGACGTCGTCGTGCTGGTCGTGACGGTCCGGCTGACCCGCGCGGCGCCGCGCAACCCCTCCGCGATCCTGCTCACCGCCGGCGCCGCCGGGATGCTCGTCGGTGACGTGGCCTACGGCCTCGCCCAGTCCCGCGACGGGCTGGCGCCCGGCGGACCCGCCGACGCCGCGTACCTCGTGCTCTACGCGTGCTGGGGCGCGGCGGCACTGCTGCCGTCGATGGCCCGGCTCACCGCTCCCCCGCCCGCTCCCGCGGCGGCGGACACCCCCGACCGCGGGCTCGGCATGCCGTGGCTGCTCGGCGCCGTCGCGTTCGCGCCGCTGGTCCTGCTGGCGCAGGCGCTGACCGGCACCGTGCAGGACGGCCCGATGATCGCGGCGGTCGCCGGCATCACCCTCGCGCTCCTCGTCACCAGGCTCAACGACGCCGTCCGGCACCACGCGGAGGGGCTGCGCCGCGAGCGGACCCTGCGGCACGCCGGCACGGTCCTGGTCAGCGTCACCGACGCGGGTGCGGTCGCCGTCGCCGTGCGGACCGCGGTCCGGGAGCTGCTGCCGGCCGACACGCCGCACATCATCGTCGTCGACTCGAGCCTCACCGACCTGCTGCCGCTCAACGAGCTGTCCGCGCCGCGGATCGTGCCGGTCGGCGCGACGCCGCCGCTGTGGCAGGAGCGGCTCGGCGAGTTCGGCGACGTGCTGATCTGCCCGCTCGACGCGGCCGTGCTGTACATCGCCGCCGAGCGCAGGGACCTGCGGACCGTGCAGGACGCGGTGACCGTGCTCGCCGGCCAGGCGGCGCTCGCGCTCGCCCGGATCGCGCTCACCGAGGCCGCGAGCCGCCGCGACAGCGACGACTACCTGCGGGCCGTCGCCGAGCACACCAACGACGTCGTGATCGTCCTCGACGACGACGAACGGATCCGGTACACGAGCCCGTCGGTGACGGAACTGCTGGGGATCTGGCCGACGCCGTTCGCGACGCTGCGGGAGATCGTGGCGCCCGACGACCGGGAGCAGGTCGACGCGACGCTGGGGGTGGCTCTCGTCGGCGGCCGGGACGGCACCCGCGACACGTGGAGCCTGCGCCGCCCCGACGGCACCCGGGTGCTGGTCGAGGTCCGCTTCCGTGACCTGCGCGACGACCGGCTGGTCCGCGGCCTGGTCATCACGATGCGTGACGTGACCGAGCAGCGGCGGCACGAGCTGGAGGTGCTGCGCCGCCACTGGGAGGCCACCCCGGGCGCGGCCAATCGGGACAATTCATCCCGCAAGTATCAGTAGTCGTCTCCAGTTCGTGTGACCTGTGACGGATCACAGGTTCGCCCGGCCTTGCTTTGGTCGGGTGATGGCACTGCGTGCCATGCTGAACTGTGGCTACCACTGAAGCGGTCCCAGTCGCGCGGCGCCGGTCGCTGCTGCGCCCCATGCTGTTCGCGTTGACGCTCACCACCGTGCTGGCGCTGCTCTTCGGCGTGCCGTGGTGGTCGCTGGTGCTGTCCGGCAACGCGTGGCCCCTCGGCGTCCGCGTCGCCGGCACCGTCCTGTTCGCCGGCACCGCCGTCGCGTTCCCGGTGCTGATGATGCTCGGCCACGGCCGCCGCCACGTCGACTGGGCGTCGCGCGTCGCCGACACCACCCTCGGCGTGGTGTGGCAGCTCTTCGTGTGGGCCGTCGCCGGCGACCTGCTGCGCCTGGGCCTGCTCGCCGGCGGCGTCGACGACCCGCTGCGCTCCCGGATCGTCGCCGGCTTCACCGGTGTCGTCGCCGTCGGCCTGCTGCTGTGGGGTTACGTCGAGGCGATGAAGGTGCCGCGGGTCCGCCGGGTCGACGTCGCGATCCCCCGCCTCGGCGCCGGACTGGACGGGCTGAAGGTCGTCCTGCTCACCGACACGCACTACGGCCCGATCGACCGGGCCCGCTGGTCCCGCGGCGTCACCGAGGTCGTCAACTCCCTCGACGCCGACATCGTGGCCCACACCGGCGACATCGCCGACGGCACCGTCGCGCAGCGCACCGAGCAGGCCGCCCCGCTCGGCGACGTCAAGGCCCGCTACGCCCGCGTCTACGTCACCGGCAACCACGAGTACTACGGCGAGGCCGAGGGCTGGCTGCAGCGCATGGGCGAGCTCGGCTGGGCGGCCCTGCACAACCGGCACCTGGTCGTCGAGCGCGGCGGCGACCGCCTCGTCGTGGCCGGCGTCGACGACCGTACCGCCGCCGGGACCGGCCTGGCGGGCCACCGCGCCGACCACGCGACCGCCCTCGCCGGCGCCGACCCCGACCTGCCCGTCCTGCTGCTGGCCCACCAGCCGAAGCAGATCGACGACGCCGTCGCGCACGGCATCGACCTGCAACTGTCCGGCCACACCCACGGCGGCCAGATGTGGCCGTTCCACTACCTGGTGCGCCTCGACCAGCCGGTCGTGCAGGGCCTGACCAGCCACGGCGCGCGCACCCAGCTCTACACCAGCCGCGGCACCGGCTTCTGGGGTCCGCCGTTCCGCATCTTCGCCCCGAGCGAGATCACCGAGCTGACCCTGCGCCGCGCCTGACCGCACCCACCGCCGCCCGCGCTCGTGCAGCGCGGGCGGTCCGGCCAGCCCGTACTCGGCGGCTTCCAGGACGCCCGGCGGCCCTGACCTCGGTGATGGGTGCCAGGAAAGACGAGGCCGAGTTCGTAGGCGAGGACCGCCGCCTGGGTGCGGTCGCGGGCGCCGAGCTTGTCCAGGACGTTGCCAACGTGCGTCTTGACGGTCTCCCTGGTGACGTACAGCGCGGCCGCGATCTCCGCGTTGTTCTGCCCGAGCGCGATGTGGCGCAGGACGTCCAGTTCGCGGGGGGTCAGTCCGGCCACCGGGCCGGATCGGGCCGTGCCGGCGCGAGGGGCGGCGATGCGGCGCAGCGCGTCGGGAAAGAGCACCGCGTCACGGGTGTGCACGAACCGGATGGCGTCCACCAGTTCCCGGGCCGGCGCGCGTTTGAGCACGTAGCCGGCGGCACCGGCGCGCAGCGCACCCCAGACGAGCTGGTCGTGCTCGAACGTGGTGACCACGATCACCCGCGTCGCCGGGGCGCGGCGGGCGAGTTCCAGGGTGGCGGTGAGGCCGTCCATGCGCGGCATGCGGACATCCATCAGCACCACGTCCGCGCCGACGCCGGCCTCGACGGCTTCGCCGCCGTCGGCCGCTTCGGCCACCACGTCGATGTCGTCGTGGAGGGAGAGGATGGTGGTCCATCCCGCCCGGATGAGCTGCTCGTCGTCGGCCAGCACCACGCGGATCACAGCGGCAGCCTCGCCTGGACGCGCCACGTCCCGTCCACCTGCTGCCAGGTGCAGGTACCGCCGGCCAGGCGGGCGCGCATGCGCATCCCGGTCAGACCGCGGCCCGGCCCACCGGGCGTCCCCACGGTCGCGTTGTCCACGGTCGCGTTGTCCACGGTCAGCACCAGGTCGGGGCCGACGGCGAGGTCGAGCGTCACCGGGCCGCGCCCGTGCCGCAGGGCGTTGGTGAGGGCCTCCCGGGCGATCGCGAAGGCCGCCCGCGACGGTGCGGCCGGGACCTTGTGCACATCGCCGACGCTGGCGTGCACGTCGAGGCCGCTGGTGAGCATGCCGAGCGCCGCCAGCGTCGGGGTCTGGGCGGAGACGCCGTCGTCGAGCACGCCGAGCAGCACGTCGAGGTCCTGCTGGGCGTGCCGGGCGGTTGCCGTCACATGCTCGAGGGACTCGACGGCGGCGGCGGGATCCGGCCGCTGCAGCGCGGACTGGGCGGCCATCGCCTGCACCAGGACGACACTGAGCGCATGGCCGACGGCGTCGTGCAGCTCCATGGCGAGGGCCTGGCGGCGGCCGAGTTGGTCGAGCACGCGTGACGGCTCGGTGCGCAGCAGCCGGCGCGCCGCCCAGCGCTGGCCGAATCCCGCGACGACCATCGCGGCCAGGATGGCGACGGCGGCCAGGAGCACCTCGGCCGAGTCGCCCGGCGCGCCTGGCCGCAGTCCGGCAGCGCGAACGAGTTCGGGCGACAGCGCCACCAGACCTGCGCTGAGCGTGGCACCCCCGTACAGATGCAGGCTGGTCAGCGCCGTCAGATAGACGGGGTCGGCCCGTCTGGGCACATCGACGTCGAGCAGTTCGGACAGCGCGGTCACCTCGAGCCGCCGGAACAGCGGCGTCACGGCCAGCAGCACCGCGGCGAGCAGGCACGCCGCCCACCACGCCAGCACCCGCTGCGGGGTCAGCTCCACCAGGATCGGCAGGCCGAGCGCCACCGCCGCCGATGCCCACCGGGCGGCTGCGGGCCGCGTGGCGGGCCGCGCACGCCCCTGTCCCCGGAGCTCCCCGCTGGGCGAGCATCGCCGCGTACGCGGTGCCGCTCGTCGTCCTGCCGTCCAGCCTCTGGCGGCTTCCGGCCACACTCCTGCACGGCGGCGGGCTCGGCGTGCAGGCGTACGTCGTCAGCCTGTCGGTCGTGGCCGAACTGGTGGCGTTCACCGCCGTCGGACTGGTCGCCTCCTGGGGCGAACGATTCCCGCGCTGGATTCCCTGGCTCCGTGGCCGGACCGTGCCGGCACCGGTCGCCGTCATTCCCGCGACGGTCGCCGCCGCGGTCCTGACGGTACTGTGGACCGCCGCCTTCGCCGCCATCTTCCGGGGAGTCACGCTCAGCGGTGCCCCGGCTCCCCCGGACTTCCCCACCCGGCAGGGAGCCTGGCCGGCCACGATCTTCTACATCTGCTACCTGCCGTTGCTGCTGTGGGGGCCGCTCCTCGCCGTCGCCACCTACGCCTACCACCGACGCCGCCGGAACCATTGACGCCGCCGTCCCCCAGCATCACCCCCAGAGCCCACGTCAGGCACCGCACAAGCCCAGACCAGCAGACCGGCGCTCCTCGCCGCCGGGGCATCCTCTCGAAGCCGACGAGCGCGCACCCCCTCGCTCCCGTCACGTGGCGAGCACGGCTACGACGGCGAGCTCACGGCGCTGGTACGCGAGCAGATCGAGGCCGACAGTTCCATGTGGTCCTGGAACGCCACGGCGGTGCTCGCCACGCTGCTATTCGAGCGCGTCGAGGTGCTCGCCCGCTCGGGGCGGGTCGAGCAGGCGATCGCCGAGCTGCGCGCTCACCACGAGGGTGGCACCTGGTACGGGAGCTCGAAGCTGGCCGACCTTCTGGTGCTCGCGGGTCGCCCCGGCGAAGCGATCCAGACGTTGGAGTCCACCGACGACTCCGCTCGGACCGCCGCCAGGCTGGCCGTGCTCCTGGTCGACCAGAGCCGGGTCGAGGAGGCGCTGGCGCTGTTCACGCCCGAGGAGGCGTCCGCGAGCGACGAGGACGGTGCGTTCTGGCGGCAGCTCCACCGCGAGGGCCGTGTCGTCGGCGACGAGCCGGCGCGGACGATGGACCGGTGACATGACCAGCCCGCTGCGGCGAGCCGTGTCCTTCCGCGCCTGTGGCCCGTCCGGCGACCGTTGAGGGAGTGCGGTATCTCGTCCGGACAATCGGAGCGCCCGGGTTCGGCGGGGAGGACCCGACGCTCCGCATCGCGGCCGTGTGGTTCCCGCGTTGTGAGCACCCCGGGCGTGGGGGTCAGGGGACGACGGTGACGGGCCACTTGCCGGACTTGACGAGGCGGACGGCGAGGGAGCCGACGAAGCGGTGGCCGAGGCGGGAGGAGGCGCCGACGACCACGGCGTCGGCGCGCAGTTCGGTCGCGACGCGGACGAGCTCGGAGTACGGGTCGCCGCGGGCGGCCACGAACTCGGCGCGGATGCCGGCGTGGACGGAGCCGGCCTCGACCTGGCGGCGCATGTCCTCGGTGGCGTCGGTGATGGCCTGCTCGACGGCGGCGGCCGCGCCGGCGACGAAGAGGCTCGCGGTGGGCGCGCCGGCGACGTAGACCACGACGAGCCGGGCGCCCTGCCTGCGGGCGAGGCCTGCCGCGTAGGCACCGGCCCGCAGGGACGGGTCCGAGCCGTCGACGCCGACGACGATGACCTTCGGGCCGTCGGTGCCGAGTTCGAAGACCACGGCACCAGCATGCCGCAGCACCCGGCGGATGCGCATCCGGGGGCCGCGGCACGGCAGGTGTCGAAAAGGAGCGGCGAAGCGACAAGAGCGGCAGTTGTCAGGCGGACTCCGGCAGTGGGGCGGGGCGGTAGATGAAGCGGTTGGTGACGGCGAAGCGCAGGGCGAAGGCCAGGACGAGGGTCACCAGGTTGGCGGCGAGCTCGTCGACGCCCGCCCATGAGACGAGCAGCGCGAGCAGCGGCAGCCGGACGGCCAGGTCGAGGTTGTTGAGGGCCACGAACCGTGCGAGGCGCCCCGCCCAGTGCCGGCCGCGGCGGTCGCGGAACACCACGAAGTCGACGAGGACGAAGTTCCAGCAGATCGCGACCTCGGTCGCGGCCACCGCGGCCGGCAGGTAGTGCAGGTGCCAGTGGTCGACGAGCAGCCACATGACCGCGAGGTTGGGCAGGACTCCGGAGGCGCCGACGGCGCCGAACCCGGCCAGGCGCAGGAAGGGCTTCACGCGCGCACCTTCCGGACGATGATGTCGCCGAAGCGGGCGACCTCGGTCGAGGACTCCATGCCCCGGCGCAGGGTCGGCAGGCCGGCGAGGGTACTGGCGGCCTGGTCGGCCATGACGATGTAGTCGATGCTGGCCACGCCGGCCGGTAGGACCTCGGCCATCACCTCCGGGTCGGTGTCGACCTTCCAGAGCCAGACCGGCTTCGTGAACCCGGCGAGCTTCAGGTCCATCCAGATGTAGTCGTCGGTGACGACGACCGCGGACCGGTCGACGTGGTCGACGACCCAGCGGGTCGCGGCGCGGGAGTTCGCGCTGCCGTCGAAGGATGCCTGCTCGCGCAGGGTCGCCGCCCAGCCGGGAAGGACGAGGAGCGCCGCCAGTACAGCGGCGGCGACGACGAACGGCGCCCGCAGCCGCGCCGAGAGCTGGGCCCCGGCACCGGCGATGAGCAGCGCCGCGAAGGGCAGCAGGGCGATGACGTAGGCGAAGGGCAGGTAGCCGCCGCGGCACATCATGACGACCTGGATGAGCAGGGCGAGCCCGATCGGCCGGAGGTGGCGCACGGCCAGGCCGAGCGGAATGAGCGCGACGCCGGCCAGCAGGAGCCACGGGTCGAGGTCGACCCAGGACCTGGCGAGGCTGGACGTGCCGGAGGACGGGTCGAGGAGGCTGCCGCTGCCGGAGCGGGCGAACAGCTGCCACCACAGCGCCCAGCCGAGGCTGACGTGGCCCTCGCCGGGCAGGAGCTCGTTCTTCAGCAGCGCGAACACCGGGTAGGAGGCGACCAGTACACCGAACGACACGAGGAACACGCCGAGGTTCCACACCCGGGTCCGCCGGGAGGTGTGCTGGACGAGCAGCCAGACCAGGGCCGGCAGGAGGATGACGATGGTCTCCTTGCACAGGGCGGCCGAGGCGAACCAGATCGCGCTCCACAGGGCGGCGCCGACGCTGCGGCGCGGTGACGCGGCGGCGGCGAGCGCGGCGAGGACGAACATGGTGGCGAGGTTGTCCAGGAACACCATGCGGTGGAAGTAGACCGCGAGGGGGCTGACCGCGAACAGGAACACGGCGGCACCGGCCCAGCCGCGGCTGAAGCGGAGCCGCCTGGCGAGCAGGAACAGCAGGGCGCAGCTGACCACCGCCGAGATGAGCATGACCTCGCGGCCGACCATGACGGCGCTGGGGGCGCGGTCGAAGCCGTCGGTGAGGCCCGCGTAGCCGGCGATGATCGCCCAGCCGAGGAAGGGATGGTCGTACCAGTAGGTGTAGTGCGACAGGGCGCCGTGGTCGAGCAGCGCCCAGGCCTGGTTGACGTAGGTGCCCTCGTCGTCGTTGACGCGGCCGGGCCAGCCGTGCAGGTTCCAGCCGTTGACGAGCCCGGCGAGGACGAGCAGCGGGGCGAGCACCGCCAGCGACGCCCGGTGCGTGCGCCAGCGCGACGGGCGCGGCTCGCCAGCGGCAGCGGCAGCGGCAGCGGCACCACGGACGGGGCTGCGCTCGATCTCAAGGACGGCGGTCACGCGACGGCGCCTTCCAGGGACAGCGGCCGGTGGTGGCCGCCGTGGGCGGTCTTGTGCCAGGTGGTGTTGCCGTCGACGTGCTGCCACACGGCCCAGAACGCCGCGCCCATCAGCACCCACTGGTAGACGGGCGCGCCGACGAGCAGGAAGAGGTAGTGCCGCCACAGCACCTTCTGCCGGTACGCGTGGGCGAACTCGCGCAGCCCGACGAGCTGCGTCGCGAGGGTGATGAGGATCGGCACGAACGGCGCGTACATCAGCATCGCCACGCCGACGGGCACCTTCAGCCACAGGATCGTGGCGATCGACAGCGGCAGCAGCAGCGCGGAGAAGGCCTGCAGGAACGGTGTCGCGAGGATGTACCCGGCGAGGGCCCGCTGCCGCAGGGTGGGCAGCGTCGCCCAGCGGCCCTCGAGCAGGATGCTGAGGAAGCCCTGGTTCCACCGGACGCGCTGCCAGAAGAGGGACCCGGCCCGGCGGTCGCCGATGGTCTGCGGGACCTCCTCGCGGGTGGCGAGCTCCGGCTCGTAGGCGGCGACCACGCGGGCGCCGTACCGGGTGCAGAGCAGGACGCCGAGCGCGCAGTCCTCGGTGAGGTTGTCGGGCCAGCCGCCGGCCTGCTCGAGCAGCCGCCGCCGGATGAACACGGTGTTGCCGCCGAGCGGCACGAACCCGGTCCGCACCTGGTAGAACATGCGGCTGGTGAACCAGAAGAAGTACTCCATCACGTTGTGGACCTTGAACCAGTCGCGGGCGCGGGTGCCGAGCGTCATGAGTTGCACGCCGCCCTGCACGACGTCGGCGTCGGTGCGGCCGAGCAGGGTGTTGACCCGGGTGAGCAGCTGCGGCGCGACGTCGTCCTCGGCGTCGACGACCCCGATGACGGTGCCGGTGGCGACGGCGAGCGCGGCGTTGAGCTGGCGTGGCTTGTTGGATCTGGTGTACGCGCGGACGACGGTGCGGACCCGGCCGTGCGGGTCGTCGAGCGCCTGGACGCGCCGGACCTCGGCGAGGGTCGCGTCGTCGCCCTCGCACAGCGACACGAGGATCTCGTAGTCGTCGTGGTCCTGCTGGAGCAGGTGCCGCAGGGTGCCGGCGATGACGAACTCCTCGTGCAGCGCCGGCACGATGATGGTGAAGCGCTCCTTCGCCTCGTCGGGCACGGCGGCCGGCCAGCGCATCTGCTCGACGGCTTCGGGGGTGCGCCAGCCGTACAGGCGCCACCGGACCTCGAGCGCGCCGACGACGGTGTTGTACAGCGCGACGGCGGTCACGAGCAGGGCGAGAACGGCGGCGCCGGACAGCGGTGACACGGCGAGGGCGGCGGTGCCGGCGGCGACCGTGCCGAGCAGCGCGCCCCACCGGACGGCGGGCGCGGCGAACCAGGTGACGAGCCGGAGCCAGGGCAGCTGCCGCAGGTACAGCAGTCCCTGGCGCAGGTCGCCCTTGCTGGTGCCGGCGACGCGTTCGGCGAACCGCAGCGGCAGCTCGGTGCGGCGGAGGCGGGGGAACCGGGCGAGGATCTCCAGGAGGATCTTGAACCCGCGCGACCGGAGCTTCTCGGTGTCCATCCTGTCCAGACGTACCGCGAAGAATCCGGTCATCGGGTCGGTCACGCCGCGCAGCGCGAACGGGAACGCCAGGCGCGCCAGGATCGTCGAGCCGGTCGACACCAGGCGGCGCAGCGGGCCGTCGAGGCCGCCGCTGCTGCCGCCCTCCCGGTAGCGGCTCGCCATCACCAGGTCGTGCTCGTCGAGCGCGGCGAGGATCGCCGGCACCAGCTCCGGCGGGTGCTGCAGGTCCGCGTCCATGACGAGGGCCTTCCGCGCGCGGGCCCGCCGGAACCCGTCGACGACGGCGCCCGCGAGACCGCCGGCCCGCTGCCCGCCGGTGCGGTGGAAGACCCGGACGCGGAGGTCGTCGCGCTCCAGGCGGGCCGCGGCGGCCGCGATGGCGTCGACGGTGCGCTCGTCGTCGCTGTCGTCGACGAACAGCAGCTCGTACGAGGCATCGTGCAGTACCGCCGACAAGCGGTCGATCAGCGGACCGACGTTCTCCTCCTCGTGCCTGCAAGGGATGACGATCGTGGCCTTCGGGGTCACGGGATCTCCTTCGATACGACCGATGAGCTTCACAACCGGATGACCGAACAGCGCGCCAGTGCGCCGCCGCCGCTGTCGAAGTACTCGACGGTGACCGTGTGGTCGCCTTCGGGCAGCGGGGTTTCGAACGTGTACGTGGTCGGCGGGTGGTCGGACCATCCGTCGATCACCACGGCTCCGTCGATCGAGACGCGGATGCCGTCGTCACTGGTGGCGGTGATGCGGTACGTGCCGCCGGGCAGGTGGTCGGTCCTGGTCCAGCGGGCGGAGAACCCGTCGGCCGGCAGCCCCTCGGCCGGGGCACCGAGGCCCCAGTCGTGGTCGACGGCCAGGTCCTGCCGGGTCAGGACGGGTTCCCCGGTGGCGGTCGGGTTGGCGTAGAAGGACACCGTCCACGGGGTGGGTGGCGGCGGGTCGGCGGTCTTGGCGTAGCTGAGCCGGGCGATGGCGCCGGCGGCCCGGTCGTAGTACTCGACGGTGATCACGTGGGCGCCCTCGGCGAGGTTGCGCTGCACCACGAACGTGGTCGGCGGCTGGTCGCGCCACTCGTCGAGGACGAGCACGCCGTCGACGTGGAGCCGGACGCCGTCGTCGGCGAGGAGCCGGAACGTGTAGACGCCGGCGGCGAGGTTGTCGGTGCGGGTCCAGCGGGCCGAGAACCCGTCGGCGGGCACGCCGGGGCCGGGCGCGCCGAGCCCCCAGTCGAAGTCGACGGCGGCGTCCTGCCGTTGCACCGCCGGCGCCCCGGCCAGGTCGGTGCCGCGGTAGTAGGCGCCGTCCCAGCCGGGTGGTGAGGTGACGTCGCCGACGCGCCGGTAGCCGAACCGCAGCAGGGCGCCGGCGGCGTTCTCGTAGTACTCGACGCGGATCGTGTGCGGGCCGCCCAGCAGCAGCTTGTCGGCGGTGAACTCCTCGTTCTGCTCCCGCCAGCGGTCCAGGACGACCGCGCCGTCGACGATGACCCGGATGCCGTCGTCGCTGGCGCCGGCGAACCGGTACAGGCCGGACGGGAGCACGTCGGTGCGGGTGTACACGGCGACGAAGTGGTCTGCGTCGATGTCGCCGCCGGGGCCGCCCTCGCCGTACGGGTGGTCGATCGCGGTCTCGTCCCGCACGAGGTCCGGCGCCCGCGAAGGGATCGACGGCTGCGAGCCGGCGCCGGGCGTGTTCCAGTACCTCGCCTCGTAGGCGGGCGCCGGGGGCAGGTCACCGGCGCGGCTCCAGCCGAGCCGGGCGAGGGCGCCGGCGGCGTTCTCGTAGTACTCCATGACGATCGTGTGCGCGCCGCCGCCGAGCGCCAGCCGGGTCCGGTACTCGGTGACGCCCTGGTCGCCCCAGTGGTCGACGACGAGCTGGGCGTCGACCCACAGCCGCACCCCGTCGTCGGACGTGGTGACGAAGTCGTAGTAGCCGGCGGTCAGCGTCAGCGGGCGGGTGTACCGCGCGACGAAGTGATCCGCGTCGATCACGGGGTCGGGCGATCCGAGGCCCCAGTCGTGGTCGACGGCCGTCTCGTCGCGGCGCAGCTGCGGCGCGGTCGCCGGGACGGCCGGCGCGGAGCCGGCTCCCGGGGTGTTCCAGTACTCGGCGGTGAACGTGTCGCGGGGCTGCTCCGGCGTGGTCTCCCAGGTCAGCTTCGCGCTCGCGTCGACCACGTTGTCGTAGAACTCCAGCCGGATCCTGTGCTGCCCGGCGGCGAGGTCGGCGACGTACTCGTAGGCGGTCGGGCCCTGGTCGTGCCACTGGTCGATGACGACCTGGTCGTCGATGAACAGCCGGGCGCCGTCGTCGGAGGCGACCGTGAAGCGGTACCGGCCGGTGGCGAAGAACTCGGTCTTCGACCAGCGGGCGGAGAAGTGGTCGGGGTTGACGCCCGGGCCGGGCGGGTCGACGGACCAGATGAAGTCGACCACCGGGTCCTGCCGGGTCAGCGCGGGCGGGCCGTCGAGCTGCTGGTTGTTGAAGTACTCGCCGAGGAACGGCGCCGACGGCGCGTAGGTCGCGGTCCACGTGGTGGCGGCGGCGGGGGTGGTGACGAAGTGCCGGATCGCGCCGCCGTCGGACCAGCCGGTGAAGTGGTACACGGTGCCGTCGGCGGCGCGCGTCGTCGGCGGCGCGGCGATCTCCCGCCGGAAGCCGGTCACGCCCTGGACCGTGGACGGGGTCGGGACCGGCACCCCGTCGAGGGTCACGCCGAGGCCCGGCGGGCTGGTCGTGAACGTCATCGGCGCCGTGCGCGGGTAGATGTAGACGGACTTCGTGCTGCTGAGCCCGTTGCGGTCGGTGGCGGTCACCGCGATCTCGAACCAGGTGTCGGCCGACGCCTCGCCGGTGACGGGGATGGTGAACGTGCCGACCCGGCCGGTCAGCGGCCCGACGAACGGGTGGACGTGCGTGTTGTGGTGCAGGAACACCTCGGTCTTGAGGTCGCCGTCGCTGACGTCGTAGCCGGCGGCGTCGGTGCCGAACGCGTTGTAGGTGATCGTGTCGCCGGCGTCGTAGCGGGCGCCGTCCGCGGGCGCGGCGACTTGGACCGCCGGCGGGGAGCCGACCTGCACGACGATCGGCCGGGACGTGACGGTGTTCCGGCCGTCGGACACGGTCAGCGTCACCGGGTAGACACCGACGGCGGCGTAGGTCTTCACCGGGTCCGGTGCGGTGCTGGCGCTGCCGTCGCCGAGGTCCCAGTGGTACGTGAGGTCGTCGCCGTCGGGGTCGCTCGTGCCGGCGCTGGTGAAGTGGACGGTGAGCGGCTGCGGCCCGCCCGTGCGGTCGGCCTGGGCGCGCACGGTCGGCGCGCCGCCCGCGAGACTGTAGGAGACCTGGTACAGCTGGCCGGGGAAGTACGTGAGGTAGTACAGCGAGCCGTCGGGGGCGACCTTCAGGTCCACGACGCTGCCGGCGTCGGGGTCGAAGTCGCGGACCTGGGTGATCTGCCCGGCGTCGTCGAGCAGCGCCTGCTTGATGAAGCCGCGCGAGTAGTCGCCGAAGAACATGCTGCCCTGGTACTCGGCGGGGAACTGACCGCCGTGGTAGACCGGGCCGGCGGTCACCGCGCCGCTGCCGCCGTCGTGGTTGTAGGCGTGCAGCGGCTCGGTGTAGCCGGCGCAACCGGCGGCGCAGCGGCCCTCGTGCACCGGCCAGCCGTAGTTGCCGCCCTTGACGATGAGGTTGAGCTCTTCCCACGTGTAGTCGCCGACGTCGCCGCCGTAGAGCCGGCCGGTGGCGCCGTCGAACTGGAACCGCCACGGGTTACGGAATCCGTATGCCCAGATCGCACCGAGTTTTCCGGGCTGCCCCGCGAAAGGGTTGTCCGGCGGAATGGTGCCGTCCGGGTTGATCCGCAGAATTTTGCCGTGCGGGTTGGTCAGATCCTGTGCGTTCGGTGGATAGCCGTTGTCGCCGACGGCGAAGTAGAGCTTTCCGTCGGGCCCGAACCTGATACTTCCACCGACGTGCAGCAACTGCGACGGCGATTGTGTCTGAAATATGGTGTACGGGCCGTCGGTGCCGATGTCGCCCGAAGCGTCGAATCGCACGAGGTGATTCAGCAGGTCGTGCCCGGTGTAATAGAAGTACACGTGGTGGTTGGCGACGCCGAACCCGGGATCGAACGCGATGCCGATGAGCCCGCGGTCGCCGGAGGCCTCCGAGGGCAGGTCAGCGAAGGGTTCCGGGAGGAGACGGCCGTCCTTGAAGATCTTGATCTTGCCACTGCGTTCGAGGATGAACACCCGGCCGTCGGGGGCGATGTCGAATCCCGACGGGCCGTCGAGGCCTTCACCGACGACGAGTCGCGTGGAGAATCCGGGTGGGGTCGCGGCGCCGGCCGGCACCGGTCCGGGCAGCAGTGCCGCCACCAGTGTCAGTAATGCGACGAATACCGGCCGCTTGCGCAATTGCCCACCCCACAGTCATCCCTCGGCGTGCATCCTGGGGTCGCCGTGTGATGTGGGGACGACAATTTCGGGTCGGCATTGTTTCGGCCGCCGGTCAATTCATCGGCGCGCGAAGAATACGGCGGAACGGTTCCGCCGGAAACACGCCGGAGACGCGCCCGCGGTCAGACGGTCACCGATACGGCGACGGGCAGCGACTCATAGCCGCGCAACACCCGCGTCCTGCGGCGCCGGGGCTCGCCGGCGACGGTGAGGCCGGGGTGGCGGTCGAAGAGGGTGCGCAGCCCGATCTCGCCCTCCAGCCGGGCCAGGGCGGCGCCGAGGCAGTAGTGCACGCCGCCGGAGAAGGACAGATGGTCGCGAGCGTTGGCGCGGGTGACGTCGAAGCGGCCGGGGTCGGCGAAGACGGCGGGGTCGCGGTTGGCGCCGCCGAGCATCGGCACGACCACGTGGCCGGGCTGCAGCTGGATGCCGGCGATCTCCACGGGCCGCTGGCAGATGCGGGCCGAGTTCTGCACCGGGGAGTCGAACCGCAGCATCTCCTCCACGGCGCCGCGCCACAGCGACGGGTCGTCCCGCAGCAGCCGCAGCTGCGCCGGGTGGGCCATCAGCAGCGCCGCGCCCGTGCCGAGCAGGTTGACCGTCGTCTCGAAGCCGGCGGCGAGCAGCAGGCCCGCGGTGGCGAGCAGCTCGTCGTCGGTGAGCTGCTCGCCCTCGAGGTGCACCAGCTGGCTGAGCAGGTTGTCGCCGGGCTCGCGGCGCAGCCGGTCGAAGTGCCCGCGCATCCACGCGTTGCTCTGCCGGATGCCGATCTCGGTGCGCCGGTACTGCCGGTACGTGAGCCCCAGGTCGAGCGTCGGCGCGGCCATGGTGCCCCAGTCGAGGAACTGCCGGCGCATGGCCAGGGGCACGCCGAGGATGTCGGCGATGACGGTGACGGGCAACAGCGCCGCATACTGCTCGACCAGGTCGAACCGCGGGCCCAGGCCGTCCAGGAGCTCCTCGGCGGTCCGCTCGATCTTGGGCCGCAGCGCCTCGATCGCCCGGGCGGTGAAGACCTTCGAGACCAGCCGCCGGTAGCGGGTGTGGTCCGGCGGGTCGGTGACGAGCATCGACGGCGGGTCGACCGGCCCGATCGGGGCGGTGCGCCGGCCGAGCCGCCACAGCAGCGCGATCGGCGCCGGCAGCCGCTGGTCGTTGAACCCGACGCCGAACGCCTCGCTGCGCAGCACCGCCGACGCCACGTCGTGCCGCGCGGTCGCCCACATGATCCGCCCGTGGACCAGCGGCCCCTGCGCACGGATCTGGTCGTAGAAGGGGTACGGGTCCGCGCGGACGGCGGGGTCGACGAAGAACCGCGCCTGCGGGTCACCCTTGCGGGCCGCGGCGCTGATGCCCAGTCGCGCGAACCCGTGCCTCGTCGCCCACCGCACCAGCGTCCCGCTCATGGTACTAGACGGTACCACGAGCGGGGCAGTGTGGTGGTCAGCCCGTCGAGCGGGGGCGGGTGGTGACGGCGGAGAGCGGGACGGCGACGTCCTCCAGGGGCTTGCCCTCGGCGTCGACGCCGAGGAACCATTCGACGACGCCGCCGACGATCATCACCGCGGCGCCGATCAGATAGCCGATGAAGAGCTTGCCGGGGTCCTCGCCCTCACCGATGAGCCAGCCGTAGAAGATCGGGCCGATGGCGCCGAAGCACTGGGCGATGGCGAAGAACACGGCGATCGCCTGGGCCCGGATCTCGAGCGGGAAGATCTCGCTGACGGTCAGGTAGGCGGAGCTGGCGCCGGCCGAGGCGAAGAAGAAGATGACGCACCAGGCGAGGGTCTGCGTGAACGCGTTGAGCATCCCCGCGTCGAACATCCAGGCCGAGATGGCCAGGAGGATGCCGGAGATCAGGTACGTGCCGGTGATCATCTTACGGCGGCCGACGGTGTCGAAGAGGTGGCCGAGCAGGAGCGGGCCGGCCAGGTTGCCGACGGCGAAGGCGATCAGGTAGATCGGGGTCTTCTCCGCGTCGACGTCGTAGAACTTCGACAGCACCAGCGTGTAGGTGAAGAAGATGGCGTTGTACAGGAAGGACTGCGTGATCATGAGGGTCGCGGACAGCGCCGACCGGGACGGCATGTGCCGGAACAGGACCTTGACCAGCGAGAGGTAGCCGTGTGAGGTGGACGGCTTGATCTCGATGGCGGCGCGCTCGTCGACCGGGGCGAGGGTCTGGCCCGACCGCTCCACGTCCCGCTCGATCGCCGCGATGCTCTCCTCCGCCTCCCGCTCGCGCCCGTGCATGATCAGCCAGCGGGGGCTCTCCGGCAGGTGCCTGCGCAGGTTCCAGATGAGCAGACCGATGATCGGCCCGATCAGGAACCCGAGCCGCCAGCTGATGTTGAGCGAGATGTGGTTCAGCAGGATGTACGTGCCGAGCGTGCCGATGATGGCGCCGCCCCAGTAGGTGCCGTTCACGCCGATGTCGACGCGGCCGCGGTACCTCGCCGGCATCATCTCGTCGATCGCGGAGTTGATGGCGGCGTACTCACCGCCGATGCCGGCACCGGCGATGAACCTGGTCAGGTAGAGGAAGATCAGGCTCAGCGTGCCGTTTCCCCAGGTGAGCGCGGTCAGCGCGTTGCCGGCGAGGTAGACGCCGAGCGTGACGACGAACAGGTTCTTGCGGCCGAGCGCGTCGGACAGGCGGCCGAAGAACAGCGCGCCGAAGACCTCTCCCAGCAGGTACACGGTGGCGATGGCGCCGACCTGCGTGCTGCTGAGCCCGAGCGTCTCCTGCTTGTTGAGCACCGCTCCGACAGCGCTCGCGATGGTGATCTCCAGGCCGTCCAGGACCCACGCGGTGCCCAGCGCCAACACCATCCTGGTGTGGAACGGAGCCCAGGTGAGCCGGTCGATCCGGGCCGGGATCAGGCTGCGGATGACGCCGCCGGTCGGCGCCGGGGCAGATTGTGTGTCGGACAAGGTGCACCTCCCAGGATTCCCTGCCATGCCCCGTGCCCGCATCGGCGAGCCTCAAAACGCGGGTCTTGACGGTGCAGCGCGGATCGACCACGCTGAGTCCGAGAGAGCGCTCTCTTCGATCGGTCCGACCGAACGCCCGCCAGCACCGGCAACCGCCCTCCCGGTGCGTCGACGTGGTGCGGCGACGGTCAAGCACGCCCCCGTCCGAAGCCCAGGAGAAGAGAACCATGCGCAGATTGAAGGGCCGGCGCCTCGCCGGCCTGCTCGTGGCCGCGCTCGTCGCCGGCTACGCCGCCTTCACCGTCACCTCCGCCAGCGCCGCCAGCAGCCTGCTGTCGCAGGGCAAGCCCACCACCGCGTCGTCGACGGAGAACGCCGCGTCCGGCGCGGCCCTCGCCACCGACGGCAACACCGGCACCCGCTGGTCCAGCGCGTTCAGCGACCCGCAGTGGATCCAGGTCGACCTCGGCGCGACCGCCACGGTCGACCAGGTCGTGCTCAACTGGGAGGCCGCCTACGCCCGCTCGTTCAGCATCCAGCTCTCCACCAACGGCAGCACCTGGACGACCGTCTACTCCACCACCACCGGCGCCGGCGGGATCCAGACGCTCAACGTGTCCGGCAGCGGCCGGTACGTGCGGATGAACGGCACCGCCCGCGCCACCGCCTACGGCTACTCGCTGTGGGAGTTCCAGGTGTACGGCACGACCGGCGGCACCACGTGCGGCACCGCGAACGCCGCCCAGGGCCGGCCGGCCACCGCGTCGTCGACGGAGAACGCCGCGTCGCCCGCGTCGGCCGCCTTCGACGGCAACACCGGCACCCGCTGGTCCAGCGCGTTCAGCGACCCGCAGTGGGTCCAGGTCGACCTCGGCGCGACCGCGACCGTCTGCCAGGTGGTCCTGAACTGGGAGGCCGCCTACGCGCGGTCGTTCACGATCCAGCTCTCCACCAACGGCAGCACCTGGACGACCGTCTACTCCACCACCACCGGCGCCGGCGGCATCCAGACCCTCGACGTGTCCGGCAGCGGCCGGTACGTGCGGATGAACGGCACCGCCCGCGCCACCGCCTACGGCTACTCGCTGTGGGAGTTCCAGGTCCGCACGACCGGACCGGTGCCGCCCACCTCGCAGCCGCCGTCGTCGCAGCCGCCATCGTCGCAGCCGCCGGGGTCCTTCTGGGGCGACACCAGCTCCATCCCCAACCCGTCCAACGTCGTCATGGTCAAGGTGCTCAACCGCACCAACGGGCAGTACCCCGACAGCCAGGTGTACTGGAGCTTCAACGGCCAGACGCACAGCATCGCCGAGCAGCCGTACCTGGACATGCCGGCCAACTCCGCCGGCCGGATGTACTTCTACCTCGGCAGCCCGAACAGCCAGTACTACGACTTCATCGAGTTCACCGTCGGGCCGGCGGTCTTCAACGGCAACACCACCCGCGTCGACGCGTTCGGGCTGAAGCTGGCGATGCGGCTGCACGCCCGCGACGGCTACGACGTGCAGGTCGGCGAGGACCAGGCCACGTTCGCCGAGAGCCGCGCGGCGACGTTCCAGCGGTTCATCGACGAGGTGCCGGCCCAGTTCGACGTCCTGGCGCAGTCGCAGGCGCCGTACCGGATCATCGCGCCGGGCAGCGACCCGACGTTCCGCGCCGGCGGCGTCAACGCGAACTACTTCACCGCGTACGCCGCGCAGTACGGCATCAACGCCCCGACGTCGGACGTCTTCGGCTGCGCCGGGGTGCTCGCCAACGACCCGGCGAACTGCGCGGCGCTGAACCGGCACGTGCGGCAGCTGCCGGAGTCGCAGTGGTCGACGCCGAGCCTGTACTACCAGGCCGCGCCGGCGAACTACTACGCCAAGTTCTGGCACGACCACGCCATCGACAAGCTGTCGTACGGGTTCCCGTACGACGACTACGCCGGCCAGTCGTCGTTCGTCTCGCACGGCAACCCGCAGTGGCTGCTGGTGGCCGTCGGCTGGTAACACGTCACAGCGCCGCTGACGGCTGGTAGCGCCTGCTCGGCAGCGCGCGAAACGCGGTACAGCGGCGGCAAGCAACGACGGGCACCCCTCGCACGAGGCAAGGGGTGCCCGCCGTCATGGCACCCGAAGGTGTCAGGCAGCTCCGCCCGGCTGGACGACGCCGTTCACCGTGAGGGTGTACGGCGCGTACTGCTGGACCTGCTCCGTCGGCTCGTCGTAGGCGACGACCGCCACGACCTTCGGGAACAGCGACAGCAGCGCCAGCTGGATCCAGTTGAGCGTGATGCTGTTCTTGCCGGTGAACTCGAACTGCCACGCGAGGTGGTTCGCCTCGTCGATGCCGACGAGCTTCACGTGCCAGTTCTTGACCTTGACCGGGGTGATCTCCGTCGGCGAGTCGAACGGCGCCAGGCTGGAGCCGTCGCTCAGCAGGGTGCCGCCGAGCGCGATGTCGTCGACGAGCAGGCCGCCCTCGTTGACACCGCCGTCGCTGACGTAGCGGATGCCCAGCAGGATCGACTTGCCCGCGTACGCGGACAGGTCGAAGCTGTGCGCCTCGAAGCCGTTCGTCGTGCCGTTCAGGCCGGGGCCGAGCGGCGCGTCGACGGTCTTGTCACCGGGGATCGCGGCGTAGGTCGTGCCACCGTCGGTGGAGACCACGACGTAGCCGTAGTCGTAACCGAGCTCGGCGCCGTACTTCGCCTGGAAGGTCAGCGTCGCGTTGGAGGCGGGGACCGTCACCGGGATGACCGCGGTGGCGTCGGTGTTGTTGGCGTTGCCCGAGAACAGCACCGAGTTGCCCGGCCGGTCGGGGTCGTTGTTGACCAGCGTCCAGGCCAGCGGCAGGGACGGCAGGGCCGACGCGCCGGTGAACTTGAGCGAACGCAGGTCCTTGCCCTTGATGGCCGTGCCGTTCTTCTGCAGCAGCACGTAGTCGGCGCCGTTGGGGGCCGCTCCGGGCACGCTGTAGCTCTGGGTGTTCGCCAGGTTCACCGAGGAGCGGACGCTCTTCGACGTGACCTTGGACTTGTCGGCGCCGAGCACGAGGCTCCAGCGCGAGTCGTCCAGGAGCTTGTCCAGCAGCACCGACGACTGGTAGTCGTGCAGCACCGTGTACGCGTCCTTGGCACCCTCGGCCTTCACGGCCGCGTCGACGCTCTTGATGCCCTGCAGGGCGCCGTCGCGGTGCAGCTTCTCGATGATGTCCTGACCGTAGTGGTCGTAGAGGTACAGCAGGAACTGGTACGCGTTGCCGTAGTCGGCGAGCACACCGGCGCCGCTGCCGCCCTCACCCCAGAGGTTGAGCGAGTTCTGGGAACCACCGCAGTCACGGGGGTTGGGGTTGAAGGGTGTCTGCACCGGACCGTAGCCCTGGAAGCAGTACAGGTGGCTGTCGCCGCCCTTGTCGTAGACCGTCTTGGTGCCGTCGACGTAGCCGGTGAGCGTCTGCGCGAAGTCCGCGAGACCCTCGTTGAGCCACGTCGTCTCGTTCGGGTCGACGTAGGACAGCAGCAGGTGCTGCCACTCGTGCGCGAACGTGCCCTCGTAGAGGGTCGGCCGGGCCGGGCGGCTGGTGCACACGTCACTGCTCGGCGCGTCGACGGGGTTGGCGCCGGTACGGTGCTCCCAGTCGTACGCGTCGATCGTCATGACGTTGCGGTCGAACAGTTCGTTGAACTGCGTCGAGAAGAAGCCCGCGATGTAGGTCGTGGCGGCCGGGAACGTGTAGTAGTTGTCGTCCCGGACGTTGTCGACCAGCGTGACGGTCTTCTCGCCGCCGCCGGTGTAGACGCCGCCGTTGCCGTTGGCGTCCGGTCCGAGCAGCGCGTTGCTGCCGTCCCGGTTCGGCGGCGTGCTGAAGGCGGCGGTCTCCTTCGGGTACATGTTGGTGTCGAACTCGTGGATGAAGTTCGCCACCTGCGCGTCGGTGACCGTGGTCGTGTTCGGCACCGCGTTACGGCAGTCGCCCGCCGGGAACGAGGTGTCGACCGCGACCCAGACCTCGATGTGCTCGCCGACACCGCGCAGGACGTAGTCCTTGCGGTACAGCCGGCCCTGGTAGTCGTCCGAACCCAGCCACTGACGGACCGTGCCGACCGTCGGGGTCTCCCCCGCGGCCAGCGAGCGCCGCTGCTGCGCCGGCTTCGCCATCTTCGACGTGTCGACCAGCTTGCCGTCCAACGTGAACTGGGTCCGCGTCATGTGCCGCGTGTCGGACGTCTTGCTCGCACCGGACGCCGCAGGCGCCTTGACCGGGGCCGCCGACGCCGGGGAAACCGGCAGGGCGACGAGCACCGGCACGGCGAGGACGACGACCGCGGTCGTGACCAGGCGTTTCCGCACCATGAAGCCTCCTCAAGTCGGCCCGCAGCACCGGGCGGGGGTGACCGCGACCGGAAACTGGCAGACCGAACCCGTGATGATATTGACAAGGCACACTATCGCCACGGCATCCATCGGCAACGTTCGCATCGAATAGCGAGGGTGTCGACGAGGGATCGCGTGCATTCGGTGCGGTCAATGCACGGATTCAGCAGGCGGGCGCCGCTCCGCCCGACGTCGAGGAGATGTACGCGTGGCTGACGTACTGCCCGGCGCCGACGCGGTCCCAGCGGGTCGTCGTGCCGTAAGGCCCGGCGATCGACTGGCCGGTCACCCAGCACTCGATCGGCACCTGGGCGTAGGTCGCGGCGTAGCCCTTGCTCGCGAAGCTCGAGCCGGCGCCGGCCCGGATGTTCAGCGGCCCGCTGCCGATGACGCCGCGCGGCCCGCCGGCGGTCCACAGGTAGGCGACGTCGACCCACGCGTTGTTCGTCAGCTGCAGCCCGTCCCAGAAGACGCCGTCGCCGAGGTCGATGCCCGCGGGGTTGGCGACGGTGCGGCCGAACTGGTCCTTCCCGCCGTTGTAGCCGTTCTGGTACGCCGCCTGCGCCTCGGGCCGGCCCTGCGGGAGGTCCTTCCACGACTGGCGGGTCGCCGGCGGGTTCCAGTAGTCGTCGGTGGTGTTCCACGGGCCGACGTCCCAGACGGGGGCGAACTCGCACCGCGCGCCGCTGGTCGTGCAGACCCGCACGGTGTAGTCGCCGGTGCCCTTCGGCGACAGGCCGCGCCGCGACGGCAGCGCCACGAAGTGGTCCCGGCTGGTGATGACGTGGCCGTTCGCGGTGGTGCCGCCGACGAGCCCTTCGCGGGTCGCGTACACCCGGTAGACGTTGCCGACGGCGGCGAGCCCGGTCGCGGCGGGCGCGCTGGAGGCCGCCAGCCGCACGGCGGTCACGGCTGCCGCCCCGGTCAGGACCACCCGCACCTCGACGACGCCGACGGTCTCCTTGAGCGGGGTGCCTGCCGTCTGCCACTCGGTCCACTGGTCGCCGCGCCGGCCGCGGTACTCGACGTCCGCCGATCCGGCGACGGCGGCCGTGACCAGGTTCGCGGGCGTGGCGAGGGTGTGCGCGGCGGTGAGCAGCATGCCCTGCGCCACCGGCGCCCGCTGCCCGCCCGGCGCGGTGGACGGGTCGGCGAGCCGCAGCGCGGCGCCGGTCCAGGCGACGTTGACGTCGTCGCCGCCGACGGCGCGCAGCTCGGCGCTCCAGGCGTTGGACGGGTCCGCGGACACCTCCGGCTGCCCCGGGGTGGCGTGCGCGGGCGTGGCGACGGTCAGGAGCGCAAGCGCCGCGAGGGCGGGGAACCAGCGGTTCAGCACCCTCGCAGCCAACCATCGACATCGATGAACGTCAAGATGTTGCCGGCGGGTGACCCTGGTGCGGCCGGTCCTCGGGGACGGCCGCCCAGCACGTAAGATTCACGGATGCCTCTGATCGTCGCCGTCGCACAGCCGGAGTGCGACGCCTTTGACGTGGCCGCCAACGCCGCCACCCACGCGGCGGTGGTCCACGCGGCGGGCGCGCGGGTCGTCGTCTTCCCCGAGCTGTCGCTGACGGGCTATGAGCTCGACGCCGACGTGGTGCCGGTGGACCACCCCGCCCTGTCCCCGCTCCTCGACGCCTGCCAGGACACGGGCACGCTCGCCCTGGCCGGCGCGCCGGTCGACGGCGCCGGCGGCCCGCACATCGCGGTCCTGGCCGTGGACGGCGTCGCCGGCACGGTCACCGTCGCCTACCGCAAGGTGCACCTGGGCACCTCCGAGCAGCGCCGCTTCCGGCCCGCCGACGGACCCGCCGTCGTCACCGTCGACGGCTACCGGCTGGGCCTCGCCGTCTGCAAGGACACCTCGGTCCCGGAGCACCAGGCCCGCACGGCCGCCCTCGGCATCGACGTCTACGCCGCCGCCATGTGCATGTCCGCCGACGAGCTCGCCGAGCAGGACTGCCGGGGCGCCCGCATCGCCAAGGCGCACGGGGTGTGGGTCGCGCTCGCCAGCTTCGCCGGCCCGACCGGCGACGGCTACGCCGAGACCGCCGGCCACTCGACGATCTGGTCCCCGGACGGCACCGCGGTCGCCCGGACCGGCGCCGACCCCGGCACGTTCGCCGTCACCACCCTGCCGTAGCACCCCAGCGCGGGGGCTGCCGTAGCGTGGGCGGGGTGAGCGGCGCGGAGTTCGCGAAGGTGGAGCGCACCTCGGCGGCGACGGGGGCGGTGCGCGCCATCCAGCAGATGATCGTCGACGGGCGGCTCGCGCCGGGGCAGCGGCTGCCGCCGGAGCGCGAGCTCAGCGAGCTGCTCGGGATCAGCCGGCCGACGCTGCGCGAGACGATCCGGGCGCTCGTCGGGCTCAACATCCTGGAGAGCCGGCACGGCGCGGGCACGTTCGTCGCGGGGCTGTCCACGGCGGCGCTGCTGGAGCCGATGCGCTTCGTGATGGCGCTCAACGAGCGCACCGTGGAGGAGCTGTTCGAGGCGCGCCTGCTGCTCGAGCCGGCCCTGGCCGGCCTCGCCGCACAGCGGGCCACCGGCGAGCAGGTCGCGGCCATGCGGGCGGCGATCCTCGGCGAGGACCAGGTCGAGGCCGACGTGCTGCTGCACCGGCTGATCGCCGGCGCGTCGGGCAACGCGCTGCTCGCCGCGATGCTGGAGTCCCTGTCCGGCCTCGGCCGGTCGAGCCGGTCCATGACGTCGGGGCGGCCCGGCGTACACGGGCGGACGGCCGAGGACCACGAGGCCATCGTCGCGGCCGTGGAGGCGCGCGACCCCGACGCCGCGCGCCGGGCCATGACGGCGCACCTGGAGCGGATCGCGGCCGTCGCCCGCGAGCGGCAAGGATTGGCTTGACCACTTGGCCACTTCGCTCGTACCGTAGCAGCCCATGAGACTTGCCCGGCTTGGACCCTCCGGTGCCGAACGACCCGTGGTGCTCGACGCCGAGGGCCGCGCGCGGAGCCTCGAGGGGCTGACCGCCGACATCGACGGCGCGTTCCTCGCGGCCGACGGGATCGCCCGCGTCCGCGACGCCCTCGACACCCTGCCCGTGCTCCCCGAGCAGGACCTCCGCCGGGGCGCGCCGGTCGCCCGGCCCGGCAAGGTCGTCTGCATCGGGCTCAACTACCGCGCGCACGCCGCGGAGTCCGGCGCCGAGCCGCCCGCCGAGCCGGTCGTGTTCATGAAGGCGGCCGACACGGTCGTCGGCCCCGACGACGACGTGCGCATCCCGCGCAACAGCGTCAAGACCGACTACGAGGTGGAGCTCGCGGTGGTCATCGGCCGCGAGGCGCGCTACCTCGACAGCCCCGCCGACGCCGCCTCGCACATCGCCGGCTACGCCATCAGCAACGACGTCTCCGAGCGCGAGTTCCAGCTGGAGCGCGGCGGCCAGTGGGACAAGGGCAAGTCGTGCGAGACGTTCAACCCGCTGGGCCCCTGGCTCGTGCCCGCCGACGGCCTGACCGTGCCCGAGCTGCGCCTGCGGTCGTGGGTCAACGGCGAGCCCCGCCAGGACGAGCTGGCCGGCGACATGATCTTCGACGTGCCGCACGTCGTCTGGTACCTGAGCCAGTTCATGGTGCTGCGCCCCGGCGACATCGTGAACACCGGCACCCCGGCCGGGGTGGCGATGGGCCTGCCCGGCCAGCCGTACCTGCGCGCCGGCGACGTGATGGAGCTGGAGATCGACGGCCTGGGCCGCCAGCGCCAGCGCCTCGTCCAGTTTGAATAATCCGTTTTCAACAATCTGTTGAAAACGGATTGTTGAGCTGGCATGCTCCGGAGGTATGACGGAGATGCTGACCTTCCCCGACCCCGGGGCACGGCGCGCGGAGCGGGTCTACGCCGCGCTGGCCCACCTCACCGAGCGCCACGCCGCATCGCCCGAGCTGCGCTCGCGGCATACCCACGCGGACGTCGCCGCCCCGCACGAGGTGGTCCGCGTCGCCGCGGCGATGGCCGCCGGGTCGATCCCGCCGGCCCCGGGCGAGCCCGCGCTGGACAGGTCCGACCTGGTCGCGGCGCTGACCCTGCTGCCCGAGGTGCGGGCGGAAGTGGACGCCACGGAGCTGTACCTGCTCAAGACCGCCCGCGCCCGCGCGATGACCTGGCAGGACATCGCGCTGAGCCTCGGCCTGGGCACCCCGCAGGCGGCCCGGCAGCGCTTCGAACGGCTGGAGGCCCGGAGCGACCCGACGACATGATCGTCATCACCGAGCCGGCGCACGCGAACAGGAGCCGGCTCAGTCGAGCCAGCCGGGGCGGACCAGGCCCGCCTCGTAGGCGAAGACCACGAGCTGCGCACGGTCGCGCGCGCCGAGCTTCACCATCGCGCGCGACACGTGGGTCTTCGCGGTCGCCGGGCTCACCGTCAGCCGGG
The DNA here is from genome assembly GCF_040674675.1 of Dactylosporangium sp. NPDC049742. NCBI lineage: Bacteria > Bacillati > Actinomycetota > Actinomycetes > Micromonosporales > Micromonosporaceae > Dactylosporangium > Dactylosporangium sp. NPDC049742. Next base: position 122,773 of record NZ_JBFANF010000023.1, on the reverse strand, counting down.
CGGCGATCTCGTCGTTGGACAGGCCCTGACCGGCCAGCGCGACGACCTCCCGCTCCCGGTCGGTGAGCTCGGCCAGCCGCTGCGGCGACGCCGGGCCGGCGGTGCGGGCCGCGAACCGCTCGATGACCCGGCGGGTCACGCCCGGCGAGAGCAGCCCGTCGCCGGCCGCGACGACGCGCACACCCCGGACCAGCTCGGCCAGGTCGGTGTGCTTCACCAGGAACCCGGCCGCGCCGGACCGCAGGGCCTCGGCCACGTACTCGTCCAGCTCGAACGTGGTGAGCACGAGGATGCGCACCGCGGCGAGCGCCGGGTCCGCGACGATCTGCCGGGTCGCCGCCAGGCCGTCGACACCCGGCATCCGGATGTCCATGAGCACCACGTCGGGGCGGGTCTGGCGGGCCAGGCGCACCGCGTGCGCGCCGTCGCCCGCCTCACCGACGACCTCGATGTCCGGCTCCGCGTCGAGCAGCGCCCGGAACCCGACCCGGACCAGGGTCTGGTCGTCGGCGAGCACCACCCGGATCATGCCGCCTCCAGGGGAAGGCTCGCCTGGACCCGCCAGCCGCCCTCCGGGGCGGGCCCGGCGCTCAGCGTGCCGCCGAGCGTGGCGGCCCGCTCCCGCATGCCCGTGATCCCGTTGCCGGGTCGCGCCGGGGTGTGGGCCGGCGCCGCGCCGCCGCCGTCGTCGTCGACCCGGATGACCAGGGCGGCCGGCTCGTACCCGAGCGTGACGGTCGCGGCGGCGCCGGGACCGGCGTGGCGGCGGACGTTCGTCAGCGCCTCCTGCACGATGCGGTACGCCGCCCGGTCGGTGCGCGCGGGCAGCGCCCGGACCTCACCGTCCACGACGGTGCGCACCGGCAGGCCGGCGTCGGCGGTGAGCCCGTCGAGGCGGTCCAGCCCCGGCGCCGGCGCGCGGGGGGCCGCCTGACCGTCCGGGTAGAGCGAGTCGAGGACCGACTGCACCTCGCCCAGCGCCTCCGCGCTGGCCTGACGGATCGTGTCGAGCGCGCTGCGGGCCTGCTCCGGCTCGCGGTCCATCAGGTGCAGCCCGACGCCCGCCCGCACGTTGATCAGGGACAGGTGGTGGCCGAGCACGTCGTGCAGCTCGGCGGCGATGCGCAGGCGGGCCTCGCTGGCCTGCCGGCGCTCCCGCTCCTCGGCGAGGCGCCGCCGCTCGCGGAGCGCCCGGACGACCGGCCGGGCGGCCAGCGTCACGGCCTCGGCGGCCAGGCCCAGGCCGGCAACGACGGCCGCGCCGAGGAGCAACCGGTCCGCCGCCCCGGGGCCGAGGACCGCCCAGACGGCGTACGCGCCCGGCGCGGCCGCCCAGACCAGGATCCGGTGACCCGCCACGAGCGCCGCCGACGCGGCGAACACCGGTGCCAGGAGCGTCACCCCGACCGGCGGCCACAGCACGTGGTACGCCACGGCGAACGCGACCACGACGACGAAGTTGCGCCGGGGGAAGCGGTGCCGGTCGGCCAGCGCGAACCCGCCGAGGACCAGCAGGGTGTAGCCGGCGGGCCCCGGCCGGCCCTGGGCGAGCAGGGCCGTGCCGAGCACCTGCGCGGCCGCGGTGAACAGCGCCAGGCCGGGCGCGGACCGCCGCCCCGGACCCTGGCTCTTCAGGGTCATGCGAGCACTGTAGGTCAGCCCGGGCATCCAGCGCCGTCTCCGTCCGGAGGTCTCCGGGGTACTCCGTACGGCGTAGCCGGGCGGCGGCGTACGACGGTGGGCGCAGCCCGGACACCGCCGCTGGACCGACGCGACCCCGGCGCCCGCGCGGACACCCTGTCGGGCATGACTGACACCGTTGAGACGACTGAGACGACCCAGCCCGTCGACACCGCGCAGCGGCGGGCCGCGCGGGTCATCGGGGCCCTGTACCTCGTGCTGATGGCGGCCGGCGTGTTCGCTCAGATCTACGTGCCGGGCACGTTCCCCGGCGCGGACGACACCGCCCAGCGCTTCCTCGACCACGAACGGCTGCTGCGGGTCGGCGCCGCCGTGGACCTGCTCTGCGACGTCGGCGACGCGGCGCTGGCCGTGGCGTACTTCGTGCTGCTGCGCAAAATCAGCTGGCCGCTGGCGGCGCTGGGCGCGTTCTGGCGGTTGGCGCAGGTGGCGGTGCTCGCCGCGTACACGTTGACGAACACCGTCGTGCTCCAGCTCGTCAGCGGCGGCGACGAGGTGCGGGCGCTGGACCCGGACCAGGCGGCGGCGCTGGCCTGGGTGGCCACCAGCGCCCACGCCGTCGGGTACAGCATCGGCCTGGTCTTCCTCGGACTCGGCTCGACGGTCTTCGCCTATCTGCTGTACCGGTCGCGGTACGTGCCGCGGTGGCTGGCCGGGCTCGGCGTCGCGGCGTCCGCGCTGCTCGCCGCGGGCAGCCTCGTCACGATCGCGTTCCCGGAGGCGACCGCGGTCGTCAACCCCGCCCTGTACGCGCCGATGTTCGTCTTCGAGATGACCACCGGCGTCCTGCTCCTGGTCCGCGGCGTGCGCTGAGCCGGGCCCCGGGGGCTACTCGCCGGCGGCCCCGGTGCGGGCGGTGAACAGCAGGTACTCCCACTCCATCGCGCCGCCGCCGAGGTCGTGGCGCCGGGCCAGGTCCAGCAGCGCCTCGTCCAGCGCGGCGAGCGCCGCCGGGTCGCCGGAGTTCGCGGCGTAGACGGCGATCGTCGGGCCGTACGTGCGCTTGAAGAACTCCAGGAACGCCTCCGCGGTCGGGAACACCGTCACGGGCAGCGTCCGCCGCTGCGCCACGACGCCGGTGACGCGGTCGCCGAACAGGGCGCGGACGTGGGCCTCGTCGCCCCACAGCGGCGGCGGCTGGGCGCCGGGCGGCGGGGGCGGCGCGTAGGGCTTCATCGTCGCGAACATCTGCCCGATGAAGCCCTGCGGCGTCCAGTTGACCAGCCCGATCGTCCCGCCCGGCCGCAGCACGCGGACGATCTCGTCGGCGCACACCTGGTGGTGCGGGGCGAACATGACCCCGACGCACGACATCACGGTGTCGAACGCGCCCGCCGCGAACGGCAGCGCCTCCGCGTCGGCGGCCTGCCACTCGAGGGTGACGCCGTGCCGGCCGGCCAGCCCCTCGCCGATCTCCAGCAGCTCGGGGGTGAGGTCGGTGGCGACCACGCCGGCGCCGGCCCGCGCGGCCGGGATCGCCGCGTTGCCCGAACCCGCGGCCACATCGAGAATCCGCTGCCCGGGCCCGGCGGCCACGGCCTCGGAAAGGACGGGCCCGAGCGCCGGGATCACGTCCGCGGCGACCGCCGCGTAGTCGCCCGTCGCCCACATCGCCCGGTGCTTGCTCTTCAACGCCTGGTCGGCGGTCATGTCTGTGATCTGCATGTCCTCGACCGTAGGAATCGCCGCCGGGGCGTCACCAGTACAGGATCTGTACTAGTCGCCGAGCCGACATTACGGTGCGCACATGGGAGCGTCGTACTACCAGTTCTGCCCGGTGGCCAAGACCATGGAGCTGCTCGACGAGCGCTGGACCCTGCTCGTCGTCCGCGAGCTCGTCGGCGGCGACCGGCACTTCAACGACCTGCGCCGCGGCCTGCCCCGCATGTCCCCGACGCTGCTGTCGAAGCGCCTCCAGCACCTGGTCGCCGCCGGCGTCGCCGAACGCCACAAGTCAGGCGTCGAGGTCCGCTACCGCCTCACCCCCGCCGGCCAGGAGCTCGCCCCGATCGTCGCCGCGCTCGGCGAGTGGGGCATCCGCTGGATCGGCCACCTCGGCGAGCAGGACCTCGACCCGAAGATCCTGCTGTGGGACATGCACCGCCGGGTCGACCACGACGCCCTCCCCTCCGGCCGGACCGTCATCCAGTTCGAGTTCCCGGCCGTCGCCGCCTCGCTGCGCAAGTGGTGGCTCGTCCTCACCCCCACCGAAGCGGACGTGTGCGACGCCGACCCCGGCTTCGACGTGGCCGTGCACGTGACCGCCGACCTGCGCAGCATGGTCGAGGTCTGGCTCGGCGACCTGGACTGGTCCGACGCCCTGCGCTCCGGCGCCGTCACCATCCAGGGCCCGCCCGACCTGCGCCGCGACGTGCCCGCCTGGTTCAAACTCATCTCCTTCGCCGCCGTCCCCCGCCCGGACCGCCCCGCCCGCCCCGTGGGCCTCCCCGTCTCGCCGCTCGCCCCCGAGGAGCTGTCGGCATAAGATGATATGATGACGATGATGTCGGAAGAGGAGTTCCTCGCACTCGATCCGACCCTGGACCGGGTGGAGCTCCTCGATGGGAGGTTGGTGACGGGCCCCCTGCTGAACAACAGTCACCAGCGGGTGTCGTCACTGCTGGCGAGCGCGCTCGACGGTCCAGCCGAGGCAGCCGGCCTGTTCGCACTGAAGGCAGTGAACGTCCGGCTGCGCCCCGGCCGGATCGTCATCCCCGATGTGATCGTGGCGGACACGGCCGACGATGACGAGCAGGTGCTGGAGGCCCGGCAACTGACCCTTGTCGCCGAGGTCGTGGCACGCGACAACACCCAGTCGGACCTCGTGGTCAAGATGCGGTGTTACGCGGAGGCGGGCATCGCCTGGTATCTCCTCGCCGAACAGGAGCCGCCGGGCGCGGTGACGCTCAGGCTGCACCGGCTCGACGGCGGCCGCTACGTCGAGGACGCAAGGCGGGACCGGGCGAGGCGCTCACGCTGACCGAGCCCTTGGCGGTCACCCTCGACCCCGCTGCCCTGTTGCCGTGGGGTCGGGGGCGAGCGGTCCGGCTCGGGCCGGCCCAGCGGCCGGGGGTCATGCCGCGGGGACCTCGGTGACGGTGGTGTAGACGGGTTTGCCCTCGGTGCGGGCCTGGGCGACCATCTCGTCGGCGCCGGTGGAGGGGCCGCCGATGCGCAGGACGGCGTCACAGTGGGTGAGGAGGCGGGCGGAGATCGGGTGGAAGATCTCGTCGAAGACGGGGTCGCCGACGGTGGTGGAGCCGGCGCGCTCGATGAGGGGCAGGGCGAGGGCCTCGCCGGTGACGGGGAGGTGGCCGCCGCGGAAGAGGGTGACGGCTGCGTCGTTCATGGCGTCGACGTTGGCCTGGAGCTTGGTGGGGTCGTCGCCGGTGCCCGAGCGGTACGGGCCGGCTACCAGGATCATCATGACGGGAACTCCTCAGGGTTGTCGGTGGTGATGACGTCAACGCCGGCCGCCCGCAGCGCTGCGAGCGTCTCGGCCGCGGCGTCCGTCGCGGCGGCGCCGTGGGAAGCGGCACTGCCGTAGGCGGCACCGCCGTCAGGTGTGGCGTTGCCAGGAGTGGCGTTGCCAGGAGTGGCGTTGTCAGGAGTGGCACCGGCCGAAGTGGCGCTGCGGGACGGACCGCCGGCCGGAGTGGCGGCGCCCGAAGTGGCGCTGATGGAAGGACCGCCGCCCGGAACACCGCCAAACAGAATGGCGCCGCCCGGACCACCACCGGTCGGGGTGGCGCCGCCGGAAGGGCCGCCGGCCGAAGTGGCGCTGATGGAAGGACCGCCGCCCGGAACACCGCCAACCAGAGTGGCGCCGCCCGGAGCACTGCCAACCAGAGTGGCGCTGCCCGGAGCACCGCCGGCCGGAGTGGCGCCGCCGGAAGGGCCACCGGCCGAAGTGACGCTGACTGAAGGATCGTCGCCCGCAGCAACGCCGGCCCGAGTGGCGGCGCCCGAAGCACCGCCGGTCCCAGTGGCGCTGGAGGTGGCGGCCGGTGGGGCGGCGGTGGACGTGACGAAGATGTCGGCGGCGGAGAGTGGGGCGACCCGGGCGAACGCCTGGACGCCCAGCTTGCTGGCGTCGGCGACCACGATGGTCCGGCCGGCGCGGCGCAGGGCGGCGCGCTTCACGGCGGCGTCGTCCAGGTCGAACTCGGACCAGCCCAGGTCGTGATGGACCGCGCCGATCGACATGATGAACGTGTCGAAGCGCAGCTGGTCCAGGGCGCTCAGGGCGAGCGGGCCGACCAGGCTGCGCTCCCCCGCGCGGGACTCGCCGCCCAGGATGAGCAGCCTGATGCCGGGCTGGTCGGCGAGCCGCACCGCCGCCTGCAGGCTGAGCACCGCCACCGTCAACGGCCCCGAGGGGGAAGGGGCGGCGCCGAAGCGGGCGGCCAGGGCGGCGGCCACCGCGGCGGTCGTGGTGCCGGCGTCGAGCAGGACGGTGCCGCCGGGGGCGATCAGGTCGGCGGCGGCCGCGGCGAGGCGGGCCTTCGTCGCCGACTGCCACTGGGCGCGGACGTCGAAGCCCGCCTCGTCCACCGGGACGTCCAGGGCGACGGCGCCGCCGCGGACCCGGCGGACCAGGCCCTGCTCCTGCAGCTGGTCGAGGTCGCGGCGGACGGTCATCTCCGAGACGCCGAGGCGGGTGGCGAGCTCGGCCAGGGTCAGCCGGCCGCTGCCACGGACGAGGCGCAGGGTGAGGTCGAGTCGATCCGGTGCGGGCACGGCACCGAATCTAACAAGACGTTGTGAAGTTTGAAAGATCTGTGTGAGGTTTACGCGACCGGGGTCGGCTGGCGGGGGGCCTTGGACGGCTCCGGCGCCGGGCGGCGGCGGAGGACGGCGTACGTGAGGGCGCCGAGCGGGATGATGATCCAGCAGGACAGCAGCCGGTAGACGAGCATCGCGGCGGCGGCCGGACCCTGCGGCGCGCCCGCCGAGACCAGGCCGGCCAGCAGGGCGACCTCCACCACGCCGATGCCGCCGGGGCTGATCGGCACCTGCCGGACCAGCTGCACCGTCAGGTACACCGTGGCCAGCGCGACCACGCTGACGTCGATGCCGAACGCGGCGGCCGTCGCGGCCAGGCAGGCGAAGTCCAGGCCCCAGTTGACGGTGGCGTGCACCAGCGACACCACCCAGGAGCGGGGCGGCAGGCGGCGCAGGTCGGCCACGGTGCGCGCGACCGCCGCCCTGGCCCGCGCGACCAGGCCGCCGGGCGCCCGGCCGGCCGGCTCCTCGTCGAGCGCGGGCGCGGGCGGCAGCGGGCCGCGGAAGAGCAGGAAGTCCAGGCCGAACACCACGGTGGCGCCGACCAGCAGGGTGAGGACCAGCGCGAGCGTGTGGCCGGTGCCGGTGGCGTCGCCGTGCGGGACGAGGACGACGGCGCCGTACATGAGCAGCAGCGCCAGACCGGACAGCAGGGACGACAGGACGGCCACGGCACCGGCGGTGCGGCGGGTGGCGCCGGCGGTGCGGAACTGGCGGAACGCGAAGCCCGCGGACACGGCCGAGCCGGCCGGCAGGCTGAAGGAGATCGCGGAGCGGGTGAAGGTGACCGCGACGGCCCGCGGCACCGACATCCGCACCCCGAAACCGGCGAGGAGGCGGCGCTGCTGGAGGGCGAAGTGCCGCAGGGAGACCAGCTCCGCCACCGCGGCGAGGACCAGCCACCAGGGGCTCGCGGAGGCGATGGTGTCGGCGATCTGGTCCGGGTCGGGCAGCTTGTCCTTGAGCGTGACCGTGGCCACACCCAGCACGACGAGCAGCGCGGCGATCCGCAGCGCCCGTTTCGTGCTCATGCCCTGTACTGTCCCATCCCTTGGTTGCGGCGCGGCCACATGGGCGACAGGAAGTGCGTTGCGCTCGTCACGCACGGAGGGTGAACCCATGCGAGGCTGGAGGCCATGAAGCGCCTGTCGAAGGTCGACCTCCACGACACGTTGCCCAAATCGGAGGCGGGCCCCCGGCTCGCGGCGGCCCAGGAGCGGCTGCTGCGGCTCCGGCTGACGCTCGGCGGGCAGATCGGTGGCGACAAGGCGCGGCTCGGACCGCCACTGTGCGTGATATTCGAGGGCTGGGACGCCTCCGGCAAGGGCGGCTCGATCAAGCGGCTCGTCGACCACCTCGACCCGCGGCACGTGCGGGTGGCGCAGTTCGCGGCGCCGACGTACGACGAGAAGCGGCACCACTTCCTGTGGCGGTTCTGGCCGGTGCTGCCGGGCTGGGGCGGGATGACGGTCCTGGACCGGTCCTGGTATGGCCGGGTCCTCGTCGAACGCGTCGAGCAGTTCGCGACCGAGGAGCAGTGGAGCCGCGCCTACGAGGAGATCGTCGAGTTCGAGCGGACGCTCGCCGCCGAGGGCATGGTCATCGTGAAGTTCTGGATGCACATCTCCGGCAAGGAGCAGCTGCGCCGCTTCCAGAGCCGGCGCGACGACCCGCTGCGCTCGTGGAAGCTCACCGACGAGGACTGGCGCAACCGGGAGAAGCGGCCCGCGTACAAGCAGGCGGTGGAGGACATGCTGGCCCACACCGACCACCCGGCCGGGCCGTGGCACGTCATCCCCGGCGACGACAAGCCCACGGCCCGGGTGCTCGTGGTGGAGCAGGTGTGCGCCGCGGTCGAGGAGGCCCTGGACCGCCACGGGCTCGAACTACCGGGCTGACGCGCCACCGTCGACGTACATCACCTCGCCGGTCATGAAGCTGGACGCCTCGGAGCCGAGGAACAGCACGGCCTTCGCGATCTCGTCGGGGGTGGCGGGCCGGCCGAGCGGGACGCCCGAAACCAGATCGGACGAGCCGGTGGACGTCTCGTACCGCTGCAGCATCGGCGTCTGGACCGGCCCCGGCGCGACGGCGTTGACCCGGATGCCGGTGCCGGCCGCCTCCAGGGCCGCCGAGCGGGTGAGCCCGTCGACCGCGTGCTTGCTGGCGACGTAGACGGCCGAGCCGGGCGCGCCCTGGTGGCCGAGCACCGACGAGACGTTGACGATGCTGCCGTGGCCCTGCTCGGCCATGACCCGCAGCTCGTGCTTCATGCTCAGCAGGGTGCCGAGCACGTTGGTGTCGAAGGTCGCGGCGTACGTGTCGGCGGTCTGCTCCACGACGGCGCCCGGGGTGCCCTCGGTGCCGGCGTTGTTGACCGCGACGTCGAGGGAGCCGAAGCGCGTGACGGTGTCGTCGACCAGCTGGCGGACGTCATCCTCGCGCCGCACGTCGGCGTGCATGAAGACGGCGCCGGCGGGCAGCTCGGCGTCGTGGCGGCCGGCGACCACCACGTCCGCGCCCTGGCCCGCGAACGCCTCGGCGGTGGCCCGTCCGATGCCGGTGAGGCCACCGGTGATCAGCACAGTTGTCATGCGCGGGTAGGTCCCCCGCGACGCACCCGATATGCCTAGCTGTGCTCGCGGATGTACTGCTGCGGGTCCTTGTCGCGGAACGTCAGGCCCTTGCCGCTCGGGTGCTCGCCGTAGAACGTGAGCCACTGCGCGCCGAGCGACACCCGCAGGTCCATGTCGGCGTGCTTGCGGAAGTCGGGCAGCACCTCGTCCTCCTCCTCGGCGAGGTGCTCGCTGTTCTCGGTGCGGGCCTCCCACACCGCCTTCCACCAGCCGTCGGAGCCGACCGCCTGGGAGCGGGCCGCCTCGATCGCGTCGCGGATCTTGTTGTGGTCCCGGATCGCGTCGTCGGTCTCCTCGTCGGCGTCGTCGGAGCGTTTGAGCAGGTGCGGGTACAGGATCCGCTCCTCGGCCTCGGCGTGGATCTCCAGGTGGAGGGCCAGGGACTCCCACACAGCGGTAAGCTGCTCCTCGCCGCGGGCGTCGTCGAGGCGGGCGAAGCCGCGGCGGAACGCGTGGTGGTCGTCGAGGATGAGCGCGGTGATGTCCTCCATGCAAGCATCATCACCCGCGGGACGAATTCCGAAACGCGCTCAGCCATGATGTCCCGATGAACACGCTGCGCGCGAGGCTTCCCGACTGGTTCGCCGGCGGGCTGCTGGCCGTGGCCGTCCTGTGCGCCGTCGCCGCGGTCTCCGCGGCGCTCGGGTCGCGGGTCCACCCCGTGCGGGTCACCGTCGACGCGCTGCTGCTGCCGGCGCCCGCGAACCTCGGCTACGCCGCGATCCTGGCGACCCTCGCCGCCGCCGTGCACAACCGCAAGCGCGTCATCTACTGGATCCTGGCGCTGTTCCTCGGCGCGCAGCTGCTGTTCGACGTGTTCGTGCTGCTCGGCGGCGCCGAGCGCGGCGAGGAGGCGCGGGAGCTGCGGCTGCCGTGGCACGGCGCGGCGGCCGGCCTGGCCAACGCCGTCATCACCTCCGTGCTGCTGGTGCTGCTGTGGCTGGCCCGTGGCGGGTTCTCCGCCCGCGTCCAGCGGGCCAGCCTGCCGAAGGCCCTCGCCACCCTCGGCGTGCTGATCAGCGCGTTCACGCTGCTCGGCTGGGGGCTGGTCGAGCTGTTCCCGGGCTCGCTCGGGCCGGGGGCGGGGCGCCTCGCGTACAGCGGCAAGACCGTCCTCGGTGGAGCGTTCGGCTTCGACGTGGGGCTGCACGGCCGGGCCCCCGGCTGGGTCAACCTGATCCTCGGCGCGTTCGGCGCGATCGCCCTGTTCGCCGCCCTGTTCGCGCTGCTGCGCTCGCAGCGGGCCACCGCGTCGCTGGACGCCGACGAGGAGCGGCGCGTCCGGCAGCTGCTCGCCGCGCACGGCCGCCGCGACTCGCTCGGCTACTTCGCGACCCGCCGGGACAAGGAGGTCGTGTTCTCCCCCACCGGGCGCGCCGCCGTCACGTACCGGGTGGTCTTCGGCGTCTCCCTCGCCAGCGGCGACCCGCTCGGCGAGCCCGACGCGTGGCCGCCGGCGATCGAGGCGTGGCTGCGGGAGGCCCGCGACTACGCGTGGACCCCGGCGGTGATGGGCGCGAGCGAGGAGGGCGCGACCGCGTACGCCCGCGCCGGGCTGCGCGTCATCCAGCTCGGCGACGAGGCGATCCTGCACGTGCGCGACTTCGACCTCGAGGCGCCGCGGCTGCGGCAGGTCCGCCAGGCGGTGCACCGGGTCGAGCGGGCCGGTTACACGGTGCGGATCCGCCGGCACGCCGACATCGGCGCGCAGGAGATGGCGCGGATCATCGAGCTCGCCGCCCGCTGGCGCGACACGGAGACCGAGCGCGGCTTCTCGATGGCGCTCGGCCGGCTCGGCGACCCCAACGACGGCCAGTGCGTGCTCGTCGAGGCGCACAACCGCGACGGCCGGGAGGTGGCGCTGCTGTCGCTCACGCCGTGGGGTGCCGACGGGCTGTCCCTCGATCTCATGCGCCGCGACCGGGCCAGCGACAACGGCCTGGTCGAGCACATGGTGGCGACGCTGATGCGGGAGGCGCCGCGCCTCGGTGTCGAGCGGGTGTCGCTGAACTTCGCCGTGTTCCGGGCCGTGTTCGAGGAGGGGGCGCGGATCGGCGCGGGGCCGGTGCTGCGGCTGTGGCGGACGCTGCTGCTGTTCGCGTCCCGCTGGTTCCAGCTGGAGTCGCTGTACCGCTCCAACGTGAAGTACAACCCGCAGTGGCTGCCGCGGTTCCTGTGCTTCGAGGACGTCCGGGACCTCGCGAAGGTGGGTCTCGCGTCGGCGGCGGCCGAGGGGTTCCTGGTCGTGCCCAACCTGCGCACCCTGCTGCGGCGGGGCACGCCGGTCTCCAGCGAGGCGCCGCGGGCGCTGATCGAGGTCGAGCCCGCCCCCGCCGTCCAGGACCGGCGGCCGGAGCAGGTCAGGGTCCGGCTCGCCAAGCTCGAGGCGCTGCGCCGCGACGGCGTCGACCCGTATCCGCCGGGGTTCGCCCGGACCCACGAGATCGCCGCGATCCGGGCGGCGCACCCCGGCCTCCCGCCCGGCACCAGCACCGGCGAGCGGGTCAGCGTGGCCGGCCGGGTGGTGCGGCTGCGCGACCACGGCGCACTGTGCTTCGCCACCCTGCGCGACTGGTCCGGCGACCTGCAGGTCATGATCAGCGGCGACCCGTCGTTCGCGGCCACGGTCGACCTCGGCGACCACGTCGGTGTCGGCGGCGTCGTCGGCACGACGAAGCGCGGCGAGCTGTCGGTCCTGGCGGACCGTTGGTGCCTGACGGCCAAGTGCCTGCGCCCCCTGCCGGACAAGCACCGCGGGCTCGCGGACCCGGAGGCGCTGGTCCGGCAGCGGCACGTCGACCTGATCGTCAACTCGACGCCCCGCGACATGGTGCGGCTGCGCTCCGCGGTCGGTTTCGCGCTGCGCGCCGTCCTGCATGGCCGCGACTTCGTCGAGGTGGAGACGCCGGTGCTGCAACGGGTGCACGGCGGCGCCAACGCCCGGCCGTTCGTGACCCACTCCAACGCCTACGACATGGCGCTCTTCCTGCGGATCGCGCCCGAGCTGTACCTCAAGCGCCTCGCCGTCGGCGGGGTCGAGCGGGTCTTCGAGATCGGCCGCAACTTCCGCAACGAGGGCGTCGACGCCACCCACAACCCCGAGTTCACGATGCTGGAGGCCTACGAGGCGTACGGCGACTACACCACGATGCGCGACCTGGCCCGCTCGCTGATCCTCGCCGCCGCCGAAGCGGGCCCCGGGTTCGTGCTCACCCGTGGCGACGAGGTCGTCGACCTGCGGGACGAGTGGCCGGTGGTGCCGGTGTACGAGGCGGTCTCCCGGGCGGCGGACGCGACGGTCACGCCGGCCGCCTCCGTCGACGACCTGCGGGCGGTCGCGGACCGGCACGGCGTCGGGTGGCAGGAGGGGTGGACCCACGGCCAGCTCGTCCTCGAGCTCTACGAGCACCTGGTCGAGGGCGCCACGGTCCGGCCGACGTTCTACACCGACTTCCCCGTCGACGTGTCGCCGCTGACCCGCCAGCACCGCGACGACCCGCGCCTCGCCGAGCGCTGGGACCTGGTCGCGTTCGGGATGGAGCTCGGCACGGCGTACACCGAGCTCGTCGACCCCGTCGAGCTGCGCGCCCGGCTCACGGCCCAGTCGTTGCGGGCGGCGGCCGGCGACCCGGAGGCGATGTCGCTGGACGAGGACTTCCTGGACGCGTTCGAGTTCGCGATGCCGCCGAGCGGCGGGCTGGGCCTCGGCGTCGACCGGCTCGTCATGATGCTGACCGGCCGGACGATCCGTGAGACCCTTCCATTCCCACTCGTGAAGAACAGTTCAGGCCGGAATGTTTAAGTCTCGCTGCGCGGGGAAACGTGGTTCTGATGCGCGTCACTGACGAAAGCCCGACGCTCGACGTGCTCGAGCGTCTGTCCGCCGCCACCGACCGGGTGACCTTCGAGTCGCTGCTGCGCCAGCTCGGGCTGCCGGAGGGCGTGCTCCGGGGCCGGCTGCGCAGCCTCGTGGACCGCGGCTGGGTTGTCGCCGAGCCCGACGACAGCTACGCCATCGGCGTCGTGGCGCTGCGACCGGGCAGCGCCTATCTGCTGGCCGACCGCACCGTCCGGCTCGCGGCGCCGCTGCTGACGCAGCTGCGGGACCGGCTCGACGAGGCGGTGCGCCTGGTGCGTCTCGACCCGCCCGGCATCGTCTGCATCGCGAGCCGGGAGCCGGCGCAGGACACGGCCGGCTCCGCCGTCGGCCGGCGGATGCCCGCCTACGCCTCCGCCAGCGGCAAGGCGGTCCTCGCGGAGCTGCCCCGGGAGCGGGTCGTCGCGCTGCTGGATCTCGGGGGGTTCGAGGCCCACACCAGCGAGTCCGTCGCCGACCGGGCGGCGCTGTTCGAGGAGCTGGCCGAGACCAGGGCCCGCGGATGGGCGTACGAACGCGGCCAGTTCCAGCCGGGGGTCGGCTGCGTCGCGGCGGCCGTGCCCGGCACCACCGACGCGATCAGCGTGAGCGTGCCGCTCGCCCGGCTCACCGACGACCACGCCGTCGAGATCGCCGCCAACCTGGTCCGCACCACCGAGGAGCTCGGCGAGGCGTTGCGCCGCTGACCATGACATAGATCCAATTCCGGTACCATGGGGTATGAACGTCGAGCGCACCGACCTCCCCGGCATCGGCACGAGCCACGTGGTGACCACCGCCCGTGGCCGCCGGATCGGCATCGTCTCCCACCGCAGCGGGCGGCGTGACCTCGTCATCTACGACAAGGAAGACCCCGATACCAGCGTGGTCTCCGTGGCCATGTCCGCGGAGGAGTCCAACACGGTCGCCGAATACCTCGGCACCGCGCGGATCGTGGAGCACCTCGCCGAGCTGCAGCGGCAGGTGACCGGCCTCGTCACCGAGCAGCTGGTGCTGGCGCCGGGCTCGCCGTACGACGGCCGCACCCTCGGCGACACGCAGGCCCGCACCCGCACCGGCGCCTCGATCGTCGCCGTGCTGCGCGGCGGGACCGTGCACGCGAGCCCGCGACCCGACTTCGGCCTGGTCGCCGGCGACACGATCGTCGTGGTGGGCACCGCCGCCGGCACCGAGGGCGTCGCGACGCTCCTCACCGACGGATAGGGGCCGCCGGTGCACCACGACACGATCCTCATCGAGCTCGGTGCGGTCATCCTCGCACTGGGCCTGCTCGGCGCCCTGTCCCTGCGGTTCTCGATCTCGCCTATCCCGCTGTACCTGCTGGCCGGTCTCGCGTTCGGCGCCGGCGGCGTGCTGCCGCTGACCACCAGCACCGAGTTCATCTCCGCCGGCGCGGAGATCGGCGTCATCCTGCTGCTGTTCACGCTCGGCCTGGAGTACACCGCCCCCGAGCTCGTCGGCACCCTGCGCTCCTCCGCGCCCGCCGGCATCGTCGACCTCGTGCTCAACGCCGCGCCGGGCGTCGCGGCCGCGCTCATCCTCGGCTGGGGTCCGGTCGCCGCGGTCGCGATGGGCGGCATCACGTACGTGACGTCCTCCGGCATCACCGCGAAGATCCTGGCCGACCTCGGCTGGCTCGGCAACCGCGAGACCCCGGTCGTGCTGTCGCTGCTGGTCTTCGAGGACCTGATGATGGCGCTGTACCTGCCGATCCTGACCGCCCTGCTGGCCGGCGTCGGCCTGCTCGGCGGCGCCGCGACCCTCGCGATCGCCGCCGCCACGATCAGCGCCATCCTCCTCGTCGCGCTGCGCTTCGGGCACATCGTGGAGCGGTTCGTCGCCTCCGACAGCGACGAGGTGCTGCTGCTCAAGGTGCTCGGCCTGACCGTGCTCGTCGCCGGCGTGGCCGAGCTGCTGCAGGTGTCCGCGGCCGTCGGGGCGTTCCTCGTCGGCATCGCGCTGTCCGGGCCGCTGGCGCACACCGCACGGGAGCTGCTGACGCCGCTGCGGGACCTGTTCGCGGCCGTGTTCTTCGTCTTCTTCGGCCTGCAGACCGACCCGCGGGCGCTGCCGCCGGTGCTCGGCGTCGCGGCGCTGCTCGCGCTCGCCGGGATCGTGTCGAAGATGGCGACCGGGTGGATCGCGGCCCGGCGGGCCGGGGTGGCGATCACCGGCCGGGTCCGGGCCGGCGCCGCGCTGCTGCCGCACGGCGAGTTCAACATCGTCATCGCGGGGCTCGCGGTCGCGGCCGGCACCAACGCGAAGCTCGGGCCGCTCGCCGCCGCGTACGTGCTCATCCTGGCGATCCTGGGGCCGCTCGCGGCCCGTGCGGCGGAGCCCCTCGCCCGGCTCTACCTGCGCAAGCGCAAGCGACCGGCGACCACATAACGGCTCGACAAGTATGCCCGAAATACGGAATTTCCCTTAACTGTCCGCCTTTGCCCAGGTCAGCGTGTTTGGCTCTGCGGCGGAGGTTGCCACGGCAACGCGGCCGTGGCGGACAGGGGGAATCACCATGCTCAAGCACACCAAGCTGCTGCCCGCGGTCGGCGCCGCCGCACTGCTCGCGACGCTCGTCGGCGCGCCGCCGGCGTCCGCCGCGGGTGCCGGCGGTCCCGGCGGCTTCGGCAACGCCACCACCGCGTCGAAGAAGGCGCCGTCGGCGGCCTGCAAGGAGCTGACGACCGACGGCGGCTTCGAGATGCCGAAGGTCAAGGGCGCCGACTGGATGCTGTTCGACGAGGACGACGTGCCGGGCTGGCGCACCGACGACCCGGAGGGCCAGATCGAGATCTGGAAGAGCGGCATGGACGGCGTGCCGGCCCGCTTCGGCAGCCAGTTCGCCGAGCTCAACGCGACCGGCTCCGGCAACTCGATCTACCAGGACATCAAGACCAAGCCCAACTCGAAGATCTACTGGTCCTTCTGGATCCGGGCCCGGGACACCTCCGACGGCAAGGACGTCGACGCCACCCAGATCCACTTCGGCCGCACGCCGAAGAACGACAACGGCAACGTCAACGGGGTCGGCTCGACCTTCGCGTACATGAACACCGCGACCGACGTCTCGTGGCGGCGGCTGTCCGGCTGGTACCAGACGGGCTCCAACCAGACGATGACCCGGGTGACGCTGACGGCCGTCGAGAGCGCCTCGACCGACGAGGGCTACGGCAACCTGGTCGACGGTCTCACCGTCGTCGACAACAAGAAGTGCATCTAGTCCGGCCGAACGGTCGTGGATCGCTGCTCCGGGCGGCGGTCCACGACCGTCCCGGGCCGGATCCCGGAAGCGCACGACGCGACCGGGGGTGAGCCGGCCGGGCTCGACCGGTGCGCAGATGACGACGTCGCCCGGCGCGACCGCGGGCTGCATGGACCCGCTGAGCACCACCGACGAGGACCAGCCCAGCGCCAGCGGCACCAGGGTCACGGCGAGCAGGCTGAACACGAAGCCGAGCACGCCCGCGGCGACCGGCTGGACCAGCGCCGGCCAGTCCGTCCGTCGCGGCCACCGCGCGGTGGCGGAGGCGGGCCGGGCGTGCGGAGCGGTCATGCCCTCGATCGTCGGCACGCGGGCCGCCGACCTGAGCCCGCGGGTCAGGCGAGGCTGACGTCGTCGGCGTCGGAGCCGGTCTCGAAGCCGGGGTCGGTCAGCAGGTTCGTGGCGCAGCCCACCGCGACCGTGCCGGTCGCCGCTGCGGACGTCCAGCCCGACAGGTACGAGAAGACGCGGTACGTGTACGTCTGCCCGCCGGCCATGCCGGTGTCGGTGGCGCTGGTCGCGGCGGTCCGCACGGTGTTCTGGGTGGTGCCGGACAGCTGCCGCTGAGGCGCCCGGCCGTGAGCGGGCCCGAGGTCTTGACTCTCAAGTTACGGCGCAGTTACGGTGCTGTTCGATATAAATGCGAGTCTGAATATTTATTCAGACGAGATCGCTTCCCTACTGGCAGCCCCCAGCACGACGGGGGCCGATGGCGGCTGCCCGACTCCGGAAGGAACGTGCCAATGCGAGCGCGAACGCTCCGCAGGTGCCTGGTCGCCGCGGCCCTGGCAGTGACCCTGCCGCTCACGGCCGCGACCGCCGCCCTGGCCGCCGACGAGGACGGCGACTCCCAGGGCCGGCAGTCCCAAGGCTCGGCGGTCACCAAGCCGCGCATCATCGTCTCGCAGGACGGCGAGGTGGACGACATGGACTCGTTCATCCGCTTCCTGTACTACGCGAACGAGTTCGACATCCAGGGCATCGTCTACTCGAGCTCGCAGTACCACTACGCCGGCGACGGTGCGGGCGTGCAGCCGTTCCGCTGGACCGGCACCGAGTGGCTCAACCACTACATCGACCTGTACGAGCAGATCTACCCGAACCTGCGCAAGCACGCGGACGGCTACCCGAGCCCCGCGAAGCTCCGCTCGCTGTACAAGATCGGAAACATCGACAACGTCAGCGAGATGGACAAGGTCACCGAGGGCTCCGAGCTGATCCGGAAGGTGATCCTCGACGACCGGCCCGGCCCGCTGTACATCCAGTCGTGGGGCGGCCTGAACACCACCGCACGGGCGCTGAAGTCCATCCAGGAGCAGTACCAGAACGACCGCCGGTGGCCGGAGATCCAGCGCCGGATCAGCCAGAAGGTCGTGATCTACAACATCCTGAACCAGGACTCGACCCTCAACGGCTACATCAAGCCCAACTGGCCCGACATGAAGATCGTCGACAACCAGAGCCAGTTCTGGAGCTTCGCCTACCTCTGGACGCGCCAGGTGCCGGCCGCCAACCAGTACGCGCTCAGGGCGCCGTACATGGAGCAGAACTTCCTGACCGGGCACGGCGCGCTGCTGGAGCAGTACCGCACCTACCGCGACGGCAAGCCGACCCCCGGCGACGACCAGAACAACCGCTGGCGGCCGGAGCAGAACCTCAGCTACGGCGTGCACGACTTCATCTCCGAGGGCGACTCCCCGTCGTTCATGTACCTGCTCGACTTCAACGGGCTGCGCTCGTCGGAGAACCCGACGTACGGCGGCTGGGGCGGCCGGTTCGCCACGAACGCCACCGGCTGGATCGACACCACCGACGTCAACCCGAACACCGGCGCGAACGACCGGGCGTACCCGCAGACCCGGTGGGTCGCCGACCTGCAGAACGACTTCGCGGCGCGGGCCGACTGGGGCGTCGCCGCGAAGTACGGCGACGCGAACCACAACCCGGTGGCCTCCGTCCGCGAAGGCCTGGACCTGCAGGCGAAGGCCGGCAAGACGCTGACCCTGCACGGCCGCGGCTCGGACCCGGACGGCGACAGCCTGACCTACCGCTGGTGGGAGTACACCGACGCCGACACCTACGCCGGCACGATCGCGCTCGCCGGTGCGGACACGGCGACCACGTCGTTCACCGTCCCCGCCGACGCCAAGCCGGGTGACACCATCCACCTCGTCCTCGAGGTCACCGACAACGGCACCCCCGCGCTCAAGCACTACCAGCGGGTCATCGTCACGGTGAAGTAGAACGGTTCCAGGGCCTTCAGGGCCGGCCCACTCGCCGGGTCGGCCCTGAAGGCTTCGCGGGGGAACACTTGGGGTAGCAGTCGGAAGACACCACGCCGGAATCGGGAGGCGTCGCAATGTCCGTCCAGCTCAACCACACGATTGTCGCGGCCCGCGACAAGGAGACATCGGCCGGTTTCCTGGCGACGATGCTGGGGGTGCCGGTGGGTCAGCGGTTCGGCCCGTTCGTCCCGGTCGAGGTCAGCAACGGCGTCACCCTGGACTTCGCCGACGCCGGCGACCGGCCGGTCACCGCGCAGCACTACGCGTTCCTGGTGTCGGAGCCCGAGTTCGACGCCATCTTCGGCCGCATCCAGCAGGCTGGGGTGACCTACTACGCCGATCCGCACCACGACCAGCCGCAGGAGATCAACCACCGCGACGGCGGCCGGGGCGTGTACTTCGACGACCCCAGCGGACACAACCTGGAGATCCTCACGCGCCCGTACGGCAGCGGACCCGCCTGACCCTCCTCGTTTCCTGTGACCTGATACATAACGTGCTTTTATAAGTGCGTGATACAAATTGAGGCATGGTCCTCGTTGACTCCGCGCGGCTGACGACGGCCGTCGAGCGGCTGTTCAGCCTGCTCCGGCAGGGAAACCCGCCCAACGACATCAGCCTGACCGCCGCGTCCACGCTGCGCCGGCTGGAGCGGGAGGGGCCGCGCCGGCTCACCGAGCTCGCCGCCGCGGAGGGCGTCACGCAGCCCGCGATGACGCAGCTCGCCCAGCGCCTCGAGCGTGACGGCCTCGCCGAGCGCACGACCGACCCCACCGACGGCCGGGTCGTGCTCGTGCGGGTCACCCAGGCCGGCCGCGACCTGCTCGCCCGCCGCCGGAAGGTGCGCGCCGCGCACCTGCAAGACCTGCTGTCCTCGCTGTCCGCAGACGACCAGGCGCTGCTCGCGGCCGCGCTGCCGGCGCTGGAAAGGCTCGCACCGTGACCTCGACGCTTCCCGGCCTCCGCGGCGCCCTGGTCGGCGGGACCGATCACCCGCACTACAAGTGGGTCGCGCTGTCCAACACCACCCTCGGCATGCTGATCGCCACGATCAACTCCTCGATCGTGCTCATCTCGCTGCCCGCCATCTTCAACGGCATCCACCTCGACCCGCTCAGCCCCGGCAACGTCAGCTACCTGCTGTGGATGCTCATGGGCTACATGCTCGTCAGCGCCGTCCTCGTGGTGACCCTCGGCCGCCTCGGCGACATGTACGGCCGCGTCCGCATCTACAACGCCGGCTTCGCGCTGTTCACGATCACCTCGATCGCGCTGTCCCTCGACCCGTTCGACGGTGGCGGCGGCGCCCTGTGGCTGATCGGCTGGCGCGTCCTGCAGGCCGTCGGCGGCTCGATGCTCATGGCCAACTCCGCCGCGATCCTCACCGACGCCTTCCCGGCCGCCCAGCGCGGCATGGCCCTCGGCGTCAACATCGTCGCCGGCATCGCCGGCTCCTTCATCGGCCTGGTCCTCGGCGGCCTCCTCGCCGAGTGGAACTGGCGCGCCATCTTCTGGGTCAACGTGCCCATCGGCGTGATCGGCACCATCTGGGCGTACCGCTCGCTGCACGACACCGGCGTGCGCCGGCCCGGCCGCATCGACTGGTGGGGCAACCTCACCTTCGCCGTCGGCCTCACCGCCCTGCTCGCCGGCATCACGTACGGCATCCAGCCCTACGGCGGCCACAGCCAGGGCTGGACCAACCCGTGGGTGCTCGCCGGCCTCATCGGCGGCGTCGCCGTGCTCGGCCTCTTCGCCTGGATCGAGACCCGCGTCGACTCGCCGATGTTCCCCCTGGGCCTGTTCCGCAACCGGGCGTTCGCCTCCGGCAACATCGCCGGCCTGCTCGCCTCCATCGCCCGCGGCGGCCTGCAGTTCATGCTGATCATCTGGCTGCAGGGCATCTGGCTGCCCCTGCACGGCTACCGCTACGAGGAGACCCCACTCTGGGCCGGCATCTACCTGCTGCCGCTCACCGTCGGCTTCCTCGCCGCCGGCCCCATCGCCGGCCACCTCTCCGACAAGTACGGCCCGCGCCTCTTCGCCGCCTGCGGCCTGCTCGTCATGGCCCTCTCGTTCGGCGGCCTGCTCATCCTGCCGACCGACTTCAGCTACTGGGCCTTCGCCTTCCTCGTCTTCCTCAACGGCCTCGGCGGCGGCCTCTTCGCCGCCCCCAACACCAGCCTCGTCATGTCCAGCGTCCCCGCCCACCTCCGCGGCGCCGCGTCAGGCATGCGGGCCACCTTCCAGAACGCCGGCATGGTCCTCTCCATCGGCGTCTTCTTCTCCCTGATGGTCGCCGGCCTCTCCAGCTCGCTCCCCTCGACCCTCGACACCGGCCTCACCGCCCAGGGCGTGCCGGCCTCCGCCGCGCACACCATCGCCAACCTCCCGCCCGTCGGCACCCTCTTCGCCGCCTTCCTGGGCTACAACCCGATCGCCGCCCTGCTCGGCCCGCAGCTGCTGGGCCAGCTCCCGGCCGCGAACGCCACCACCCTCACCGGCCGCGAGTTCTTCCCCCACCTGGTCTCCGGCCCCTTCCACGACGGCCTGGTCGTCGTCTTCTGGCTGGCCATCGCCATGTCGGTCGTGGGTGCCCTCGCCTCCCTCATCAAGGCCCCCCGCGGGCCGGAGAACGCGGTCGCTGAGTAACGCCACGGACCCAGCGACCTCAGAAACGGGCCGGTGCCTCTGTGGGGAGGCGCCGGCCCGTCTGCCTGCCGGTGGTTAGATGGGCCGGTGACCACCTCATGGGACGAGGACTTCACTCCTTCGGCCGCCGCCCGCAACACCTTGCAGTGGGCCCTCGAGATGGGCGCCTCAACCCTGGGCGAGGCCTACGACATGCTCGAACAGCTCTCCCTCAGCAACGACGTCCCCGAGGTCCTGGGCCACGACGACACCATCGAGGACGTCCGCGAGGAACTCAACTTCGCCCTCGACACCGCCGGCCCGGACACCCCGCTCACCGCCCTGCTCTAGCACGGCCCGACCGGGGGCCACGCCTGGTCAGGTGCGGGGGTGGCCGGTGACGCCGTCGAGGATGGTGGTCAGGGTGTGGTGGAAGGTCTCGCCGGCGTCGAGGTGGGCGCCGTCGTGGACGAGGCGGGCGACGGTCGGGTAGCGGCCGGTTTCGAGCATGCGGGTGAGGTAGGGGCCGAGGGCGGCCTGCCAGGCGGACATGTCGGTGCCGGTGGTGCGGGCGGTGCGGCGCTCGGTGATCTCGCGGCGGAGCGCGCCGACGATGAAGGCGTTGAGGGCGCCCAAGGCCCGCTGGAGGTCGTCGATGCCGTGCACGCCGGGGGCCTGGCTGAGCGCCGCCGCGGTCGACTCACCCACGGCGAGCGCGTGGGGGCCCAGGTGTGGCCGCGCGCCGAGCAGGTCGGCGAACCACTCGTGGTCGAGGGCGGCGGCGCGGGTCCGGTGGACGATGGCCAGCACCGTGGCCCGCCACCCCGACTCCTGAGCGGAGTCCTGGCCGGCCTCGGCGATCCGGGCGTAGACGGCGTCGACCATCAGGTCGAGCAGCTCGGATCGGTTGGTCACGTAGTCGTACAGCCGCATCGGGCCGACGCCGAGCTCCTTGGCGATCTTGCGCACGGACAGCCCTTCGAGGCCGTGCTCGTCGGCGAGCCGGATCGCCGCGGCGGCGATCTTCGCGCGGGTCAGCGGCACCGGCGCCGCCCGCGGCTGGGGCTCGGGCCGTTCCCAGACGGGCAACGGTGCGCTACCGTACGGCGTATCCATAAGGTACAGCGTACGGTAAGGGAGACGACGATGCGAATCGCGATCGCCGGTGGTGGCCTCGGCGGGCTGACGCTGGCCCGGATCCTGCACCGGCACGGCATCGACGCGGTGGTGTACGAGCGCGAGGCGGGCCGGTCCGCGCGGTCCCAGGGCGGGTCGCTCGACCTGCACCCGGAGTCCGGGCAGCGGGCCCTGGCCGAGGCGGGCCTCGCCGGCCGGTTCCGGTCCACCGCACGGCCGGAGGGCGAGGAGCATCGCATCCTCGACCCGGCCGGACGCGTGCTCGTGCACCACACGCCACGACCCGGCTCGTTCGACGGACGCCCCGAGATCGACCGCGCCGCGCTGCGCGACCTGCTGCTCGACTCGCTCCCCGGCGACGCGGTGGCGTGGCGGCACCGGCTCGTCGCGGCGACGCCCCGGCCCGGCGGAGGGTTCGGGCTGGCGTTCGAGGGCGGCCACGGCGCCGGCTGCGACGTCCTCGTCGGCGCGGACGGCGCGCGCTCGGCCGTCCGGGCGCTGCTGACCGGCGCGCCCCTGTCCTGCGTGGCCGTCCTGGTCGAGCTGGGCATCCGCGACGCCGACCGGCGCCACCCCGACCTCGCCGAGCTGGTCGGCCCCGGAAACCTCTGGTGCATCGGTGTCAGCCGGATCCTGGCGGCGCAGCGCCTCGGCGACGGCAGCATCCGGGTCGGGATCACCCTGCCCGCGGACGAACTGCAAGCGGACGATCGCCTGGACACCTACCGCGGCAAGACCGCCCTGCTGGAGCTGTTCGACGGCTGGGACCCCGCCCTCACCGCGCTCATCGAGGCCGGCGACGGCCCGCCGGCGCCGCGCAGGATCGAGGCGATGCCCACCGGCACCCGCTGGGCCCACCGGCCGGGCGTCACCCTCATCGGCGACGCCGCGCACCTCATACCGCCGGTCGGTGAGGGCGCCAACCAGGCCATGCTCGACGGGGCCGAGCTCGCCGCCGCGCTCGCCGCCCACCCCGCCGACCCCGACGCGGCGATCCGGGCGTACGAGGAGGCGATGTTCACCCGGATCCACCCGATCGCCGAGATGTCCGCGCGGGTCCAGGCGATGATGCTGTCCCCCACCGCGGCCGACGACATCGTCCGCTTCTTCACGCGGCCCGCCGAGCCCGCCGCCGCGAACTGACAAGACCCGGCGTCACTCGAGGAAGTCGGGGAGGGAGGCGAGCCGGGACTCGAGGAAGGCGCGTTCGACCTCGTTGTCGCACAGGGCGATGGCGGTCCGGTAGGCGGCCGCGGCGTCCGGATGGCGGTGCAGGCGGCGCAGCAGGTCGGCGCGGGTCGCCGGCAGGTAGTGGTACGACGCCAGGCGGGGGTCCGCGGCCAGCTCGTCGACCAGGGCCAGGGCGGCTGAGGGGCCGTCGGACATGGCGACGACGACCGCCCGGTTCAGGGCGACGACCGGCGACGGCCAGGCGCGCAGGAGCAGGTCGTACAGGCCGCGCAGCTGCCGCCAGTCGGTGGCGGCGTAGGTGGGGGCCTCGGTGTGGACGGCGGCGATGGCGGCCTGCAGGGCGAAGCGGCCCGGGCGGCCGCCGCGCAGCGCGGCGCGGACGAGGTCGAGGCCGGCGGTGATCTGGGCGCGGTCCCAGCGGGTGCGGTCCTGCTCCTCCAGCAGCAGCAGGCGGCCGTCGGGCGCGGTCCGGGTGGCGCGGCGGGCGTCGTGCAGGAGCATGAGGGCGAGCAGGCCGCGGGCCTCGCGCTCGTCGGGCATGAGGGTGCACAGGGTGCGGGCCAGGTCGAGGGCGCGGTCGACGAGGTCGGCGCGGACCAGCCCGGGGCCGGTCGGGGCGGCGTGGCCGGTGGTGAAGACCAGGTGCACGACGGTCAGGACGGCGTCGAGCCGGTCGGGGAGCTGTTCGAGGGGCGGCACGCGGTACGGAATGGCCGCCGCGGCGATCTTCTTCTTGGCGCGGGTCACCCGGGCCGCCATGGTCGGCTCGCTGACGAGGAAGGCGTGGGCGATCTCCTCGGTGGTCAGCCCGCAGACGAGGCGGAGCGTGAGGGCGAGCTGGGCCTCCCGGGCCAGCGCCGGGTGGCAGCACGTGAACACCAGGCGCAGGCGGTCGTCGGGGATCTCCTCCGGGGGGTCGTCCCCGGCGTCGGGGACCACCAGGAGCGGCAGCTTCGAGCGCAGCGTCGCGGCGCGCCTGTGGGCGTTGAGGGCGCGGCGCTGCGCGGCGACGGTCAGCCAGGCGGCGGGGTTGGCCGGCACGCCCTGGCGCAGCCAGGCGTCCATGGCGGCGACGTACGCGTCCTGGACGCACTCCTCGGCGAGGTCGAGGTCGCGCGCGACGCGCACCGTCGCGGCGAGCACCCTGGCCCACTCGCGACGGTGCGCGTCGGCGACCGCCTGCCTGACAGCGGCGGACTCCACGAACGGCGCGGCCTACTCGAAGACCATCACCGGGCGGACCTCGACGCCGCCGAAGCGGGCCGGGCACAGCTTGGCGATCTCCAGCGCCTCGTCGAGGTCCTTCGCCTCGATCACGTAGTAGCCGCCGAGGACCTCCTTGGTCTCGACGAACGGGCCGTCGGTGACGACGTCGCCGCGGATCGAGGTGGCCGTCGCGACCGCCTGGAGGGCGTTGCCGCCGACCAGCCGCTCGCCGACCTGTTCCGAGAAGCGGTTGTGGGCGTCCATGACCTCCTGGTACACGGACTTGTCGGCGCTCTCGTAGTCCGCCTCGTTCTCGTAGATGAGGATCAGGTACTGGGCCATCGTGGCTGCTCCTTCAAGGGAATGCGTCCTCTTACACTCCTACGTCAATCGGCACCCGGCCCGAATCGACAGGCCGGGCGAAAAATTTGTACGCGAGTGCGCAGCCGGCCACGGCGAGGGTGCCCAGGACGTACCAGCCGCTGAGTGCGAGCAGCCCGAACGACGCGGCGCAGGCGACCGCCGCGCACCACCACACGGGTGTGCGGCGCGGCAGGAGGCGCAGCGCGGCGGCGGTGCCCAGCACGTACACGAGGACGAACGCGCCGCTGGTGAGCAGGACCAGCGGGCGGGTGCCGGTGCCGGTCACGGTCACGAGCAGCAGCGACGCGCCGCCCAGCGCCGCGACGACGGCGAGGCTGCGCCGGGGCACCTCGCCGG
This sequence comes from Dactylosporangium sp. NPDC049742, assembly GCF_040674675.1. Classification (NCBI taxonomy): domain Bacteria; kingdom Bacillati; phylum Actinomycetota; class Actinomycetes; order Micromonosporales; family Micromonosporaceae; genus Dactylosporangium; species Dactylosporangium sp. NPDC049742. Next base: position 97,342 of record NZ_JBFANF010000023.1, on the reverse strand, counting down.
CGCCGCTGCCCCGCCCGAACCACGCTGGCAGTGCCCGGTCGCGGCCGAGCGCGGCGCCGAGCTTGGCCGCGCCGGCGTAGTAGGCGTTCATCGTGCCGAGCGTCAGCAGCACCGCGGCGCCGGCGGTGAGCACCTTGACCTGCCCGCCGACGCCGCGGGCGAGCAGCTCGGCGAGGGGTGCGTCGCCGGGCGCGGGGCCCAGCACCAGGATGCTGGCGGCGGCGATGCCGAAGTACAGCACGCCGACGACGACCAGGGCGATCGCCGTGGCCCGGGGCAGGTCGCGGGCGGGGTGCCGGAAGTCGGCGGCGAGGGACGTGACCGCCTCCCACCCGGCGAACCCCCAGACCAGCAGGGCCGCCGCCGACCCGACCGCCCACCAGCCGTGCGGGGCGAACGGCCGCAGGTTGCCGGGGTCGGCGTGCGGCAGCGCGGTCACGGTCGCCGTCAGCAGCAGCGTGACGAGCAGCAGCGCCAGCCCGAGCTGCAGCCGGCCGGACACCCGCACGCCCCCGAGGTTGCCGGCCGTCACCACGAGCATGAGCGCGGCGGCCGTCAGCAGCTCCGTGCGGGTGCCGCCGCCGAGCGCCGCGGCCACGTACGCCCCGGCGAACAGCGCCGCGGCCGGCGCGCCGACCGGCACGGCGAGGTAGAAGCACCAGCCGACGACCGCCGCGGCGCGGTCGCCGAACGCCTTGCCCGCGTACGTGGCGACGCCGCCCGAGTCGGGGAACCTGGCGCCGAGCGCCGCGAACGTCGCCGCGAGGGGCACCGACAGGGCGATCAGGGCGGCCCACGCGACGAGCGACGCCGGTCCGGCGGTCTGCGCGGCGAGGGCGGGCAGCGCGATGACCCCGGTGCCGAGGACCGCGCCGATGGACAGGGCCGCCCCTTGGGGCACGTTCAACATGCCTGCTATTCGACATCGCCCGCGGATCAAGGGCGAGTGGCAGGAATGCCATGTTGGGTAAGATTCCAGCCATGCGTCATCTCGTCGGCGTCGCCGTCACCGAGGACATGCCGGTCTTCGAGCTGGCCGTGCCGTGCGAGGTGTTCGGCATCGACCGGTCCGACCTGGCGGACCCCTGGTATGAGCTGCGCTTCGCCGCCGCCGCGCCGGGCGTCGTCCCGGCCCGCTCCGGGCTGTCCGTGACCGCACCCTACGACCTCGGCACGCTGGCCGACGTGGACACGCTGATCATCCCGGCGTTCGCCCGGGCCAGGCAGGTGGAGCCCCCGCCGGCGCTGGTCGAGGTGGTGCGGGAGGCGCACCGGCGCGGCCGGCGGATCGTCGCGATCTGCACCGGCGCGTATGTGCTCGCCGCCGCCGGCCTCCTCGACGGCCGCCGCGCCACGACCCACTGGATGAACGCCTTCGACTTCGCCCAGCGCCACCCGGCCGTCACGTTCGACCCCGACGTGCTGTACACGAGCGACGGCACGATCTTCACCTCGGCCGGCACCGGCGCCGCGATCGACCTCTGCCTGCACCTGGTCCGCCTCGACCACGGCGCCGCGGTCGCCAACGAGGTCGCCCGGCGCATGGTCGTCCCGCCGCACCGCGACGGCGGGCAGTCGCAGTTCGCCCACCCGCCGCAGCGCCCCCGCACCCCGGACGGGCTCGGCGTCGCCCTCGACTGGGCCAGGGCCCGCCTCGACCAGCCGCTGACCGTCGCCGATCTGGCCCGCGAGGCCCGCCTGAGCCCCCGCACGTTCGCCCGCCGCTTCCGCGAGTCGGTCGGCACCAGCCCGCTGCAGTGGCTGCTGCGTCAGCGGGTACGACTCGCGCAGGAGCTCCTGGAGACCACCGACGACTCGATCGAGCGCATCGCCCACCGGACGGGCCTCGGCACCCCCGCCAACCTGCGCGCCCACTTCGCCCGCCAGACCAGCGTCACCCCCACCACCTACCGCCAGGTCTTCCACCGCTGATCCGGAGTGTTCCGTGACCGTCGACGAGCTCATCCGCGTCTTCGCCGCACAGCGCCCGGACCTGGACTGGGTCCGGGCGGTGCAGCCGTTCCTGCCGGCGCTGCGGCGGGAGCACATGACCGCGCTGCTGGCGGCGCTCCCCCGGGCCGACCGCCGGACCCGGGTGGAGCTGGTCCGCGTCGTGGCGCCGCACCTGGACCGCGCGCAGGTCGCCGAGGTGGCCGAGGTCGTCGCGACGACCAAGGGCGCCGAGGCGCGGCTGGCGGCCCTCGGCCTGCTCGCCGACCGGCTGCCCGGCGAGCAGCGCGACGACGCCGTCTCCGCCGCCGTGCGGCGCGCCGTCAAGGTGCCCGCCGAGGCGGACGACCTGGTCGCCCGCGGCGGCTCGCCTGACGCCGGCCTGCTGTGCTGCTGCGCGCCGCACCTCGGCACCGCGCAGCTCGACCGGGCCCTCGACCTGGTGTCCGACCCGCGGTTCGACTTCATCGCCGGCGGCGAGGAGCTGCTGGCGCTCCGGCCGCACCTGTCGCCCGCGCAGCGGAGCCGGGCGGCGCGGGACCTCGTCGCCCGGACGGTCCGCACCCGTGGCGCGCTGGACCACCGCTCGGTCGCCGCCCTCGCCGCGCTGGCGGGCGACCTCACCGACGCCCAGGTCGACACCGTCGTCGGGACGGCCCCGCTGCCGTACGAGAGCCACCACCGCGCCTGGCTGACCACCGCCGTGCTGCCCCGGCTGACCGCCGCCCAGGCGGCCCGGGCCCTGGAGCACGCCCTCGCGATCCCAGACCCCGACTGGCGCACCCCGCTCCTGGGCGACCTGTTCCCCCGGCTCGACGCGGACGGGCGCGACCGGGTGATCGCGTCCACCCACACCATCGTCGGCCCGGCGGAACGGGTGGCCGCCGTCGCCTCGTACATCGGCCATCTCCCAACGGCCGCGCAGGACGCCCACCTCGCGGCGGCGCTCACCTTCGCCGGGGCGGTCGCCGAGCCGTACCGGCGCGCGATCGCCCTCGCCCACCTGGCGGCGGCCGTCCCGGCACCGGCGCGGGATCACCCGCTGCGCCTGGCGTTCACGACCGCCCTGTCGGTGGACCGCCGCGACCGCCGGCTCCGCGCCCTGACCGCCGTGGGCGCCGCGATCACCGGCATCGACCCGGAGGCGCTGGTCGTCCGCCCCCCCGATCCCGATCGGCACCCCGTCGTCCACGAGCTGACCCGGCCGGAGCGCGCGCACTCGGACCGGCCGGAGCGCGGCGTCAGGCCGGGCGGAGGGCGGCGAAGACGCCGGGCCAGTTCGCCGGCAGGTTGTCCCAGATGAAGCGCTGGTAGCGGGTCATGAGGCCGACGGCGGCGGCGGCGCGCACCTCGGTGTCGTCGGAGCGGGTCGCCGCCACGCACCGGTCGAGGCAGTCCCATTCCTCCCGGTCGCGCTCCGGTACGCCGATCGTGGCCAGCGCCGCCTGGACGGCATCGTCCTCGAAGAAGCCGTCGTCCCACGCGGTCGCCGCGCCCAGCAGGTACATCAGCTGCGTGCTGGGCGTCAGCCGCTGCGCCGCGAGCGTCCCGCTGTCGTAGGTGCGGTCCTCGTCCTCGCCCACGATGCCGGACTCCCCGACGGACAGGTCGACCAGGTCCCGCCAGTAGTCGACGTCGTGCGCCCCGTCCCGCTGCAGCATGTGCCGGCTCGCGAACTCCGCCATCCGCGCCGGGTCCTCGACCAGCGGCGAGACCGCGGTGTCCATGCTGTAGTCGAACCCGAAGTACCACCGGCGGCCGTCGACCACCATCGACTCGATGCCGCCGACCTGCCCTTCGCGGTCCGCGATCGGCGTGATGTCTCCCATGACGGGCGAGCGTAGTACGGCGGCCGGGCCCGACCGGCAGGCCCGACCGGCAGGCCCGACCGGCAGGCCGGAAGGTCCTGCCGGTCGGCGTCCCGGTCCGAAGGGTCAGCAGGGAATCAGCTCGCCGCGGCGGGCCCGGACCCGGGTGCCGTCCACCAGCGTGATCTCGACCCGGCCGTTGGCGTCGGTGTCGCCGAACGCGTAGATCTCCTTGCCGTCGTGCGGGGCCAGCTCGGCGTGGTGCACGCCGTTCCGGTCCGGCCGCAGGACCCATTTCAATTCCGGCGATTTACCCATTTCGCCCACCCCCTTCGTCCGAGGCTAACGGGCGAGACGGGCGCCCGGTGCGGACCGGGCGGGCGCGGCACCCGTGTGAGTGAGCCGGGGCGCGTTCATCGCAGACCGCCGGGCCAGGCGAGGTATTCGCGGAAGCCCGTCACGCGCCCGTCGTGCAGTTCGAAGATCAGGCACAGGCGCTGGGTGAAGGGTTCGCCGCGCATGGTGCCGGCCACGCGGACCTCGAAGGCGACGCCGGACTCCCCCGTCAGGACCGCCTGGACGACCAGATCCGCGCGGACCGAGGCGGCCAGCCAGTCGAAGAAGCGGACGGCGTCCTCGGCGCCGTGCCGTACACCGGCGAAACCCTCGACCGGGACGTGGAACGTCACAGCGGGATCGAGCATGCCGATGAGCCGGGACCAGTCCCCGGTCGCGGCGCCGGTGATCCAGTGATTCATCGCCGTCATTGCGGGGTGCATTTCCATCGCCACTCCAGGAAAATCAATTCTGCCTGAATCAGGCAGAATGAAGGTCGGGGAAGCGCTCTACCGTCTGCTCTATTGACTGGACCATGGTGAATGCGAATACTCAAGTCATGTCGCCGCTCGACTCGGGATCCGCACAACGCAGCGCGAACCGCAGCCGTGTGATCCACGCGCTGCGGCAGCACGGTGCGATGAGCCGGGCCGCCCTCGCCGAGATCGGGCTGTCCCGCTCGACGGTCGCCAGCGTCGTCGGGGAGCTCATCGAGGCCGGCGCGGTGGTCGAGGTCGGCGGCGCCAACGGCCCCCATCCGAACGGCAACGGCAACGGCAGCAGGAGCAAGGCGGGCCGGCCGCCGACCCTGATCGGGCTCAAGGGCGGCCTCGGCGTCGCGGTGGGCGTCGAGATCGGCAACGGGATCGTGCGGATCGCGATCTGTGACGTGGCACAGGCGATGCTGCGGCACAAGACGGTCCAGGTCGACGAGCAGACCTCGCCGCAGGACACCCTGCTGCTGGTCGACCGGCTGATCGACGAGCTGCTGGAGCAGACCGGGTTCCGGCGCGACGAGGTGATCGGTGTCGGCATCGCCATGCCGGGGCCGATCCAGCGGCGCACCGGGCTGACCGGCCGCGCGTGCACGCTCAAGCCGTGGGTGGGCCTCGACCCGCGGCTGCTCGCCGAGCACGTGCTCGGGCTGCCGGTGCACGCGGGCAACGACGCCAACCTCGCCGCCCTGGCCGAGATGACCTGGGGCGCCGCGCGGGGGCTGCGGGACTACGCGTACATCTACACCGCCACCGGCATCGGCGCGGGGTTCGTCATGGACGGACGCCTCTACGTCGGCGCCAACGGCACGGCCGGGGAGATCGGCCACACCACCATCAACGAGGACGGCCTGGTGTGCGCGTGCGGCGGCCGGGGGTGCCTGAACACCCTGGCCAACCCGGACGCCATCACCGACCAGCTGTGGCAGAGCCACGGCCGGCGGCCGTCGATCGGCGAGGTGATCAGCCTCGCGCACCAGGGCGACGCCGGGTGCCGCCGCGTCCTCGCCGACGCGGGCCGGCACATCGGGGTCGCGATGGCCAACATGTACAACCTGCTCGACCCCGAGCTGATCGTCCTCGGGGGCAGCCTCGCGCCGGCCGGTGACATCCTCATCGAGCCGCTGCGCCAGTCGATGATGCGCCGCGCGATCCACGCCGGGGAGGCCGTCCCCGACGTCGTCGCCGGTGAGATCGGGATCGACGTGGTCGTCGTCGTGGGTGCGGCCGCCGCCGTGCTCCGCGACGCCAACAGGTTCCCGCTACCCGTCCGCTGACCAGCCGGCCGGCCTTCCCAACCCGTCGGCCGGCCGGCGCGCCAAGCACCGGAACAGAAGAAACGGCCAGAGCGAAACAGCTCTGGCCGCCCTCGCCGCACGCCAATGCAGCAAACAACAACCGGCCGCGGATTGCCGTCCAGAGCCGATCGTCGAAGGTGGAGCAACCATGATTCTACCGCGTTCCGTTACGGCCCTTTTAGCGCTCACACTGCTGTTTCCGGTCGCCGCCGCATGCAGTACCGGCGAGAACAGCCCCAAGGAGAGCAAGGGGAAAATCAAGATCGCGCTGTCGAACTCGTTCATCGGCAACGGCTGGCGCGTCGAGATGGAGAACGTGTTCAAGGCGGCCTGCGCGATGCCGCCGTACAAGGACCAGGTCGACTGCAGCGTGTTCAACGCCGGCAACGACGTCGCCACGCAGACCCGCCAGATCTCGAACCTGATCGCCCAGGGCGTGGACGGCATCGTCATCAACGCCGCGTCGACCAGCGGCCTCAACGGGGTCGTCCAGCAGGCCTGCGACCGCGGCATCGTCGTCGTGTCGTTCGACAACACCGTCGACGCCAAGTGCGGCCTGACGGTCAACACCGACCAGGTCAAGTTCGGCGAGCAGCTCGCCCAGTTCGTCGTGGACCAGCTCAAGGGCCAGGGCAACGTCGTCATGGTCACCGGCGTGGCCGGCACCGGCGCCGACAACGACCGCAACGCCGGCGCCAAGAAGGTCTTCGACGCCAACCCGGGCATCAAGGTCGTCGCCACGTACAGCGGGATGTGGGACTCCGCGACGGCCCAGCGGCAGACCGCGGCGCAGCTGCCGAGCCTGCCGAAGGTCGACGGCGTGTGGGTGTCCGGCGGCACCGACGGCGTGATCAAGGCGTTCATCGAGGCGAACCGGCCCGTGCCGGTGACCGGCGGCGAGGCGGAGAACGGCTTCCGCAAGTACCTGGCCGGGATCTCGACGCCGAAGGTCAACGGCATGTCCATCGGGCAGCCGCCGTTCCTGTCGGTGATCTCGCTCGAGCTGGCCCGCGCCGTGATCAAGGGCGAGCACCCGAAGACCAGCGTGACGATCCCGTTCCCGATGGTGACGTCGGAGACGGTGAAGGTCGGCGAGACCGTGTTCCCGGACCTGCCGGACAGCTTCTTCGCCGACTTCACCGACTCGGGGCCGAACGCGACCGTGGTCCTGTGCCAGGAGGCCGCGACCGACGGCACGCCCTGCCCGGGCAAGACGCTCGCGGTGAAGCTCGGATGACGGACCAGACCGCCGTGCACGCCGAAGGGGTCGACCGCTCCTTCGGCGGGGTACGGGCCCTGCGGGACGCGTCCTTCTCGGCGCGCCCCGGCGAGATCCACGCCCTGGCCGGCGAGAACGGCGCCGGCAAGAGCACGATGATCAAGGTGCTCTGCGGCCTGGTGCGGCCCGACAAGGGGACCGTGCGCGTCACCGGGCGGCTCGCGACCGCCTTCCAGGAGCTCTCGCTGCTGCCGGACCTCACCGTCGCGGAGAACCTCCTGCTGCACGACCCGCCCCGCGGACGGTTCGGGCTGGTCGCGCGGCGCCGCCTGGTACCCGTGGCGAGGCGGATCCTGAGCGACCACGGCATCCACGACCTCGACCCCGCGGCCGTGACCCGCGAGCTGTCGGTGGCGCACCGGCAGGTGGTGGAGCTGGTGCGGGTCCTCGCGACCCGCCCCGAGGTGCTCATCCTCGACGAGCCGACCGCGGCGCTGCAGGAGCAGCAGGTGGCGTGGCTGGCGGCGCACATGCGGCGGCTGCGGGAGGAGGGCTGCTGCGTGGTCTTCACCTCCCACCGGTGGCGCGAGATCGAGGCCCTCGCCGACCGGGTCACCGTGTTCCGCAACGGCACCCACGTCACCACCCGGTCGCGGCTGGCCGAGTCCGAGGCGGTGACGCTGATGAGCGGGCGCACCCTGGAGGCCACGTACCCGCCGCTGGCCCCGCCGCAGGACACCGTCGCGCTCGAGGCGCGGGTCGGCGAGGTCGACATCGCGGTGCGGCGCGGCGAGATCCTCGGCATCGGCGGCCTGGCCGGGCAGGGGCAGCGCGAGCTGTTCCTGCGGCTCTTCGGCATCGGGCGGCAGCAGGTCACCGTCGGCGGCGTCCGGACCACGATCAGGCGGCCCAAGGACGCGATCCGGGCCGGCATCGGCATCGCGTACGTGCCGGAGGACCGCAAGGCGGAGGGCCTGCTGCTGCCCATGTCGGTGCGGGACAACCTGGCCCTCGCCACCCTCGAGCGGCGGTCCGTGGCCGGGTTCGTGCGGCGGGCCGCCGAGCGCGCGGCGGTGCAGGGCGTCGTCGACCGGCTGGCGGTGCGGGCCGCCTCGGCGGCGCACCCCGTCGGCACCCTCTCCGGCGGCAACCAGCAGAAGGTCCTCATGGGCCGCTGGCTGCTCAGCGGGGCCGAGGTGCTGCTGCTGTTCGACGTGACGCGGGGCGTGGACGCCGCGACCAAGCACGACTTCTACGTCCTCGTCGCCGGTCTCGCCGCGCAGGGGCGGGCGGTCCTGCTGTACAGCAGCGAGACCGAGGAGATCGCGCACCTGTGCCACCGGGTCCTGGTGATGCGGGAGGGGCGGGTCGCCGCCACCCTCGACGGGCCGGTCGGCGACGCCGAACGCATCGTCGCGGCCGCCATGAAGGAGCATCAGCATGTCTGAGCTGCGGGCCGCGACGCTCGGCTACGCGGTGCTCGCGGCCACCGCCGCCGCCTACCTCGCCGTCTACACCACGAGCCTCGGGCACCTGCCGACACCGTTCGACTACCTGTCGCTGCTCAACACGTCGCTGCCCCTCGTCTTCGTGGCGATCGGGCAGAGCCTGGTCGTGCTGACCGGCGGCATCGACCTGTCCGTCGGCGGGATGGTCGGCCTCGGCGTCGCGATCGTCGCGGCCGGGTCGACCGGCAGCGCGGCCGTCACCGCCGGCTGGATGCTCGCGGCGGTCGCCGCCGGGGCCGCCTGCGGCGCCGTCAACGGGGTCGTCGTCGCCAAGGGGCGCATCGCGCCGATCCTCACCACCCTCGCCACCCTGTCCGTCTACAGCGGACTCGCGCTCAAGGTGCTGCCGGTGCCGGGCGGCGAGATCTCCCCGGCGGTCCGCTCGGTGCTCACCGACCCGGACCTGCCGACCGGGCTGATCTGGCTCGGCGCCGCGGTCGCCGGGTGGCTGGTGCTGCGCCGCACCCGCTTCGGCATGCGGGTCTACGCCGTCGGCAGCGACGAGGCCGCCGCCCGCGCCTCCGGCGTGCCGACGGTCCGGGTGAAGGTGGGGGTGTACAGCCTGTCGGGGCTGTGCAGCGGCCTCGCCGCGGTGTTCTACGTGTCGACGACGACGTCGGGCGACCCGAACGCCGGCGACCCGTTCATCCTCACGTCGATCGCCGCGGTCGTCGTGGGCGGGATCGCGTTCGCCGGCGGGCGCGGCTCCGCCCTGGGCGCGGTCGCCGGGGCGTTCGCGCTGACCCTCGTCATCGACGTGCTGTTCTTCGCCGGCATCGATCCGCTGTACCAGTCGCTGTTCCAGGGCCTGTTCCTGGTCGTCGCGGTGCTGCTCGGCAGCCTGCTGCGCTGGCGGCGGTCCGGCGGCCCGCTCCGCTCGCGGCGGTTCGGCGGCCTTCCCCGCTGGAGGCGGTCATGAACCTGGAAGCCGTGCTGCGCAAGGCCGCCCCGCAGCGGCGGATCTGGTACGCGTTCGCGGCCGCCGCCACGATCCTGGTCGCCGGGGCGGTCATCCACCCCGGGTTCGGGTCGTGGCCGAGCCTGCGCACGATGCTGGTCCTCGCCAGCTTCATCGGGTTCGTCGGCGCCGGGCAGATGCTCGTCGTCCTCGTCGGCGGGATCGACCTGTCGATGCCGTGGGTGCTCAACGGCGCCGCGATCGTCCTCACCACGAGCAGCCTCGGCCAGTCCGGCCGGCTGCCGCTCGCGGTCCTCCTCGCGCTCGGCACCGGCGCCGCCGTCGGGCTGTGCAACGGGCTCGGCGTCGCGTGGCTCGGCGTGCCCGCGGTCGTCATGACCCTCGGCATGAACGGCGTCCTGCAGGGGCTGTCCCTCGGCCTGTCGAAGGGGCTCACCTGCGCCTCGTGCGCGTCGTACGCCCCGGAGCCGCTGCGCCGGCTCGTGGTCGGGCGGGTGTGGGGCGTGCCCTCGCAGCTGCTGCTGTGGGCCGGGGTGGCGCTGTTCGTGACGGTGCTGCTGACCTTCACCACGTTCGGCCGCCGGGTCTACGCGGTCGGCAACAACCCGCGCGCCGCCTTCCTCGCCGGGGTCGGCGTCCGGCCGGTCACGGTCGCGCTGTACGTGCTCAGCGGCGTGTTCGCGGCCCTGGCGGGGGTCACGCTCGTCGCCTACGGCGGGCAGCCGTCGCTCGGGCTCGGCGACCCGTACCTGTTCGAGTCGATCGCGGCGGTCGTCGTCGGCGGCGTCTCGATCCTCGGCGGGCGCGGCCACTACGCCGGTGTCGTCGCCGGATCGGTCACCCTGGTCGCCATCGTGACGCTGCTACAGGCGGAGCGGGTCCCGGAGTACGGTCGGAACGTCATCTATGGTCTGGTGATCCTCGCCATCCTCTTCACCTACGGCAGGGAGCGCGCCGATGACTGAGACCCCGGCTGACACACTCTGCGACATCCCCTGCGAGCTGGGCGAGAGCACGCTGTGGGACGACGTCGCGGGCCGGCTGCACTGGGTCGACATCGACCGGGCGCTGCTGTTCACCCTCGACTGGGCCACCCGCGGGGTGTCGAGCATCCGCCTGCCGGCCACGGTCGGCAGCGTCGGGCTGCGGTCCGGCGGCGGCCTGGTCGCGGCGCTGCGGCACGCCCTGGCCTTCGTCGCCGACGACGGCACCGTCGAGGTCGTCGCCGAGGTGGAGTCCGATGTACCGGGCAACCGCTGCAACGACGGCGCCGTCGATCCCGGGGGCCGCTTCTGGTTCGGCACGATGGACGAGACGGAGGCGACGGCGGGCGGCGCGTTCTACTGCCTGCGCGAGGACCTGAGCGTCACGAAGGCGTTCGGCGGCGTCGTCGTCTCCAACGGCCCGGCGTGGAGCCCCGACGGGCGCACCCTGTACCACGTCGACTCCGCCCGCAGCCGGATCACCGCCTACGAGTTCGACCCCGTGACGGGCACCGTGGGGGGCGGGCGGCTCTTCGCCTCCGACGAGGACGAGGCGTGGTTCCCGGACGGGGTGACGGTCGACGCGGACGGCTTCGTGTGGAACTGCAAGTGGGACGGCGGGCGGATCGTCCGTTACTCCCCCGACGGCCGGATCGACCGGGTGGTGGAGCTGCCGGTGCCCCGCCCGACGCGGTGCGCGTTCGTCGGCCCGGAGCTGAAGCTCATGGCGGTGACGAGCGCCCGCCGCGGGCGCGGCGCCGCGGCGCCCCGGTCGGGGCACCTGCTGCTGCTCGACCCGGACGCGACCGGCCTGCCGGCCGCCCGGTTCACGGGACGCTAGAAGGCGGCGGGCCTCGGCCCGCCGCCTTCACCGGCTACCTTGGTCAGTCCTGGCTTCGCCGAAGACCGTGGTCAGAACTGGCTTCGCCGGCGAGCGTGGTCAGTCCTGGGTCAGCGACGCGCGCAGGGTGCGCAGCGCGCCGGCCAGGAGGCGGGACACGTGCATCTGCGAGATGCCGAGCTCCGCGGCGATCTGCGACTGCGTCAGGTTGCCGTGGAACCGCATCGCGATGATCTTCTGCTCGCGGGCCGGGAGCTTCGCCAGCAGCGGGCGCAGCGCCTCGCGGTTCTCCACGTTGGCCATGTCGGGGTCGTCGCCGCCGAGCAGGTCGCCGAGGCCCGTGACGCCGCCGTCGCCGGCCTCGCCGACGGGCGCGTCCAGCGACAGCGCACGGTACGCCTGCCCGCAGTCCAGGCCCTCGATGACGTCCTCCTCGCTCGCCCCGAGCTTCGCCGCGAGGTCCGCGACCGTCGGGGAGCGGCCCAGGTCCTGGGCGAGGTCGCCGGAGACCTTCGAGATCTCCAGGCGCAGCTCCTGCAGGCGGCGGGGCACGCGGACGTCCCAGCCCTTGTCCCGGAAGTGGCGCTTGAGCTCGCCGACGATCATCGGGATGGCGTAGCTGGTGAACGCGGCGCCGCGCTCCGGGTCGAACCCGTCGACCGACTTGATCAGCCCGAGGTTGGCGACCTGGGCGAGGTCGTCGAACTGCTCGCCGCGGTTGCGGAAGCGCCGGGCGAGGTACTCGGCGAGGGGGATGTACAGCTCGATGAGGCGGGCCCGGACGCGGTCGCGGTCGGTGCCGGCGGGCAGGTCGCCGAGCAACGACAGCAACGCCTTGGCCTGGGCGTCGGTCTCCCTGGTCCGGTGCGAACCGGTGCCCGTGGCCGTGTCGGCGGCCGGGACGGAGACGACGTCGTGGAGGTCGGCGGTGCGAATGGCGTCGGTGTGCAGGTCAATGCTCACGGCAGGGTCAGCCTTTCGGTGCAATGACCGGCCCGTCCTGTAGGACGTCGTTTAAGGCAACGCCGAGCGGGGCATCCCCAGCTTTAGGGCGCACGAGGCTCGAGACCGGTCAGAAGATCGCTCACAGCGCCCGTGTCTTGAGCGCCGGCGGTGAGACCGAGAACCGTCACGGCACCGGGTGGACCGCCGCTGTCTGGACGGGCCCGGTCGGTGACCCGCCGTGCACGCTGCTTGCGCAACGTGTGGCAGGCCGCCGGAGGTGACGACTCACCCACCGTACAACAGATTGCCGCATGACAACAGTCGCACCCCTCCGACCGGCGTGTCAGCCCCCCACCAGGGCGTTCATCGCCGCAGGGTCACCTGGCAGGCCAAACGACCGCAGCAGCCCCGACACGTCGCCGGACCTCCGCCCGCCCATCTGCCACGCGGCGGGCGCCTCCGCCAGCGCCCGCACCAGTCGCTGCCGAGGGCCGGCCGCGCCGGACCCGGGACCGTCAGGGAAGACGAGCCGCAGCGCGGTGGCGAGCACCGGCAGGGTCTCCGCGCCGGTGACCGTCCCGAGCCGGGCCAGCAGCGCGTCCAGGGCGGCGTCACCGGCGGCGAGCGCGGGCAGCGACAGCGCCGCGCAGCCGGCCAGGTCACCGCCGAGGAACGGGATGCCGGCCCGGGCGGTGCTCGCGCCGCCGGCCCAGCGCAGCAGCTCCCGCGTGGCCTCGTCGCCGGCCCCGGCGCCCCGGACGCGGGCGAGGGCGACCGCCGCCGCCCAGCGGATCTCCGCCCTGGTGTCGTGCAGCGCCGCCGGCACGACGGTGCCGAGCAGCCCGAGCGACACGATCGCGGTGGCGGCGACGGACCGGGACGGGTCGGCGACCGCCGCGGTGAGCACCGCGACGCTCGCGGCGTCGTCCTCGGGGAACCAGCCGAGGGTGAACGCCGCGGCCGCCCGCAACGCGGCGTCACCGTGCGCGTCGTCGCCGATGAGCAGGTCACGCAGCACGGGCAGGCCGGCGCGCACGGCGTCGTACGCGGCCAGCTCCACGTGCGCCGCCAGGGCCGACCGCTGGGCGTCGCCGAGACCCTCCCAGTAGTCCAGGCGGCTCTCCCCCTCGAAGTCCTCGTCCTCGTCGTCCTCGGCCGGCGGCGGCGCGGCCCGCAGCAGCTCGGCGCCGCCCACGGCCGCGGCCCGCAGCTCGGCGACCGGGAACCCGCCCGGCAGCCACGCCCCGTGGTGCCCGACGGCGAGCGACGCGACCAGCGCCACGCCCGCGGCCCGGTCCGGGGTCGCCGGGTCCGCCAGCAGCTCCAGCAGGAACGGGACCGCCGGGGCGCTCGCCTCGTACCTGGTCCCCTGGTGGCAGATCCCGCCGTACAGGCCCGAAAGGGCCCCGCGCCGGTCATCGGCGGAGGCGGAGCGCAGCGCCCGCAGGTGACCGGGCACGTCGGCGGCCGGGCCGTACGCGTGCTCCAGCGAGGCCCAGTCGATGTCGTCGAGTCCGTCCAGCACGGTCGCAGAACCTACCCCATTAGGGTGGGTGGATGACCGGTCTCGGCGGCGTCGACGCCAGCGTTCCCAACGTGGCCCGCATGTACGACTACTACCTCGGCGGGTATCACAACTTCGCCGCCGACCGCGAGGCCGCGGAGCAGATCCTCGCGATCTTCCCGGACACGCCCGCGGCGGCCAGGACCAACCGGCGGTTCCTGCAGCGGGCGGTGCGGCACCTGCACCAGGCCGGCGTGCGGCAGTTCCTCGACATCGGCACGGGGCTGCCGACACAGGGCAACGTGCACGAGATGACCGACGGCAAGGTCGTCTACGTCGACAACGACCCCGTGGCCGTCGCCCAGGCGCGGTCCCTAGTGGACGGTCTGGACCGCGTGTCGGTGGCGTGCCGGGACCTGCGGGACCCGGAGGCGCTGCTCACCGACCCCGACGTCGCCGGGCACCTCGACTTCGGCGAGCCGGTCGCGATCCTGATGGTGTCGATCCTGCACTTCGTGCCCGGCGAGGCCGACCCGGGCGGCATCATCGCCTGGCTGCGCGACGCCACGGTCCCCGGCAGCCACCTCGTCGTCTCCCACCTCACCCTGGACGGGGTCCCCGCCGCGCCCGCCGCCGCCGGCCAGCAGGTGTACCGGCGGTCCAGCGCGCCGATCGTCCCCCGTACCAGGGCGGAGATCGCGGCCCTGTTCGACGGCTACGACCTGCTCGACCCGGGGCTGGTGTGGCTCGGCGACTGGCGCCCCGACGACGGCGAGGAGCAGGTCTCCCACGGCTACGGCGCCGTGGGCGTGCGGCCGGCTCGCTGACGCCAGGGCGGGGCGGGCGGCCGATTCGGAGCTGACGGGGGCGCGGATGGGTCGCTGACGGCAAGCCGACACCGACCCATCCATCGACCCGGGTGAAGGCGAAGTCCTCTCGTGCGGCGGTCACAGGACCGCTCCAGACGCGAGGGGACCACGCAGATGACCACTCCAACCCGGGCAGGCCGCCGGTGGCGCGCCACCGCGGCCGCGCTCGTGGCGGCCGGTGTGGCGTTCGCCGGCCTCGGGCCCGGCACGTCGTCGGCCTCGAGCCACCGGGAGGCGCCGCTCGTCGCCGCCGACCCTGCCGTCGACAACACCGACCTGTACGCGTTCGTCAGCCCCGAACGGGCCGGGTACGTCACCTTCATCGCCAACTGGCAGCCGTTCTCGGCACCGGACGGCGGCCCGAACTTCTTCCCCTTCGCCACCGACGCCGTCTACAACATCAACGTCGACAGCGACGGCGACGCGAAGGCCGACGCGGTGTTCCGCTGGACGTTCCAGAACATCGACCGCCGCGGCGGCGACACGTTCCTGTACGCCAACGGCCCCGTCACCTCGATCGACGACGAGAACCTGCTCTTCCGCCAGACGTACACGCTGGAGTCCTCGTTCCACGGTGAGCCCTTCAAGACGCGGGTCACCGGCGCGCCGGTCGCGCCGTCCCGGGTCGGCAAGGCCACGATGCCCGACTACGCGAAGCTGCGCGGCGAGGCCGACAAGCGGCTCCCCGGCGGCTGGAACGTCTACGCCGGCCAGGCCGACGACCCGTTCTTCCTGGATCTGCGGGTGTTCGACCTGCTGTACGGCGGCGACCTGAGCGAGGTCGGCCAGGACACCCTCGCCGGCTACAACGTCAACACGATCGCGCTGCAGGTGCCGTTCTCCGACGTGGCGCTCAAGGGCGACGCGAAGCGCAACCCGGTCATCGGGATCTGGACGACCACCGAGCGGGCCAAGACCCGCGTCACCGGGCAGTCCGGCCCGGTCACCGGCGAGAAGGTGCAGGTGTCCCGGCTGGGCAACCCGCTGGTCAACGAGGTCGTCGTGCCGGCGTCGCTGAAGGACGCGTTCAACTCGATCAGCCCCGACCAGGACGCCGGCATCCCCGCCGTCGTCGCCCGGGTCACCGACCCCGAGCTGCCGAAGCTCATCGAGGGCATCTACAAGGTGCCGGCCCCCGCGGCACCCCGCAACGACCTCGTCGAGATCTTCCTGACCGGCATCACGACCAAGGCCGGCGGGCCGATCAAGGCCGACCTCAACTCGCAGCTCAACAACGCCGACGTCGTCGCGGCCAACTTCCGGCCGGCGGAGATGCTCCGGCTCAACCTCGGCGTGCCGGTCGCCGCGCAGCCCAACCGGCTCGGCGTGCTCGCCGGCGACCTGCAGGGCTTCCCGAACGGCCGGCGGCTCACCGACGACGTCGTCGACATCGCGGTGCAGGCGGTCGAGGGCGCGGCGCTGACCGGCAAGCTCGTCGACGCCCTGGCCACCGGCGACAAGGTGGACGCGAACGACAACGCGTTCGGTGCGCAGTTCCCGTACGTGGCGCTGCCGAACACCTCGGCGCCGTCCTCGGTGCGCCCGTCCGCCGCCGCGTCGGCGTCCGCGTCCGTCGCGGCGCAGCCGGCCACCACGCCGTCGGCGTTCGAGTCGGGCACCGGCATGACGGCCGTCGCGGTCAGCACGTCGGCGATCGCGGCCGGCCTCGGCACCCTGCTCTTCGTCGGCTGGTGGCGGCGGCGCCGCGGGTCCGTCCAGCCCTGACCCGTTCCCGGGGGCGCGCCGTCGTACGCGTTTTGTGGCGCGCCCCCACCATCTCCCGGGAGGAGCAGTCATGCGGCTTCGCATGGTGTTGGGTGTCGTACTGGCTGCGACGCTGCTGCTGGGCCTCGGCGCGCTGATCGGCCGGCGCCCGTCCCCGGCCTTCGTCGAGCCCGACCGTCCACAGTCGACAGGCCGGCTCGCCGCGGCGATCGCGGCGCACCAGGAGCGGCTGCGCGAGGTGCCGGGCGACTGGACCGCGTGGGCCGCGCTCGGCGAGGCGTACCTGGAGCAGGCCCGGGTCAGCGCCGACCCCGCCTACTACCCGAAGGCCGAGGGCGCGCTGCGCAAGTCCCTCGAGGTGCGCCCCGACGGCAACGCGGCCGCGCTCACCGGGCTCGGCGCGCTCGCCAACGCCCGCCACGACTTCGCCGGCGCGCGCGAGCTCGCCAACCGGGCGCTCGCCGTCAACGCGTGGTCCGACACCGCCTACGGCGTCCTCGCCGACGCCGAGACCCAGCTCGGGCACCCCGACGCCGCGACCGCCGCCGTCCAGCGGATGCTCGACCTGCGGCCGGGGCTCGGCTCGTACACCCGCGGGTCGTACGACCTCGAACAACACGGCAAGCGGACCGAGGCGGTCGCGCTCATGCGGCTCGCCCTCGCCGCCGCCACGGAGCCGGCCGACGTGGCGTTCTGCCACCAGCACCTCGCCGGCCTGGCGTGGGCGGCGGGCGACCTGGCCACCGCCGCCCGGCACGTGTCCCTCGGCCTCGCCGCCGACGCCGGTACCGTCGGCCTTTGGCAGCTGAAGGCCAAGCTCGACGCGGCCGGCGGCGACCTGACCGCGGCCCTGGACGACCTCGCCAAGGTGGTCGCCCGCACGCCGACCGTCGACGCGCTGCTCGACCAGGCGCGCATGCTGCGGGCCGCCGGGCGCGACCCCGGGCCGTCGCTCGCCCTCGCCCGGGCCGCGCACTCGCTCTTCACCGCCAACGGCGGCACCGACGACCTCGGCGCGGCGTCGCTCGCCCTCGCCACCGGCGACGCCGTGACCGCCGCGAGGCTCGCGGTCGCCGAGTGGGACCGCCGCCAGTTCGGCGAGGTCGCCGACATGGTCGCGTGGACGCTCATGGCCGCCGGCGACCCGGCCGCCGCGCTGCCGTTCGCCCGCCGGGCCAACGCGCTCGGCCAGGTCGACGCGACCCTCGCCTACCACTACGGCATGGTCGCCTCCGCCGCCGGCGACCGGGAGACCGCACGGGTGCAGCTGCGGCTGGCGCTCGCGCTCAACCCGCACTTCTCCCCCGTCGACGCGCCGATCGCGGTGCGGACCCTCGCCACCCTGGAGTCCTGATGGTGCTTCGTCGCGCACTGGTCCTGCTGTGCCTGGCCGTGGGCGGGCCGCTGCTGTGGCCCGGCACCGCGCAGGCGCACCCGCTGGGCAACTTCTCCGTCAACCAGCTGGGCGCGCTGACCTTCCACCCCGACCGCGTCACGGTCGACTACGTGGCCGACCTCGCCGAGCTCCCCACGTTGCAGTCAGTCCCCTCGTGTACGACGGTGGCGCCGCTCTTCCGGGTCACCGTCGACGGACGCCCGGTCGGCTGGACGGTCGACCGGTCCTCCTTCACCTACTCCGACGGTGCGGCCGGGCTGCGTACCAGCCGCCTGGAATGCACGTTCTCGGGGGCCTTCGCGGTCTCCGGCCCGTCCACTGTGGACGTCGTCAACGACTTCGCCGCCGACCGCGTCGGGTGGCGCGAGCTGACCGCCGTCGCGGCCGGGGTGCACATCGTCGACTCGCCGCTGCCGACGGTGTCGGCTTCCGCGGGGCTGCGGTCGTACCCTGCCGACCTGCTCAGCTCTCCGCCGGCGGTACACCGGGCGACACTGCGACTCGAACCCGGCGGCAGCACGGGCCCGGCCGCTCAGGCTCCCCCTGGACCGTTGTCGTCGCCGGTCCTGCCCGGCTGGGCCGGGACCGCGGAGCTGAAGCTGCGCGGCTGGGTGGCCTCGCGTGCGCTGACGCCGTGGGTCGGCGTGCTGGCGGTGCTGCTCGCGCTGGCCCTCGGCGCCGCGCACGCCGCGCTGCCGGGGCACGGGAAGACGGTGATGGCCGCGTACCTCGCGGGCCGCGCGGGGCGCCCGCGGGACGCGCTCACCGTCGGCGCCACGGTCACCCTGACCCACACCGGCGGCGTGCTGCTGCTGGGCCTGCTCCTGACCACCGCGGCGGGGCTGGCCGGCGAGACGGTGCTGGGCTGGCTCGGCGTGACGAGCGGCGTGCTGGTCGCCACGATCGGCCTGACCATGCTCCTGTCCCGCCGCGCCTCCTCCCACGGCCACTCCCACGGCTCTGCCGCCCACTCCCACTCCCACGGCCCTGCCGCCCACTCCCACAGCCACGGGCCCGTCACCCATTCCCACGGGCTTGCCGGCCACTCCCACTCCCACGGCGCTGATTCCCACTCCCACGGATCGGGCTCGCACACCCACGACCATGCGCACGACCACGGTCATCCGCACCGGTTGGCGCTGGTCGGCATGGGCATCGCCGGCGGCCTGGTGCCGAGCCCTTCCGCCCTCGTCGTGCTCCTCGGCGCCGTCGCCCTCGGCAGGACGTGGTTCGGTGTGCTGCTCGTGCTCGCGTACGGCTTCGGCATGGCCGCCACCCTCACCGCCGCCGGCCTGCTGCTCATCAAGATCCGCGACCGCTGGCCCGCCCGCCTGCGGATCAACGACCGCCTGACCAGGCTCGCCCCCACCGGCACCGCGGCCCTGGTCCTGCTCGTCGGCTCCGCCCTGGCGGTCCGCTCCCTCGTCACCCTCTGACCACACCGGCCGGATTCGACGCCCGGTAGTCCGCTGTCGGCGAACAGGTTGGGGTGCGCTCGGGGGGCGGTGCGGCGGTATGGTCGTGGTGGGTAGAGCGCCTGCCTGAGCCCGACACGGTTGCCCACGCCTGCCGTGACCCGAGGCCAAGAGTCTCAGACTCAGCGCGGTGGTGCAGGCTGCCCGGCGGAGGTCCCGCCGTCCGATCGGTGCGAGCGTGGGTCGACGCCGGAGGTCGCCATGCCAGACGAAGAGGACCAGCACCAGCCAGCCCCTGACTCCGCCCAGGACGCCACCACTCCCGGCCCCGACCGCCACGACGCCCCCCACCGCCTGCAGGACGGCGGCCATCCCAGCGGCGGGCAGCGGAGCGGCGGGCAACGGGACGGCGGGCAACAGCGGAGCGGCGGACAGCGGGACGGCGGGCAACAGCGGAGCGGCGGACAGCAGGACCGGCAGCAGCAGGACGGGACCGGGCGGGCGCGGCGGGATCGGAAGCGGCGTCGGGCGATCAGGGCGCATGCGGCCCAGACGGGTGTCGCATATTCGGTGGCCGCGCGCCAGCTCGCGGGGTTCGGCGTCGGCCCGGGCGAGACCCTGGCCAGCCTCGGCAGGACGGTCTATCCGGTCGGCTTGCCCGGCAGGTGGACCGTCATCGCCCGCGAGCTGCGCCCTGCCGCCGCGAAGCTCCACGACGCGCGGCGGGCGGCACGCCTCGCGGGTGGACGGGCGGCGCACCTGGTTGAGCGGTTCCCACCCGGCGAGAGCCACGCGGGCCCCTGCTACGCCGGCGACGGCCTCGAGGACCTGCTCGCCATGCTCTACCTGGTGGTGGTGCGGGAGGCCCCGGGCCTCGTGCCCGCCGCGCTGGACCTGGCCTGGACCGCCGAGCTCGGCGAGGAGACCGCCGTCGACATGGAGTGCGCCGAGGTGGACCGCGCCGCCCGCCTCGTCCTCGACGGCGGGGTCGCGAGCCTGTGGGCCCGGGTAGAGGACGCCCTCCGGTCAGGCCAGGCCAACCCCAGCCCCGCCATCCGCCACGACGCCGACCGGCTGTCACTGGTGTGCCGCATGTTCACGATGCCGGTCGAGGGCCCGGACGGCGAGCCGTATGTCCTCCGCGCCCCCTGGACCGGCGCCGCCCAGATCCTCGACGCCCTCCTCGTCATCGCCGACGACGGCCACGCCCCCGGCACCAGAATCCGCCTCACCCACCCAGCGACCGCAGGCCCCGCCCCGGCCACGACCACCCCCGCCCCACCGGCACCAGGCCCGACCACCCAGGCCCGGCCACAATCAGGTGAGGTCAATCAGGTCCAACAGTCAGCAGGCACGGCCAACCAAGGTCGCCCGGAAGCACGTGGCGCCGCCCAGGGTCCGCCGGCAGCAGGCGCGCCAACCCCGGGCCGACCGGCATCGGGCACGATCATCGGAGCACGCTGGGCCGCCGCAGGACCACCACGCGGCTACGAGATCCGTCTCGACGGCGACCCCGCCACCCACGCGATGCGCCCCGAAGACCTGATCGTCCTGCCAGGCCAGGAATCCACCGCCACCGCCCTCCAGGTCTGACCACCCCAGCACAGGAGGCCCACCCGACCCGACACCCAGACACCGGCAGACATCGCGGACCTTCTGGCAGCGGTCCGTTCACGCCGGGAGCTGTCCCGCGAAGGCCGCACCCGCAGCGGAGTCGAGTACACCGTCGACGGCGCCGGATCACCGGCTCCGACGGCAGCGAGGTCGACGTCGATCTGGTCACCGACCCTTGCTCGGGCGCACGGTCGAAGCATTCGACGCCTGGCGAATCCGCTGGTTCCTCGACGAAGCCGCCGAACGCGGCTACAGCGAGGAGGACATCGTCGCGGCCTGCACCCACCTTGCCAGCGAGGGTCACCTGCGCGAGGTGATCGGGGGCCGCTGGCTCGCGCTCCCTGACAATTCAGGCGGCACAACATAAGCCACCCACCCATCACGCCGAGAGGGACGCATCCAATGGACAAGCTCAGCGGTCGCGACATCTTCAACATCGCTCTGCTGCTCGCTGTGGTAGGCGGCGTGACCTACCTGATCCTCCTTGCGGCCAGCGACTCTGGAGGATCCGGCGTGGCGAGACTCCTGACCACGCTTGGCATCGTCGCAGTGCTCGGGGCTGTCATTGCCGCAGTTCGAACACTGGCGTCGAAACGGCGCTGACCGACGCGACTCCACTCCGTCCACCGGTGAAGCCGGACCGGCGCCGTCCGGGTGTTGGCGGGTGGGGTTGAGGGGTGCGCGGGGCGTCGGTGTCGGGGCGCCGCACGGGGTTTGGTGGGGCGACGGGGTGCCGGCGGTCGGTTATCGTAGAGGTGGCAGCGCGCCTGCCCGTGCCGCGGATCGACGGAGCCCACGCCTCCGTCGGCGGTCAAGAGGCCCTGACTCAGCGCATCCGAAGGGATGCGGCTGCGTGGGCCCGCCGAACGCCGTGAAGGCGAAGGGCGTGATCGTCGATGTTCGAGCGGTTCACCGACCGGGCCAAACGTGCCGTGGTGCTGGCGCAGGAGGAAGCCCGGGTTCTCAATCACCATGCCATCGGGACCGAGCATCTGCTGCTCGGGCTCATCCAGGAGGGCGACGGCGTCGCGGCGCGGAGCGTCGAGGCGCTCGGGGTGTCGCTCGACGACGTGCGGCGGCAGGTCGAGGAGCTGATCGGCCTGGGTGGGCAGGCGCCGGGCGGGCACGTGCCGTTCACGCCGCGGGCGAAGAAGGTCCTGGAGCTGGCGCTGCGGGAGGCGCTCCAGCTCGGGCACAACTTCATCGGGCCCGAGCACCTGCTGCTGGGTCTGGTCCGGGAGGGTGAGGGCGTCGCGGCCCAGGTGCTCGTCCGGCTGGGGGCCGACCTCAACCGGCTGCGGGCGCAGGTCATCCAGCTGCTGGCCGGGCACCCGTCCACGACGAAGGCGCCGGAGAGCGCGCCGCCGGCGACGGTGCTCGACCAGTTCGGCGTCAACCTGACCGCCGCCGCCCGCGACGGGCAGCTCGACCCGGTCATCGGGCGGGACGCCGAGGTGGAGCGGGTCATCCGGGTCCTGTCGCGGCGCCGGAAGAACAGCCCGGTGCTGACGGGGCCGCCCGGCGTCGGCAAGACCGCCGTCGTCGAGGGGCTGGCCCAGCGGATCGTCGCGGGTGACGTGCCGGCCTCGCTCAAGGACCGGCAGCTGTACACGCTCGACCTGGGGGCGCTGGTCGCCGGCTCCCGGTACCGCGGCGACTTCGAGGAACGGCTGAAGAAGGTCACCAGGGAGGTCCGCACCAGGGGCGACATCATCCTGTTCATCGACGAGATCCACAACCTGGTCGGCGCGGGCGCGGCCGAGGGGGCCATCGACGCCGCGTCGCTGCTCAAGCCGTTGCTGGCGCGCGGGGAGCTGCGGACGATCGGGGCGACCACCGACGAGGAGTACCGCAGGTTCATCGCCAAGGACGGCGCGCTGGACCGGCGGTTCCACCCGGTGGCGGTGCCGGAGCCGACCGCCGAGGACACCGTGCTGATCCTGCGCGGCCTGCGCGACCGGTACGCGGAGCACCACGGCGTCACGTACACCGACGCGGCGCTGCGGGCGGCGGCGCTGCTCGCCGACCGGTACATCACCGACCGCCGCCTGCCGGACAAGGCGATCGACCTGATCGACGAGGCCGGGGCCGCCAACAAGACCGGGGCCGGGGCCGCGAACAAGACCGAGGCCCGGGCCGCGAACAAGACCGGAGCGCCGGAAGTGCGGCAGGTCGACGCGGACGAGATCGCGGCCGTGGTGGCGGCGTGGACCGGCATCCCGGTGCAGCGGCTCACCGAGCAGGAGAGCGCCAGGCTGCTGCGGATGGAGCAGACGCTGCACGAGGAGCTCATCGGCCAGGAGGCGGCGGTCGCCGCCGTGTCGCGGGCGATCCGCCGGACCAGGGCCGGCCTGCAGGACCCGCGCCGGCCCGCCGGGTCGTTCATCTTCGCCGGCCCGTCCGGCGTCGGGAAGTCGTCGCTGGCCAAGGCCCTCGCCGGGTTCCTGTTCGGCGCCCGGGACGCGCTGATCCAGCTGGACATGTCGGAGTTCCACGACCGGGCGACGGTGGCGCGGCTGGTCGGCGCGCCGCCCGGCTACGTCGGCTACGACGACGGCGGGCAGCTCACCGAGCAGGTCCGGCGGCGGCCGTTCTCGGTCGTGCTGTTCGACGAGGTGGAGAAGGCGCACCCGGACGTGTTCCACACGCTGCTGCAGATCCTGGAGGACGGCCGGCTCACCGACGGCCAGGGTCGCGTCGTCGACTTCAAGCACACGGTGCTCATCCTCACGACCAACCTGGGCACCCGCGACCTGACCCGGCCGGCCGGCTTCCACGACGGGCCGCTCCCCATGTACGACAGGGTCGGCGACGAGCTGCGCAAGCACTTCCGGCCGGAGTTCCTGAACCGCATCGACGAGACCGTCGTCTTCCACCCGCTGGGTCCGGCGGAGATCGAAGGCATCGTCGACCTGCTCGTGCTGGACGTGGCGGCGCGGCTCGCCCTGCGGGACATCGGGCTGGCGGTGACGCCGCGGGCCCGCGCGCACCTGGCGGCGCGCGGCCACGACCCGGTGCTCGGCGCCCGGCCGCTGCGGCGCACCGTGCAGCGGGTGGTCGAGGACCCCCTGTCGGAGCGGATCCTGCTCGGCGCACTGCGCCCCGGCGACACGGTCACGATCGACCACGGTGAGGACGGTCTCACGTTCGTCACTTCCCGGGAGCTTGAGCGAATGCTTAAATGACCCCGACGGATTGAGCGAGTGCTCAACTGATTGGGGTGCGTGGTGGCGGACACGAAGGAGCGCCTGGTCGACGGGGCGATCAAGGTCCTCGGCAGCGACGGCCTCGCGGGCGCGTCGGCGCGGACGATCGCCGCGGCGGCCGGCGTCAACCAGGCGCTCGTCTTCTACCACTTCGGGACCGTCGACCAGCTGCTCTCGGTCGCCTGCCGGCAGGCGACCGAGAGCCGGGTCGCGCTCTACCGGGAGCGGTTCGCGGCCGTGTCGAGCATCGGCGAGCTCCTCGACGTCGGCCGGCAGCTGCAGCAGGTCGAGCGGGCCGAGGGCAACGTCGCGATCCTCGCGCAGCTGCTCGCCGGCGCCCAGACCGACGAGCGCCTCGCACCGGCCGTCGCCACCTGCCTGAAGCTGTGGATCGCCGAGATCGAGCCGGTGCTGCACCGGGTCACCGCCGCCTCCCCCGTCGCCGACCTCGTCGACGTGCCGGGGCTGGCCAGGGTGGTCGCGTCGACGTTCATCGGCCTGGAGCTCTTCACCGGCGTCGACCCGGACGGGGCGGGCGCCGCCGTCGCCGCGCTGGAGCGCCTGGGCGTCCTCGTCGAGGTCGTCGACGGCCTCGGCCCCGTCGCCCGCCGCGCCCTGCAGGCGAAGCTCCGCAAGGCCGCCCGGTGAAGGCGAAGCACGCCGCGCGGGCCGCGGTGGCGGCGGTGTGGCTGTACGAGGGCCTGTGGTGCAAGCTCCTGCACGGCGATCCCGACCAGGAGAAGATCGTCGCGGCGGCGCCGCTGCTCGGGCCCGCCGCCCTGACCGGGATCGGCCTCGTGGAGGTCGCCCTCGCGGCCTGGGTCCTCACCGGACGGTGGCCCAGGGCCGCCGCCGCGACGCAGACGGTGCTGCTGGTCGCGTTCAACGCCGGCGGCCTGCTCTTCGCCGGGGACCACATCGCCGACGCGGGCCGGATGCTGACCTCCAACGCCGCCCTCCTCGCCCTCGCCTGGCTCCTCGCCACACCGAAGACCACAGATGCGTAACCCGTGGCAGCGGGGCCGGCTCACCGTCGGCAGGCGCCCCCAGGTGATGTTCGGCCGCATGTACGAGGACCCCACCGCCGAGCTGAGCGTGTTCCCACCGGCCGGACGGATCCTCGCCATCGCCTCCGCCGGCGACACCGCGGCCGCCCTCGCCCGGGCCGGGCACCGGGTCACGGCGGTCGACATCAGCGCCACCCAGCTGGCCTACGCGCGGGCCAGGCTCGCCGGCGGCCCCACGGTCACCGGCACCGCCGAGCGCCTCCAGGCCGTCGCCCGCCGCGCCGCGGGCCTCGTCGTCCCCGGCTGGCGCCCCGCCGCGATGACGGAGTTCCTGGGCCTGGCCGACCTCGAGGCGCAGCGCGCGCACTGGCGGGAGCGACTGGACCGGCCCGCGCTCCGAGCGCTGATGCGCCTCGCGTTCGCCTCCGCGGGACTCGTCCGGCGGGACCTGTGGCGCGCCCTGCCACCCCGGATGGACCGGGTCCTGCGCCGCCGCCTCGAGCAGGGCCTGACCGGCCACCCGAACGCCACCAACCCGTGGGCCTGGCGCCTCCTCCTGGGCCGCGAATGCCCCGCCGCACCACCCGAACCGGCCGCCGGCGACATCGAGGGCGACATCGAGTGGGTGCACGCCGACGTCGTCGAGCACCTCCGGGCGGTGCCGCAAGGCTGGTACGACGCCGCCACCCTCTCCAACGTCCTCGACGGCCCGCCGCCCGCGTTCGCCGCCGAGCTCGCCGCGGCGCTGCGGCACGGGGTCCGGCCCGGCGGCCCGGTCGTGCTGCGGACGTTCCGCGACGCGCCCCCGCTGCCCGGCGACCCGCTGCCCGACCGGTCCCTGCTCTGGGGCGCCGTCGTCCGCCTCCACCCCCTCACCGCCGCAGCATGACCATGCTGCAGGCCCTGCGACGGCACCCCCTGCCGATGCGCACCCGCTTCGGGCACTCCCTCGTCCTCACGTACGCGCTGCCGGCCCCCGTCCTGGCGCCGCTGCTGCCGACCGGCCTGACCCTCGACACGTACGAGGGCCCGCACGGCAGCCACGGCTTCGTCGCGATCGGCGTCGTGTCCACCCAGGGCCTGCGGCCCGCGCCGTTGCCCGCGGCGCTCGGCATCGACGCCGTGCTCACCGGCTACCGGATCTTCACCAGGTTCCCGACGCCGGCCGGGAGGACCATGCGCGGCCTGTACATCCTGCGCAGCGACACGGGCCGGCCCGCCCTCGCCCGCGCCGGGAACCTGCTCACCCGGTACCACTACCAAGTCGGCACGGTCGGCCTCACCGTCGACGGCGACCTGCTCACCGCCACGGTCGACAGCCGGGACGGCGGCGCCGACCTCACCGTCACCGCCGACCTCGCCTCGACGCGGGGCGGCACGCCCGCACCCGGTGATCATGACCGAGGGCTCGGTCCGGCGGGCCAGGCGGCTGCACCCGCCGCCGGTGGGCGCGGTCCCGGCCGGGGTGACCGCGCTGCCGGTGGCCGACGGCGGGCAGGACGCCGTGTTCCTCGCGTTCGCGGCGCACGAGCTGCGGGTCCCGGCGCAGCGGGCGGCGCTGTTCGCCGAGGCCGCCCGCGCCCTGCGCCCCGGCGGGCACCTGGTGCTCGTCGAGCACTGCCGCGGCGCGGCGACCGTCGCCGCGTACGGGCCGGGCGCCTGGCACTTCTACCCCCGCCGGGAGTGGCTCGGGCTGGCCCGCGGCGCCCGGCTCACCCTCGCGGGCGAGACGACGATGACGCCCCTGGTGCGCGCCCTGGTGTTCCGGCGGTGACCGCCATCGACATGACGGCGGTGACCGCCATCGACATGACGGCGATGGCCGCCGCCGACGCGACGGCGGTGACGGCCGTCGAGGTGCAGCTGCGGCTGGTCGGGGCGGTCCTCGTCGCCCTCGGCGTCGCGCACGTGGCGCTGCCCCGCGTCCTGGCGTGGCGACCGCAGTTCGCGGCGCTGCACCCGCTGACCCGGCACGTGCTGTACACCCACACCTTCTTCATCGGGGTGATGTGCGTGCTGCTCGGTCTCGCCCCGCTGCTGCTCGCCGCCGACCTCCTGCGGCCCGGGCGGGTCCCGGCGGCCGTCCTCGGCGCCGAGTGCGTGTTCTGGGGGCTGCGGTGGGCGGCGCAGTTCGTCGCGTTCCCGCCCGGGACCTGGCGCGGGTCGCGGCTGCACCGGGCCGGGTACGCCGGCTTCACCGTGCTGTGGACGTGGATCGTGGCCGTGTTCGCAGCGGCATTGTTCACACGCTAGGACCTCGGCGCGGGGCCGCCGGGTGGGTGGCGTGGTACAACGACGCGGTGACGGCAACGACGCTGTTCCAGCGCACCAGTGGACCCCCCGGCGCGCCGGTCCTGTTGCTCGGCGGCTCGCTCGGCAGCAACCTCGACATGTGGCGCCCCCAGCTGCCCGCCCTCGCGGACCTGCGGGTGGTGCGCTTCGACCACCGCGGGCACGGCGCCTCCCCCGCGCCGCCGGGGCCCTACCGGATCGAGGACCTGGGCCGTGACGTCCTGGCCCTGCTCGACCGGCTCGGCATCGCCAGGGCGTCCTACTGCGGGCTGTCGCTGGGCGGGATGGTCGGCATGTGGCTCGCCGCCAACGCGCCCGAGCGGATCGAGCGGCTGGTGCTGATCTGCACGGCCGCGCACCTGCCGCCGGCGGACGGCTGGGCGGTGCGCGCGGAGCAGGTCCGGAACGTGGGCATGGGCAGCATCGCCGACGCGGTCCTCGGCCGCTGGTTCACGCCCAGGTTCCGGGCGGCGCTGCCGGCGAAGGTCGCGCCCTACCGGGCGATGATCGCGGCGTGCCCGGCGGAGGGGTACGCCGGCTGCTGCGAGGCGATCGGCGCCATGGACCTGCGCGACGACCTGCCGCGGATCACCGCGCCGACGCTGGTCATCGCCGGCGCCGACGACCCGGCGACGCCGCCGGAGCACGGCGAGCGCATCCACGCCGGGATCGCCGGCAGCCGCCTGGTGGTGCTGCCGGGCGCGGCCCACCTGGCCAACGTGGAGCAGGCCGAGCCGATCGCCCAGCTCATCCGGGACCACGTGGGTGGGTGACTACGAGACGCACGTGACCGTCGACTTCGACCCGCGCCTCGAGGCGTGGGCGTCGGCGGCCGGCCTCAAGTACACGAGGATCCGGCTCGACCGGGGCGGCCACGCCGACCAGCCGATGCTGACCGGCCGCGGCCGCGGCGACCTGGCGGGGCAGCGCGCGGCGGCCGGCGCCCTGGTGGAGCGGCTGCGCGGGGACGGGTTCACGGTGCGCCGGGTCAAGATCGAGGCCCCGCCCTGGCACCCGGGGGTGCCGGCGGGCTACTTCGAGCACCACGTGAAGCTGGTCCTGGCCGCCGCGGACGTCGACGCGGCCCGGTCGGTGGCCGTGCGGCACGGCGCCCACCTGTCCCGCAACGCCCGCCGGACCCGCGACGACGGCCGGCACGAGCGGTTCGTGACCCAGCGCTGCCACGACGTGGACCGCGCCGGGGCCCGGCGGCGCCTCGACGCGCTGCTGGCCGAGCTGCCGTTCGTGCCGGTCGAGGTCGAGGAGGAGTACGTGCTGGTCGACGACAACCCGGGGCTGGACGCCGGATGGATCCAGTGACCGCGCACCGGGACGTGCTCGACCACGTCCTCGCCGTCGTCGCCGCCGACCCCGCCGGCGAGTCGCTGGTCCTGCGGGGCAGCATGACGATGCCGGCCTGGGTCGGCGCCCGGGCCCGCCCGCCCGGCGACCTCGACTGGGTCGTCCGCCCTGTGCTGGTCACGGGCCTGGACAGCCGCCACCCGCACCCGTGGGTGGACCGGATCGACCCGGTGCAGTACTGGCCCGAGGCGACGCAGGGCGCCGGCCGGGCGCAGCCGTCGGCGTTCCTGGACGAGGGCACCGGCGGGGTGCGGGCGCTGCTGCCGCCGGACGGGATGCGCTGGATGCACGCGGAGGAGATCGACCCCGACGACCAGCCACACCTGAAGGTGATGGAGGCGCTCGAGCGGCACCCGCGGACGCCGGGCGGCGCGGTCCTGGACATCGCGAACGCCAGACCCGACCCGGACTGGGACTACGCCGGCTACCGCCTCGACTACGGCGGCTCGGCCGGTGCCCGCGTCCACGTCCCGTGGCGGTCCGGCGCCGAGGAAGGCACCGTCCAGCTGGACTTCGCCTACGACGAGACGCTGCCGGAGCCGCCCGTGCTGACCGTCGTGCCCTGCGGCGCGGGCCGGCCGCCGACGGCGGTGTGGACGGCGAGCCGGGCGCTGTCGCTGCTGTGGAAGCTGCAGTGGCTCGCCGAGGACCTGACCCGGGAGGGCGCCGCCCACGGCAAGGACGTCTACGACGCCGTCCTGCTCGGCGAGCTCGACGGCGTCACGCTCTCGCCCCGGCTGCGCCGCCTGCTGCCCGCCCTCGACCCGGCCGCGGTCCGCGCGATGGCCGTCGACTGGACCAGCTGGCCCGTCCACGACCCGGAGAGCTGGCTGGACCGCCTCGCGTGGGCGGTCCAGCACCACGTGGCGGGCTACGACACGGACCGGTAGACGTCCAGGGTCTGCTGGGCGATCGCCGACCAGGAGAAGTGGTCCAGGGCGCGCTGCCGCCCGGCACGGCCGAGCTCCGCGGCCCGGGCCGGCTCCTCCAGCAGCTCGTTCATCGCGTCGGCGAGGTCCGCGACGAAGCGGTCCTCGTCCAGCGGCGTGCCGGATCCGTCGGTGACCTGCTCGATCGGCACGAGCAGCCCGGTCTCGCGGTCCGCGACGACCTCGGGGATGCCGCCGGTGGCGGTCGCGACGACCGCGGTCTGGCAGGCCATCGCCTCGAGGTTGACGATACCCATCGGCTCGTAGATCGACGGGCAGACGAAGAGGGTGGCGTGGGTGAGGACCTGGATGACCTCCCGCTTCGGCAGCATCTCCTGCACCCAGACGACGCCGGAGCGGGTGGCGCGCAGCTCGTCGGCGAGCGCGGTCACCTCCGCCGCGATCTCCGGGGTGTCGGGGGCGCCGGCGAGCAGCACCAGCTGCACGTCGGCGGGGAGCCGCCGGGCCGCCCGCAGCAGGTAGGGCAGGCCCTTCTGCCGGGTGATGCGGCCGACGTACACGACGCTGGGCCGCTGCGGGTCGATGCCGAGCCGGGTGACGACGTCCAGGCCGGGGTCCGGCGAGTACTGCTCGGTGTCGATGCCGTTGTAGATGACGTGGACCCGGTCGGGATCGACCCTCGGGTAGGCCCGGAGCACGTCGGCCTTCATCCCGGCGGACACGGCGATCACGGCGTCGGCGGCCTCGACCGCGGTGCGCTCACACCAGGATGAGAGCGCGTAGCCGCCGCCGAGCTGGTCGGCCTTCCACGGGCGCAGCGGCTCGAGGCTGTGGCTGGTGATGACGTGCGGGACGCCGTGCAGCAGCTTGGCGGTGTGCCCGGCGAAGTTGGCGTACCAGGTGTGGCTGTGCACCAGGTCGGTGCCCGCCGCGCCGGCGGCCATCTCCAGGTCCACCCCCATGGTCCGCAGGGCGGCGTTCGCCCCCTGCAGCCCGGGCGGGTCCGGGTAGCCGACCACGCCCGCTTCCGAGCGGGGCGCGCCGAAGCAGTGCACCCGCACGTCCAGCGGCAGCCGGCGCAGTTCCCGCGCCAGGTACTCCAGATGAACGCCGGCACCACCGTAAACGTCCGGGGGGTACTCTCGAGTCAGTAGGTCTACGCGCACGTTGGAAAGACTAATTGGGTTCGTCTGGCGCAACACGCCGGACACGTTTAGCGTCACGACCATGGCCGCCAAAAAAGTCCTCGCGATCGTCCTCGCCGGCGGCGAGGGCAAGCGATTGATGCCCTTGACCGCTGATCGGGCGAAGCCGGCGGTGCCGTTCGGCGGCATCTACCGGTTGATCGACTTCGTCCTGTCGAACCTGGCCAACGGCGGCTATCTGAAGATGGTCGTGCTGACCCAGTACAAGTCGCACTCGCTGGACCGCCACGTGACGAAGACCTGGCGCATGTCGACGCTGCTCGGCAACTACGTGACGCCGGTGCCGGCGCAGCAGCGGCTCGGGCCGCGCTGGTTCGCCGGGTCCGCGGACGCGATCTACCAGAGCCTGAACCTCATCAACGACGAGCGTCCCGACTACGTGATCGTGTTCGGCGCGGACCACATCTACCGGATGGACCCGGAGCAGATGATGCGCCAGCACATCGAGTCGGGCGCGTCGGTGACGGTCGCCGGGATCCGGCAGCCGCTGTCCACCGCCGACCAGTTCGGCGTGATCGAGGTCGCCGACGACGGGCGGCAGATCTCCGCCTTCCGGGAGAAGCCCCGCGACGCCCGCGGCCTGCCGGACGCGCCGGACGAGATCTTCGCGTCGATGGGCAACTACATCTTCACCACCGGGGCGCTGATCGAGGCCGTCACCCGCGACGCGCAGGACCCGTCCAGCAAGCACGACATGGGCGGCAACATCATCCCGTACTTCGTCGACAAGCATGAGGCGGCCGTCTACGACTTCAGCAACAACGTCGTGCCGGGCAGCTCGGACCGCGACCGCGGCTACTGGCGCGACGTCGGGACCCTGGACTCGTTCTACGAGGCCAACATGGACCTCATCGCCGTGCAGCCGGTGTTCAACCTGTACAACTTCGAGTGGCCGATCTACACCGGCAACAGCCCGTGGCCGCCGGCGAAGTTCGTGCACGGCTGGGGTGAGCGGGTCGGCCGGGCGGTCGGCTCGATGATCTCCCCCGGCGCGGTGATCTCCGGCGCCCTGGTGGAGAACTCGGTGGTGTCGCCCAACGTGAAGGTCCACTCGTGGGCGCACGTGGAGGGCTCGGTGCTCATGGAGGGCGTCGACATCGGCCGGCACTCCGTGATCCGCAACGCCATCATCGACAAGAACGTCATCGTGCCGGAGGGCACCGAGATCGGTGTCGACCTGGAGAAGGACCGGACCCGCTACACGGTCTCCGAGGGCGGGATCGTGGTCATCGGCAAGGGTCAACGCATCATGCCGTAGGAAGACGACGCTAACGCTGCCAACCCCGCGCGGATTCGATACGGTGAGGATCATGGGTACCCCGACACCCGAAGCACCTGCCATCGCCCGGACCGACACCGAGACCGCCCTCGCCTCCGAGGATCCCGTGGTGGTGCCAGACGCGCCCGCGGGCACGTGGCAGGCCGCCACCGGTCCGAGTGTCGTGACCGCGGACCGGTTCCCCATCGAGCAGATCACGCCACAGGTCGAGGGCGGCCGGTTCCCGGCGAAGGCCGTCGTCGGCGAGCTCGTCCCGGTGACGGCCGTCTCCTACCGTGAGGGCCACTCGATGATGGGCTGCAACGTGGTCCTCATCGGCCCCGACGGCAAGGAGGGCCCGTTCACCCGCATGGGTCCGGGCCCGGCCGGCACCGACACGTGGCTCGGCACGGTGCGCCCCGACGCGGTCGGCGCCTGGACGTTCGCGGTCGAGGCGTTCTCCGACCCGTACCTCACCTGGCACGACGCCGTCACGAAGAAGATCGGTGCCGGGCAGGGCCTGCAGGACCTCGGCAACGACCTGGCCGAGGGCGCGGCGCTGCTCAACCAGGCCGCGACCGGCGTCCCGGTGGCGGAGCGCTCCCGGGTCACCGGCGCCGCGCAGGCCCTCGCCGACACGACGATCCCGCTGTTCGCCAGGGTGTCCCCGGCGCTGGGCCTCACCGACGTGCTGTGGCGCCATCCGCTGCGCCAGCAGGTGACCCGCTCCAAGGAGCTGCCCCTGTGGTGCGACCGGAAGCGGGCGCTGTTCTCCGCGTGGTACGAGTTCTTCCCCCGCTCCCAGGGCGCGCTCGTCGACGAGCACGGCAAGCCGATCAAGCACGGCACGTTCGCGTCCGCGACCCCGCGCCTGGCCGAGGTCGCCGAGCTCGGGTTCGACGTGGTGTACCTGCCGCCGATCCACCCGATCGGCCGGGTCAACCGTAAGGGGCCGAACAACACCCTGGTCGCCGGGCCGCAGGACGTCGGCTCGCCGTGGGCGATCGGCGCCGAGGAGGGCGGGCACGACGCGATCCACCCGGAGCTGGGCACCCTGCACGACTTCCGGGCGTTCATCGCCGCGGCCGGCGACGCCGGCGTCGAGATCGCGATGGACCTGGCGCTGCAGTGCGCGCCGGACCACCCGTGGGTCACCGAGCACCCCGAGTGGTTCACCACCCGCGCCGACGGTTCGATCGCCTACGCGGAGAACCCGCCGAAGAAGTACCAGGACATCTACCCGCTGAACTTCGACAACGACCCGCAGGGCATCCGCGACGAGATCCTGCGCATCGTGCTGCACTGGGTCGAGCAGGGCATCAAGATCTTCCGGGTCGACAACCCGCACACCAAGCCCGTCGGGTTCTGGCACTGGATCATCAACGAGGTCAAGTCGGTCGACCCCGACGTGCTGTTCCTGGCGGAGGCGTTCACGCGGCCCGCGATGATGCACGGCCTGGGCAAGATCGGGTTCACCCAGTCCTACACGTACTTCACCTGGCGCGTGCAGGCGTGGGAG
This sequence comes from Dactylosporangium sp. NPDC049742, assembly GCF_040674675.1. Classification (NCBI taxonomy): domain Bacteria; kingdom Bacillati; phylum Actinomycetota; class Actinomycetes; order Micromonosporales; family Micromonosporaceae; genus Dactylosporangium; species Dactylosporangium sp. NPDC049742. The sequence continues at coordinate 63,779 of NZ_JBFANF010000023.1, read as the reverse complement.
CTGCGTGAATACGTACAGGAGCTGATCGCCGCCGCCGACTACATGCGGCCCAACTTCTGGCCCAACACGCCGGACATCCTGCCCGAGCACCTGCAGCACGGCGGCCCGCCGATGTTCAAGATCCGGGCGGTCCTGGCCAGCATGCTGAGCCCCTCGTGGGGGATGTACTCGGGCTACGAGCTCTACGAGCACCTGCACCGTCCGGGCTCCGAGGAGTACCTGGACAACGAGAAGTTCCAGCTGCGCCCCAGGGACTGGGCGGCCGCCGAGGCCGTCGGTGAGTCCCTGGCGCCGTACCTGCGCCGGCTCAACCTCGTGCGCCGGGACAATCCCGCGCTGCACTGGCTGCGCAACACCGTCTTCCACAGCATTGACAATGAACAATTGCTCTGCTTCTCGAAACGGGACCCTGACAGCGAAAACGCCGTGCTCATCGTGGTTTCGCTGGATTCGCACAACGTCCAGTGGGGTAACACCACCCTGGACATGCCCGCGCTCGGTCTCGACTGGCACGAGCGGTTCACGGTGCGCGACGAGCTCACCGGTGCGACCTTCGACTGGGGACAACACAACGCGGTCCGACTCGACCCCCTGTACGAGCCGGCACACGTGTTCACGGTGCATCGTCACCGGTGACAGCACAAGGTAGGTGGCAGCATGACGGATCCGGTCGAGGGCACCCACGTCGTCGCGGACGGCACGGTCGAACACCCCTCAGCCAGTGACTTCGGCAACGCGAGAATCCTGCCGGCGGACGAGACCTGGTATCAGCGCGCGGTGTTCTACGAGGTGCTCGTCCGCGCGTTCGCCGACTCGAACGCCGACGGGTCCGGGGACCTTCAGGGACTGATCGGCCAGCTCGACTATCTGCAATGGCTCGGTGTCGACTGTCTCTGGCTCCCGCCGTTCTACGACTCGCCGCTGCGCGACGGCGGCTACGACATCCGCGACTTCTACAAGGTGCTGCCGGACTTCGGCACGGTCGAGGACTTCGTCGAGCTGCTCGACGCGGCCCACAAGCGCGGCATCCGGGTCATCACCGACCTGGTCATGAACCACACCTCGGACTCGCACCTGTGGTTCCAGGAGTCGCGGCGCGACCCGACCGGGCCCTACGGCGACTACTACGTCTGGAGCGACGACAACACCGCCTACTCCGACGCGCGGATCATCTTCGTGGACACCGAGGAGTCCAACTGGACGTTCGACCCGGTGCGGCGGCAGTTCTACTGGCACCGGTTCTTCCACCACCAGCCGGACCTCAACTACGAGAACCCCGAGGTCCAGCGGGAGATGCTCGACGTGCTGCGGTTCTGGCTCGGGCTGGGCATCGACGGCTTCCGCCTCGACGCGGTGCCCTACCTGTTCGAGGACGAGGGCACCAACTGCGAGAACCTGCCGGCGACGCACGAGTTCCTCCGCCGCTGCCGCAAGGTCATCGACGACGAGTTCCCCGGCCGGGTCCTGCTCGCCGAGGCCAACCAGTGGCCGGCCGACGTCGTGCAGTACTTCGGCGACGGCGACGAGTGCCACATGGCGTTCCACTTCCCGCTGATGCCGCGCATCTTCATGGCGGTCCGGCGCGAGTCGCGCTTCCCCATCTCGGAGATCCTCGCGCACACCCCGCCGATCCCGGCGAACTGCCAGTGGGGCATCTTCCTGCGCAACCACGACGAGCTGACCCTCGAGATGGTCACCGACGAGGAGCGCGACTACATGTACGCGGAGTACGCCAAGGACCCGCGGATGCGCGCCAACGTCGGGATCCGGCGGCGCCTCGCGCCGCTGCTGGAGAACGACCGCAACCAGATCGAGCTGTTCACCGCGCTGCTGCTGTCGCTGCCCGGGTCGCCGGTGCTGTACTACGGCGACGAGATCGGCATGGGCGACAACATCTGGCTCGGCGACCGCGACGGCGTGCGCACCCCGATGCAGTGGACCCCGGACCGCAACGCCGGCTTCTCCCAGGCGAACCCGGGCCGGCTGTACCTGCCGGCGATCCAGGACCACGTGTACGGCTACCAGTCGATCAACGTCGAGGCCCAGAAGGAGAGCTCGACGTCGGTGCTGAACTGGACCCGCACCATGCTGCAGGTCCGCCGGCGGCACGAGGCCTTCGCGGTCGGCGTGTTCCGGGAGCTCGGCGGGTCCAACCCCTCGATCCTCGCGTTCGTGCGCGTGCACGAGGAGGACGTGGTCCTGTGCGTCAACAACCTGTCGCGCTTCCCCCAGCCGATCGAGCTCAACCTGCAACAGTGGGCCGGGTACACCCCGATCGAGCTCACCGGACACGTCCAGTTCCCGAACATCGGCCAACTGCCGTACCTGCTGACGTTGCCGGGCCACGGCTTCTACTGGTTCCAGCTCGTCGCGCCGGCCGAGCAGAGCTGAGGAGAGACCCATCTCATGACGACGCTGCCGTTCACCGAATGGCTGCCGCACCAGCGGTGGTACGCGGGCCGCAACCGCACCCTGACCGATGTCCGCCCGGCGGCCGTCACGGCGCTGCCCGACCAGCTCGACCACGTGCTGCTCGACGCGCACTACGAGGACGGCGGCACCGAGCGCTACCAGGTGTTCGTCGGCTGGGACCTCAACGTCGTGCCCGAGCTGCACGCGGCGGCGCTGATCGGCGCCGCCGAGCACGACCGCGCCGGCTTCGACGCGCTCTACGACGAGCAGTCCGCGCAGCGCCTGCTCGGCCTGATCGACACCGGCGCCACCGTCGAAGGGGTCCGGTTCGTGCCGGAGCCCGGCGTGGCGCTGCCCGTGCAGGCGCCGGCCCGGGTCGTGGACGCCGAGCAGAGCAACACCAGCGTCGTGTACGACAGCGCCGCGATCCTCAAGGTGTTCCGCCGGGTGACCCCCGGCATCAACCCGGACCTGGAGCTCAACCGGGTCCTCGCCCGCGCCGGCTGTCCCAACGTGGCGCGGCTGCTCGGCGCGGTGGAGAGCACCGACGACGACGGCACGCCGGTCACCCTCGCGATGGTCACCGAGTACGCGCAGAACTCCGCGGAGGGCTGGGCGATGGCCGCGACCAGCGCCCGCGACCTGTTCGCGGAGCACGACCTCAACCCCGACGAGGTCGGCGGCGACTTCGCCGCCGAGTCGTGGCGGCTCGGGGAGGCGGTCGCGCACGTGCACCGCACCCTGGCCGTGGAGCTCGGCACGCAGACCGCCCCGGCGCCGGCGGAGGCGATGCTGGCCCGGCTCGACGCCGCGGTCCAGGCGGTGCCGCAGCTCGCCGAGTTCGTGCCGGGCGTGCAGGCGATGTTCCGCAACGCCGGCGACGACCCGATCACCGTGCAGCGCGTCCACGGCGACCTGCACCTGGGTCAGGTGCTGCGGACCCCCGAGTCGTGGCTGCTGATCGACTTCGAGGGTGAGCCGGGGGTACCGGTGGAGGTCCGCCGCCGGCCCGACTCGCCGCTGCGGGACGTGGCCGGGATGCTGCGCTCCTACGAGTACGCCGCCTACCAGCTGCTCGTCGGCGAGGAGGGTGACGCGGCCCTCGCCGAGCGGGCGAAGCAGTGGGTGGACCGTAACCGCGCCGCATTCTGCGACGGCTACGCTGCGGCTGCCGGCTACGACCCCCGCGAGGATCAGGCGTTGCTGTGCGCCTACGAGCTGGACAAGGCGGTCTACGAGACCGCCTACGAGTCGCGGCACCGGCCGACCTGGCTGCGGATCCCCCTGCAGTCCATCGAGCGGCTGGTCAACGGCTCTCTGACGGAACCCAGGTGACGGAGCTTATGAATCTCGACGACCTCATCGCCGGCCGCTCGCACGACCCGCACGGCGTCCTCGGCGCCCACCCCGTCGGTGGCGCTGGTGCCGTCTCCGGGGCCGAGACGACCGTCGTCCGGGCCATGCGCCGCGGCGCCGGCACCGTGTCGGTCGTCGTCGACGACGAGCGCCACCCGATGCGGCAGGTGCACGACGAGGGCGTCTTCGAGATCGAGCTGCCCGGCGTCGTCACCGACTACCGCATCGACGCCGACGGGGTGCTGACCGACGACCCGTACCGGCACCTGCCGACCGTCGGCGAGCTCGACCTGCACCTCATCCAGGAGGGCCGGCACGAGCGGCTGTGGACGGTCCTCGGCGCGCAGACCCGCCCCGGCGGCGTCGCGTTCGCGGTGTGGGCGCCCAACGCCCGCGGCGTCCGGGTCGTCGGCGACTTCACCGGCTGGGGCCCGCACGACGGCTGGCCGATGCGGTCGCTGGGCGGCAGCGGCGTCTGGGAGCTGTTCGTGCCGGGCGCGCAGGCCGGCAACCGGTACAAGTTCCGGCTGCTGACCCCCTACGAGGGCTGGGTCGAGAAGTCCGACCCGCTCGCGCAGCACACCGAGGTGCCGCCGGCGACCGCGTCCGTGGTCTACCGCTCGACGTACGACTGGAAGGACGCCGACTGGCTCGCCCAGCGCGCCGACCGCCGCAACCACGAGGCGCCCATCAGCGTCTACGAGGTGCACCTCGGCTCGTGGCGCCCCGGCCTGTCCTACACGGAGCTCGCCGACCAGCTCACCGAGTACGTCACCGACCTCGGCTTCACCCACGTCGAGTTCCTGCCGGTGATGGAGCACCCGTTCGGCGGGTCGTGGGGCTACCAGGTCACCGGCTACTACGCGCCGACCGCCCGCTTCGGCCACCCCGACGAGTTCCGCCACCTCGTGGACCGCCTGCACCAGGCCAACATCGGCGTCATCCTCGACTGGGTGCCGGCGCACTTCCCGAAGGACGCCTGGGCCCTCGCCCGCTTCGACGGCACGCCGCTGTATGAGCACGGCGACTGGCGGCGCGGCGAACACCCCGACTGGGGCACGCTCATCTTCGACTTCGGCCGCGCCGAGGTCCGCAACTTCCTCGTCGCCAACGCCCTCTACTGGTGCGAGGAGTTCCACGCCGACGCGCTGCGCGTGGACGCCGTCGCCTCCATGCTCTACCTCGACTACTCCCGCGAGCACGGCCAGTGGGCGCCGAACCAGTACGGCGGCCGGGAGAACCTCGACGCGATCTCCTTCCTGCAGGAGGCGAACGCGACCGTCTACAAGCACCACCCCGGCATCATGATGATCGCCGAGGAGTCCACGGCGTGGCTCGGCGTCACCCGCCCCACCGACTCCGGCGGCCTCGGCTTCGGCTTCAAGTGGAACATGGGCTGGATGCACGACACCCTGACCTACGTCGCCAAGGACCCGGTCTACCGGCAGTACCACCACAACCAGATGACGTTCGCCACGGTGTACGCGTGGAGCGAGAACTACATGCTGCCGATCAGCCACGACGAGGTCGTGCACGGCAAGGGCTCCCTCATCGGCAAGATGCCCGGCGACCTGTGGAAGAAGCTCGCCAACGCCCGGGCGCTGCTCGCCTACATGTGGTCCTTCCCCGGCAAGCAGCTGCTCTTCATGGGCTGCGAGCTCGGCGACGAGCAGGAGTGGAGCGAGGAGCGCGGCCTGGACTGGGGCCTGCTGCAGGACCCGCAGCGCGCCGGCCTGCAGCGCCTCGTCCGCGACCTCAACGCCGTCTACCAGCGCACCCCGGCCCTGTGGAGCCAGGACGTCACGCCCGACGGCTTCCGCTGGATCAACAACGAGGACTCCGGCGGCAACGTCTTCTCCTACCTGCGCTGGGCCGCCGACGGCTCGGCGGTCGCCGTCGTCGTCAACTTCGCCGCCCACCCGCACGAGGGGTACCGCGTCGGCCTGCCCTTCGCCGGCCGCTGGGCCGAGATCCTCAACACCGACGCCGACATCTACGGCGGCTCGGGCGTCGGCAACCTCGGCGCCGTCGAGGCCACCGCCAAGCCGTGGAACGGCCTGCCCGCCTCCGCCGAGCTCCGCATCCCGCCCCTCGGCGCTCTGTGGCTCAAGCTCGGCTGACCCGCACTCAGCCCGTGAGGCCCGCCGCGGGCCTCCGGGCGAGATGACGGCGCGGAGCGCAGCGATCGCCGTGGTGGCGGCGGTCAGTGTGCTGCTCGCCGGTTGTGCGGGGCCGGACTTCCGGCGGGGCGGCCCACCGCCGTTCGTCGTCCGCACGGACGGTCCCGACCGGTCCGCGCTCGCCCGCTGGTCGGACTTCCCGGCCGGGCGGCGTCCGCGGCCGGTCGTGCTGCTCGGCGACCCTGCGTCGGCCGGTGCGGGGTTCACCGACGGCGCCGCCAAGCAGGCCTTCGCGGCGAAGCGGTTCAGTGTGACCGCCGCGCTGCCCGCCGGGCCGGCGACCGCGACCGTCGCGCTGCCGGACGGGTCGGCCGAGCTCGGCGTCATCGGCGCCGCCGCGGCCGTCGCGGCGCTGGCCCGCCCCCTCGCCGGCTCGGCCGAACCCGTGCTCGTGCTGGACCAGGTCCGGTACGCGCCGGCGACGTTCCCCACCGACCGGGGGCCGCTGGCCCTGCCCGCGTGGCAGTTCTCCGGGCCGGGCGTGGTCGGCGCGATCGCGTGGCCCGCCGTCGACCCGGCGGCGCTGTGGCGGCCCGGCGGGAACCCGGACGCCGGCACGACCGCCGTGATCGCCGGCGACGACCGTACGCTGACCGTCGCGCTGCTCACACCCGCCGCCGGGGGCTGCCCGGGCAGCCCCGCGGTCACCTTCACCGCCGAGGCGGTGGCCTCCCCGGCGGCGGTCGCCGTCGGGCTGCGCGCCGCGGGCACCGGGCCGCCGCGCGACGACTGCGCCTCCGACGACGTGCTCCGCTACACCCGGTACACGCTCGTCCTGGACGCCCCGCTGGGCGGCCGGGTCGTCCTCGGCCCGGACGGTGCGGTCATCGCCGTGCGGAGGGCGTGAATCCGGGCTGGGCGCTGAAGAGGGCGTCGAAGACCGGTAGCGGGTTCATCGCCGTGTACGACCTGGCCCGGTCCCCCGCGATCAGCGCCGAGCAGGTGGGGTCGACGACGACCGCGAGCGGCTGCTGCTCGCGGAACGTGAAGACCAGGCTGATCTGGACCGGCAGGGTGATCGGCAGGCAGGCCTGGTCGGCGGGGACGGCGGGGAGCGCGTTGAGGATCGCGGTGAGGCGGTCGACGCCGGTGGTGAGGACCTTCGGCGGGGTCAGGCCGGTGACCGCGGGGGCCGTGCTGGCCAGCGGCGTCTCGCAGCGGGTCACGGTGGTCGCGCCGAACGGGACGAGCGGGCCGCCGGCGTCGGTCGGCGGGCCGCCGGCGAAGCGGATGCGGACCTCGGCGCAGTTCACGGCGCCCCAGGCGGCACCGGACGCGAACGGCGACGGCGGCGCGGGCGCGGTCACGGCGCCGGCGAACGGCCCTGTCGCCAGCCCGGACGGCGACACCGAACCGCCCAGCGACCCGTCCAGCGGTGACCCGTACACCTGACCCTGCAACGACCCGTCCGGTGGGCCGGTTCCGGGGGCGGATGGTCCTGGCGGCGGTGGGGCCGGCGCGACCTGGGCGGCGAGCGACGGGCCGGCCGGCGCGCCGTGACCCGACCCGGCCAGCATCGCGGCCCCGCTCGCGGCGACGGCGGCGACCACTGCCCCGGCCACCGCCGGGGCGCGTCGGAGGACGGCCATGAACCCCAGGCTAGACGGGCTGTGCGGTCCCGGTGGCGGGTTGCCAGGGCTGCACCCAGGGCGTCGCCGGCCAGCCTTCCGCGGCGGCCATCAGCGGCCAGCAGGTGGCGCCGTCGACGGCCTCGCGGACGATGTCGGCGTGGCCGGCGTGGCGGGCGGTCTCCTCGATGAGGTGCAGCAGCACCCAGCGGACCGACCAGGCGTCCACGTCGTCCGGGAACCACGGCACGCCCTTCGGCACCGGCACCGGCTGCCCCATGTCGGCGATCCCGGCGACCGCCGCGTCCGTCTCCTCGCCGGCCTTCACGTAGTCGGCCAGGACGTCGGCGAGGGTCTCGTCGGCGCGCAGCACGAACCCGTCCTCGTAGTCGACGGCGGCCGAGGGCCGCTGCAGCATCGTCGCGACCCAGCTGCGCTCCATCTGGGCCAGGTGCTTGACGAGCCCGCCGACGCTCAGCGTGCTCGCGACCGGCGCGAGCCGGGCCTGCTCGTCGGTGAGCCCGAAGGCGGCGTTGCGCACACCCTGGCGCTGCTGGGCGAGGAACGCGAGCAGACCTGAACGCTCGTCGGCGACCGGAGGCACGTTACCCGGCATGACTGGACCCCTTATTTCGCTTGTTTCGCTTGTCAGGGTCCATCCTGCCCACCATTGCGGACAGGTTCCGTCCTTTACCTCAAACGGGGGTCGGCGGCAGAGGCAGCGGCAGGCCCGGCAGCCCGTCGAGACTGACCCCCACGTGCTCCTTGCTCTCGAAGTACGCGCCGAGCGAGGCGTCGTCCTCCCGCGCGAAGCGCTTGCCGTGCAGGTCGCGGTCGGCGTCGTACGTCATGAACGGCACCGCGTAGCCGCACGTGTCGCGGATCAGCTCGGCGTGCACGACGATGATCGCGCGCAGGCCGTGCTGGGTCGTGTCGATGCCGGGGAAGTGCGCCACGAGCCCGGGCCAGCGCGGGTCGTCGCGGAACACCGGCTCACCGCGCCCGTGCACGCGCACGATGTTGGGCGGGCCGTCGAAGGCGCACCACATGAGCGTGATCCGCCCGTTCTCCCGCAGGTGGGCGACGGTCTCGGCGTTGCTGCCGGCGAAGTCGAGGTAGGCGACGGTCAGCTCGTCGATGACGGCGAACGACCCGGTGAGCCCCTTCGGGGACAGGTTGACGGTGCCGTCGCCGGCCAGCGGCGCGGTCGCGGTGAAGAAGATGTGCTGCGCCTCGATGAAGGTCCGCAGCCTGCCGTCGATACGTTCGTAGACCTTGCCCATACCCGCCATCGTCCGCCGCCCGCGGCACCCCGTCAGCCCCTTGTCCCGCATACCGAGCGTGACGGTCCTTACAGCGGCACCATCGCCGGCGCCGCCGTGCTCTCCCGGACCACGAGCCGGGTGGCCAGCTCGATCCGGGTCGACTCGAGGCGCTCACCGGCGATGATGCGCAGCAGGGTCCGGGCCGCGGCGACGCCCATCTCGTGCAGCGGCTGACGGACCGTGGTCAGCGGCGGCGCGGTCCACTCGGCGAAGTTGAGGTCGTCGAAGCCGACCACGCTCACGTCGTGCGGCACGCCGAGCCCGGCCTGCCGCAGCGCCTCGTAGACGCCGGTGGCCTGCTGGTCGCTGCCGGCGAACACGGCGGTCGGCGGGTCCGGCAGCGCCAGGAAGCCGGCCATCGCCCGCAGGCCGCCGTCGTGGTGAAAGTTTCCGTACCGCACCAGGTGCCGGTCCGCGGCGATCCCGGCCGACTCGAGCGCGGCACGGTAGCCGGCGATGCGGGCGCGGGTGCACTGCAGCTGCTCCGGCCCGCCGATCGCGGCGATCCGCCGGTGCCCGAGCCCGACGAGGTGCTCGGTCGCGGCGTACCCACCGGCGAAGTTGGTCGCGCCGATCGAGGCCACGTCCGGCGGCGGCTGGCTGACCCCGTCCACGACGACGAACGGCATGCTCCGGCGCGCCAGCTCGGCCCGCTGGTGCTCGCTGAGCTCGGACAGCACGAGGATCGCGCCCTGCGACCCGCGAGCCAGCAGCGACTCCAGCCACCGTCTGGTCAGGCTTTCCCGGTTGTGTACCGCGGAGACCACCAGCCCGAGTCCCGCGGCCTCCACGACCTCCTCGACCCCGGTCAGGATCGACAGCCCCCAGACGCTGTCGAGCTCGTTGATGACCAGGTCGACCAGGTCACTGCGCCGCCCGGGCCGACGCGACGCGTGCGGCCGCTGGTAGCCACGGTCGGCGAGAAGCTGCTCGATGTGCTTGCGGGTCGCGTTCGAGACGTCGGTGTGCCCGTTGAGAACCTTGGACACGGTGGAGATCGCCACGTTCGCCTCCCGCGCGATCTCCGCCATCGTCGGCCGTTTCGTCACCATGCCGCAACCTTTCGAACGGCAACACAGTGATGGGGACCGTACACCCCAGGAAGCAGTACCGAAATACCCCCGAAACTTTCGACACCCGACGAGCCACTTCCACCACCGACGGCGGCTTGACGCACTGACGGCGGGGAGTTACGGTCGGTGCATTACCGACAGGAAATTTTTTCGGTGATGCTAAGGTGTGGTTAGTCCCTATCGCCGGTTGGCGGCCCGTTCCGGGCTGAAAACTGTGTCGGTGTCTTGCGGTGTGTGGGTGGTCGGTGGTGCCGTGGTGGGGTCGCCCGCTGACGCCGTGCCTCCTTGGTTCGTTCCAGGCCGTGGGTTAGTCGGGTGCTGGTGACCACGCTGATGGGCCCTTCACTGTTGCTTCGAGCGCGAGGACTAGATTCGCTGTCCCTCAGTGGCCACCGCGGGCGGCACCTGTTGGCGCTGCGCGGGCTGGGAGGGCCACGTGTTGGAGGAGATGCAGGAGCGTGAGGAGCTCATCGAGCGGGTCGCTGCGTTGGACATCGGTAAGGCCACGCTTGTGTGTTGTGTCAGGTTGCCGGACCCGGCCCGGCCGGGACGGCGGCTGCAGGAGGTCGACAGCTACTCGACCATGACTCGCTCGTTGCTGCGGATGGCGGACCGGTTGCGGGAGCTTGGGGTGACCCGGGTGGTGATGGAGGCGACCAGCGACTACTGGAAGCCGGTGTTTTATCTGCTTGAAGCGGCCGGGTTCGAGACGTGGCTGGTCAACGCCCGGGATGTGAAGCATCTGCCGGGCCGGCCGAAGACGGACCGGTTGGACGCGGTGTGGTTGTGCAAGGTCGCGGAACGGCAGATGCTGCGGCCGAGTTTCGTGCCACCACCCGAAGTTCGGATGCTGCGGGACCTCACCCGGTATCGGGTCGATCTCGTTGCCGCGCAGGGCGCGGAACGCAACCGGGTCGAGAAGCTTCTGGAGGACGCGCAGATCAAGGTGTCGGTGGTGGTGTCGGACATCTTCGGTGTCTCGGGCCGGGCGATGCTGGCCGCGTTGCTCGCCGGGGAACGCGACCCCGCCCGGCTGGCGCAACTGGCCAAGGCGTCGCTCCGCCGCAAGATCGGCGTCCTGGAAGAGGCATTCGTCGGCCGGTTCAGCGAGCATCACGCATTCCTGCTGGCCAAGATGCTGGCCCGGATCGACGCGATCGCCGCGGACATCGCCGACGTCGACGCCGAGATCGAGGTCCGTATCGCCCCTTTCGCCGAAGCGGCGACCCGGCTTGAGCAGATCCCTGGTGTCGGCGCTGTCGCCGCCCGGGCGATCATCGCGGAGATCGGGACCGACATGAGCCGCTTCCCGACCCCGGCACATCTGGCGTCCTGGGCCAAGTTCTCACCCAAGGTGCAGGAGTCCGCCGGCCGGAAGAAGGGCAGCGGCGCCACCGGACACGGCAACCCCTACCTGGCCCGGGCCCTCGGCCAGACCGCGGTCAGCGCCGCCCGGACCCAGACGTTCCTCGGCGAACGCTACCGGCGAATCGCCCGTAGACGCGGAGCGAAACGCGCCGTCGTCGCCGTCGGCCGGTCCACCCTCATCGTCATCTGGCACGTGTTGTCCGGCGCCGAGACCACGTTCCACGATCTCGGCGCCGGCTACCACGACAGCCGGATCAACCCCGAACGACAAGCGCGCAACCACATCCGCCAACTCGAAGCACTCGGCTACACCGTCACCGCCGAACGACCCAGCACCCAAGCCGCCTGAAGACGCCACAGACAGGTCCCGGCTCCGCCGGGAGCTGCCGCACGCCCACTCACCCTCAGTTTTCGGACTAGTCGGCGCACCACCGGAACCGAGCACCAAGTCCGATCTCCCGGGCGATCTGATCTCGCTGCGATCTGATCTCACGAGCGATCTGACGAGATCCGCCATCAGACCACCCACGACATCCGCCATCGGACCGGCGCACCGGCGCACCGGCAGCAGACCAGCATCCGCCATCAGTCCAGGAGTTGCGCATGGTGCTACGCGACCACTGAGCTCGGGCACGTGGGCAGCCCGCCATCCGCCATCAGCCCAGCAGGCCGCCCACGGGATCGGCCATCACGTCCAGCAGGCCGGCGCGCCGGGACCGGTCATCACGTCCGGCACGCCGGCGCGCCGGGACCGGTCATCAAGTCCGGCACGCCGGCACGCCGGCACGCCGGGACCGGCCGTCAGCACAGCTGGCCGGCCACGGGACCGGCCGTCAACACAGCAAGCCCGGCCACGGGATCAGCAGTCCATGAAGTCAGCCATCAGTCCGGCCATGGATCAGCAATCCATGGGATCGGCCATCAGTCCAGCAGGCCGGCACCGGGGATCTTCGGGGCCAGGGGTGGGCAGTGCGTGTGGGTGGCGGCGGCCAGGCCGCCGCACTGCGCCGGCAGACCGGCGAGCAGGTTGTGGTCGTAGATGAGAAGCGCCCATCGGCCGAAGTCGTGCCGCTCGACGGGTACGCCGAACTGCGCGACCGCGGCGTCGACCGTGCCGTACCGGGCGTGCTTCAGGTCGACGACGAGGAAGCGCGCGTCGTGCTTGGTGGCGTCGTACCAGTCGGCGTCGGACTCCCAGCGGTACGAGCGGATGTCGGGGCCGATCACCGGCGCGACCTGCGTCCGGCCGTTGCTGGCGAGGGTGATGACGTTGGAGCCCCAGTAGCTGCCGAGCCCGTACCGGAGGTCGTGCGCGACGAGGTACTCCGCGACCTCGTGCGCCTCCGGCGGCTGCGGCTTCGCGCCGGCTGACTGGGTTGCGAACGCGACGACGAGGATCACGCCGGCGACGGCCCCGATCCGCCGTACGGCGGGGCCGGCGGTGAGGAGCCGCTCGCCCCACACCCTGGCGGAGAGGACCGCGCCGAAGGGCAGCACGGCGACGATCTGCCGGGCGCTGCCGATGTCGCCGGCCTGGGTGGAGGCGATGAACGCGGCCAGGTTGACCAGGATCGCGGCCGTCAGGACCTGCGCGATCCGGTCACCGCCCGCCAGGGAAGCGCCGTCCGAGGAAGTGCCGTCCGCGGAGGTGCCGTCCGGGGAAGTGCGGAAGAACCGGATCACCGTCGCGCCGGACGCGGCCACGGCGAGCAGCAGCAGCGCCAGGTTGACGAGCCCGGCGGCGAGCGCGAGCGGGCCGTCCAGCGTCGGCAGGTACGCGCCGTAGTTGTGTGCGGTCGCGTTCACCGCCGTCACCACGTGGTCGCCCAGCTCAGCGGCGGGGCTGAAGCGTGCCACCGGCGAGTGCACCGAGAAGCCGCCGGCCCACCAGACCAGGGCGAGCAGCGCGTGCGCGAGCACGACCGACCCGGCGGCGGCGGCGAGCAGGTGCGCGTCGGTGCCACGCCAGGTCCGCCCGCGGATCAGCCGTGCCGCGCTCACCAGCGCGAGCGGCACCGCGCCGATGAACATGGCCAGCGGGTCGGCGACCTGCGCGAGCGCGAGCACGACCAGCAGCCCGACGGGCCACCACCGGCGCAGCGGCGTCGCCGACCTGCGGTCCACGAGCAGCCACGCGAGCAGCAGCGGCACGGCCGTGCCGGTGTGGTCGGGCGCGTACAGCACGACCGCCCACCCGCCGTGCGGCTGGGGCACGAGCAGGGTCGCGACGACCACCGCGACCCTCGCCCACGCCGCGCGCCCGGTCGCGTCGCCCTTGGCGGCGAGCGACGCGAACACGATCAGCAGCAGGTAGGTGGTCGCCGACGCCACGTGCACGACGCGCTGGTCGAGACCGAAGAAGAGCTCGATCAGCGCGTACTGCAGCAGCTCCGTGCTGTAGAACGACACGTCACTGAGCGTCCAGCCGCGCAGCAGCACGTCACCGTGCAGCATGTCCCAGGCCTGCAACGCGTTTGCGGCGGCGTCACTGTTGGTGGGGGTGGCCCGCGCCATGCGCAGGTAGCCGAGGAGCAGCACCGCCAGGCCGGCGACGACCGCCCCGACCGTGACGAGCCGGGTCTTCCGGCTTGTCGTCGCCGCCGGTGTACGAACACCGCCGGGCTGGACACGTTGACGCGGGATCGTGGGCAGGGTCGCCCGCCGGGCGGGCCCCGTCACCCCGCCGAGAGTTGGGCTCACACAACCTCCGACGCATTCCCCCCGCCGCGCGGTTGGCGGCACCCAACGAACGTGATCTACCTGTGATCACGCCCGGGCCATTCTCCTGCACCCGCGCCACTGTCCGGCACCTGCTGTCCGGGATGTGTCCGACACCTCTTCCCGGCCATTGACGATCACCTTGGTAACTATCAGCATCCCTGTGTATGTGTGGGGTGATATTCGGGGTGATCCTGCCGGTCGGCGCCGTGTGGTGGATGACGCAGCTGGACTCCACCGCCGGCCGGGTGGCCGTGTTCCTGCTCGGGTTCGTCGGCTACCCGAAGCTCGTCAAGGACTCCTACCGCGGCATGGGCCGCCGGCCGGACGTGACCGTGGACCCGCGCCAGGACGGGCTGGCCGCCGTGGCCTTCTCGCCCGACGGCACGCTGGTCGCCACCGGCGGCGCCGACTGTACGGTGCGGATCGCGGACGCACGGACCGGCGAGGACACCGGCGCCCACCGGCCGGCGCCGGGCGGCTGGGTCATGGCGGTCGCGTTCACCCCCGACGGCCGGAGCCTCGTCACCGCCAGCGCCGACGGCCTCGCCCAGCGCTGGGACGCGGCCACCGGCGAGGAGCTGACCACCATGTCCGGCCACACGGCGCCGCTGAAGTCCGCCGCGGTCTCACCGGACGGCCGGCTCGTCGCCACCGGCAGCATCGACCTGACCGTGCGCCTGTGGGACGCCGCCACCGGCGAACCCCTCGCGGTGCTGACCGGGCACTCGGGCCACGTCGAGAAGGTCCTGTTCTCCCCCGACGGGCGCACCCTCGCCAGCGCCGGCTTCGACGGCTCCGTGCTGCTGTGGGACGTGCCGTCCCGCACCCGCCGCGCCACCCTGCGCGGGCACCGCGCCCAGGTCATGGCGCTCGCCTACTCCCCCGACGGCACCACGCTCGCCGCCGGCGGCCTCGGCGGCGTGGTCCGCCTGTGGGACGTCGCCACCGGCACCCTGACCGGCTCCCGCAACCCGGGCGGCCGCCGCCGGGTCCTGTCCCTCGCCTGGGGCCGCGACGTGCTCGCCATCGGCTGCGCGAGCGGCATCATCAAGCTGCGCCCCGCGCCCGGCGTCCCCGATCCCCGCTTCCTGGACACCGGCACCCGCCTCGTCAACGCCCTCGCCTTCCACCCCGACGGCACCACCCTCGCCGCCGCCGACGGCAACGGCCACCTCCACCTGTGGCACAACATCACCACCACCCCGGCGCCGTGACCCTCGGGCCGTCCCGCCACCACCCCGCCCGCCCGGGGCGGACGAACACCACCACGTCCAGAGAAACGTCCACAGGAGAACACCGCACCCATGCTGCACCGACCGGCCGCACCGCACCCCAGGGCGAGCGCCGCAAACCTCGTCGACGCCGGCACATCCACACACGCCGCGGCCTGGCGCAGGCGGGACGGGGTGTGACGCGTCAGAAGGCCGACGGCCCCGTGCGGCGGGACCGGACAAGGTCGAGGTACTCGTCGCCGGCCACGCCGAAGTTCACCCAGCGGTCGGCGGCGGCGGCCGCGAACCGTCGCGTCAGGTAGCGCACCGCGGCACCCCGTCTCGATGGGGCAGGATCGCGGCATGGTGGACGCTCCCGAACCCGACTGCTGGCTGCACCCCGACATCGAGGTGGGCGTGTCGGGGATCGCCGGCGACGGGCTCTTCGCCCGGGCCGGGATCCCCGCGGGCACCGCGGTGTCGCGGCTCGGCGGGCGACTGGTGACCTGGGCCGAGCTCAGCGACCTGCTCGCCGAAGCGGCCCGGCGGCCCGGCAGCCCATACATCGACACGATCACGGTGAGCGCGACCCTGCACCTCGTGGTGCCGCCCGGCAGGCCGAACGGCAAGGGCAACCACAGCTGCGACCCGAACCTGTGGTGGGTCGACGCCTACACGCTCGCCGCCCGGCGCGACATCGACGCCGGCGAGGAGCTCACCAACGACTACGCGACGAGCACCGCCGCCCCCGGCTTCACCATGCCGTGCGGCTGCGGCTCGGCCCTGTGCCGCGGCACGGTGACCGGCGACGACTGGCAGCTGCCCGACCTCCACCACCGTTACGGCGAGCACTGGGTGCCCGCCCTGAGAGACCTGTCCTCGCATGCCCCAGTCCTACCACCGGGGTCTGACAGAATCTGAGGCATGCAAGGGACGGGGAACCGGTTCGGTGAGGTCGCGGCGGTGTACGACGACGCCCGGCCGGGCTACCCGCCGGAGGTCAGCGCGGCGATAGCGTCCTATGTGGAATATGTGGAACGTCCACTGGAGACGGTCGCGGAGATCGGCGCCGGCACCGGGCACGGCACGGCGGTGCTGCTCGGGCTGGGCGCGCCGGTCACGTGCGTCGAGCCGGACGCGAGGATGGCGGCGGTCCTCCAGGCCCGGTATCCCGCGGTGACGGTGGTGGCGCCGTTCGAGCGGTGGGTGCCGCCGCCGGGCGGGGTGTCGCTGCTCGGCTGCGCGATGGCGTGGCACTGGCTCGACCCCGAAACGCGCGCCCGGCGGGCGTTCGACGCGATCACGCCCGGCGGGACCCTTGCCGTGTTCGGGCACCGGTACGCGTACGCCGACCCGGCGCACGAGGCCGCGATCGACGCCGCGTTCCGGTCGGTGCGCGACGACGGCGTACGGCCGCGGCCCGACACCTGGGCGCGGGACGACATCGCGTCGGCGGGCCTGTTCACCGACGTGGAGCTGGTGCGGATGGGCCGCGAGCTGCCGATGACCACGGAGGCGTACCTGCGGCTGGTCCGCACGTTCGGCCCGTTCCGGGCCAGGACGCCGCAGGAGCAGGAGACACTCCTCGCCGCGCTGGCGCGGACGCTGGACGGCCTCGGCGGCGGCACGACCCTCGACCTGCGCACGACCGTGACGCTCGCCCGCCGGGCAGAGACCGCCTGACCCAGAGGAACCCGCCAGGCAAGGGACCGCAGCGCCCGCCGGGCAAAGACCGCCCGACCGGAGGAGAATCGGGATCATGTATGTCATCAAGGAACGGTTCTTCGACATCGGTGACGACTTCGACATCACCGACGACTCGGGCCGCAAGGTCCTGCACGTCGACGGCAAGGTGCTGAGCCTGCGCGACAAGCTGGTCATCGAGGACCTCCACGGTGCCGAGGTCGCGTCGGTCCACCGGCAGCTGATCGCGCTGCGGCCCACGTACCAGATCAGGATCGCCGGCGAGGACGCCGCGGAGGTCCGCAAGAAGCTGTTCACGCCGTTCCGCGAGAAGTTCACCATCGACGTGCCGGGCGACGGCGACCTGACGATGAGCGGTGACCTGTTCGACCACGAGTACACGGTGGAGCGCGACGGCCGCGAGGTCGCCTCGGTGTCGAAGCGCTGGCTGAGCATCCGCGACAGCTACGCGGTGCGCATCGCCGACTCGGAGAACCACGTCCTGATCCTCGCCGCGGTCCTCGCGCTCGAGCTCGCCACGCAGCGCGAGAAGGACGAGAAGCAGAAGAAGAAGGAGCAGCAGGACGACTGACGCGCCGCCGCCACCGGGTGTCCGGTGGCGGCAGCACACATCAAAGTCAGAGGCGCACGGCGACGACAGTCAGAGGCGAACGGCGACGACAGTCAGAGGCGAACGGCGACGACCGTGTACGGGGTGGTCGGCGTCGGCGGCGTGGTGAAGCGGGCGTTCGGCAGGTAGAGCCGGTTGCCGAACCTCGCGACCGTCGTCGGCACGTCGAAGCGGGCGTCGGTCACCGACGCGATGACGGTGCCGGTGCGGCCGTCCTTCGACAGCTTCACCGAGGTGAGCAGGTTGAGGCGGTTCTGCACGACGTACAGGGTACGGCCGATCGTGAGCAGGCCGTCGCCGTTGACGAGGGCCAGGTCGCCGATGCGGGCGGTGACGCCGGACGCCGGGTCGATGCGGAACAGGTAGCCGGTGCTGGACTGCACGGCGATCAGGGCGCGCCCGTCCGGGGTCTGCGTGATGCCGTTGAGGTTGAGCCCGTTGGGGTCGAGGACGAAGTCGCCGGTGAGCGGCAGCGTCTCGAAGGTGGCGGGCAGGGAGCCGTCGCGCCCGAGCGGCAGCCGGTAGACGACGGCCTTGTTGGAGTCGGTGAAGTACGCGGCCCGCGGGGTGAGCACGACGTCGTTGACGAACGTGGGCGCGGTCGCGAACTGGTAGGAGCGCAGGACGGCGCCGGTGCGCAGGTCGATGACGCGGGCGTTGCCGGCGTTGCCGCCGGCGACGAAGAGGCGGCCGCGCTGGTCGGTCTTCATGCCCAGCGACGGGGTGCCGACGGCGGGGCTGACGACGGTGCCCTTGCCGGTGATGAGGTTGGCGCGGTAGATGCGGCCGTCCGCGCGGGAGCCGAGGTACGCGAAGGGCCCGGGACCGGTCGCGATTCCCTCGGGCTGGAACCCTTCGGGGAGATCCAGCACGGCGGGCGAAACGGGTGAGGCCGACGCCGGCGCGGACATCAGTACAGACGCCAACACCACGGACAGGATGGCTGTGACGCGCAGGAATTTCGACATGTCGTGGTGTACCCCGAATTCAGCTGGTCGCGTTCATGTGCCGGCGGATCCGTTCGACGGTGTCCGTGGGCGGGGCGAGGAACTGCAGGCCGAGCTCGGTGTGCGGGCCACTGGCGATGCAGTGCACGACCTGGCAGTGCAGGCGGGTGGGTGTGCCGTCGAGGACGAGCTCGACGTCGAGGGTGCCGCCGCTGCGCAGGTCGATGGTGCCGTCGGCCTGGCAGCGCAGGCCGCCGTGGCTGAGGTCCTGCAGCTGGGCGGGGACGACCTCGCGCCCGCCGGCGAGGCCGAGGCGGACGGGGCCGGTGGCGGCGATGCGTTCGGCGTGGCGGCGTTCCAGCTTCTCCGCGAGCGCCGACATCTGCTCGATGCGCCCCATGGTGCCGTTGACCTGGCGGTCCAGGACCTCGACGACGCTGTGCTGGTCGACGGCGACGTGCCGCAGGACGCCGGTCGCGTCGCCGATGCCGCCGACGCCGGCGACCATCGCGGCGATCGTGTTCGTCATGTCGGCGGCGCTGCGCTCCAGCGTGGTGAGGGTGGCGGCGATCTGTTCGGTGGACTGGGCCGTCGTGCCGGCGAGGTCCTTCACCTCGTTGGCGACGACGGTGAAGCCGCGGCCCGCCTCCCCGGCGCGGGCGGCCTCGATGGTGGCGTTGAGGGCGAGCAGCCGGGTCTGGGCCGCGATGCCGGCGATGAGCTGGGTGGTGCCGTCGACCTGGCGGAGGCTCTCGCCGAGCGCGGCGACGACCTGTTCGGCGCGGCGGGCCCGCTCGACGACGGACGCGGTGGCGTGGTCGGCCTCGGTGACCCGCTCGTCGATGGTGCGGGCGGCGTCGCGGACGGCGTCGACCTGGGCGCGGACGTCGCGCAGCTCGCGGGAGATCTCGCCGACGGATTCGTCGACGACGCCCTGGGCGCGTTCGCGGAGCTGCCGCTGCGCCTCCCGCTGCTGCTCGAACGACGCGTGCAGCTGATCCTCCCGGACCCGCTGGGCCTGGCGCAGCTCCGCGTCCTGCTCGGCGAGGCGGCCGCGGGCCTTGCGCAGGGCCCGGCCGAGGTCGCCGAGCTCGTCGCGCCCGTCGGGCAGCTCCCGCTCGGCGAGGTCGCCGTCGGCGGTGGCGACGACGCCGGCGCAGGCGAGGTTCACGTCGTGGCGGGTGCGCCACCAGACGGCCGCGGCCAGCCACAGCGCGATGACGAGGCCGGCGGTGGTGGCGGTGAGGTTGATCAGCCGGTCCTGGCGCAGGTGGTCGAGCCGGGTGCCGAGCAGCCGGTTCAGGGCGGCGATGGCCGGTTCGACGGCGGCGGCGACGGCCGCGGCGCCGCCGAACGCGGTCGGGCCCGGCTCGGTGAGTGCGGCGGTGAGGGTGGCGCCGAGCGCCTCGACGGCGTCCGCGGCGCCGCCGAGCGTGGTGAGCCGCTGCGCGAGCGACGCGTCGCCGGTGTTGCGGGTCGCGGTCTGGACCGCCTCGCGGATCTCGCCGGCGGTGCCCTTGAGGGTGCCGGCCAGGACGGCCTGGGCCGCGACGCGGTCGTTGCGGGGTGCGGAGGTGTCCTGGGCCGCCGCGCCGGTGGCCGCCCGGATCGCCTCGGGCAGCAGCCCGACCAGGATGCCGGCGACGTAGGACGTGTCGAGGTCCGGGTCGCGGGTGAGGTTGGACGTGTTGCCGGCCTCGGTGATGAGCGCGGCGACGGCCTCGGCCGCCGCCAGCTTCCCCTGTGCGGCGGTGACGGCGTTCATCTCGTCCGACAGGCCCAGGCGCGGGTGGCCGGCGACCTCGGTGCGCAGCCGGCCCAGGTCCGGGGTCCGGCCGGCGGCGAGGTCGGCCATCGCGTCCAGCGCCGGATGGACCACCTCGGTGCCGTCGACCGCGGCGCCGGTGAGGTCGATCTGGTGGTTGATGGATCCGGTGTACGCCCAGGTGGCGCCCAGGCCGGGGATCAGCAGGACCACGCAGAGCACCGCGAGGCGGGTGCTGGTGCGGACCCGGTCCGCGAGCCAGAGTGCCGGCGCGAGCAGGGCCGGCCGTCCAGAAGCGGTCACATCGGGTGCATCGGCGGTGCAGGACGGTTGTTGAGCGTTTCGGGCCTCGCCGGTACATCGGCACCGGCGAGGCCGGAGACGTCAGAGGAAGCGGTACGCGGTGCCGCCCCGCACCGGCGCGACGCGCACCCCGGAGCTGGGGTTGGCGGCCTCGACGACCTTGCCGCCGCCGATGTAGATGGCGACGTGCCCGGAGGTGTGGATGACGTCGCCCGGCATCCACTGCCCGGACGGCACGCGCCGCCCGCGGGCGGCGATCTGCTCGCTCTGGTGCGGCAGCTTGATCCCGACCCGGGCGTAGGCGGCCGACACCAGGCCGCTGCAGTCGTACGTGTTCGGCCCGGAGGTGGCGTACACGTAGCGCTTGCCGACCTGGGCGAGGGCGAAGGACACCACGGTCCCGGCGGCGCCGGACGGCGGCTGCACGGTGGACCCGCCCGATCCTGAGCCGGTCGTCTTCTTCGGTGGCGCCTTCTTCGGCGCCGGCTTGGTGACGATGACCGAGGGCTGCGCCGGGGTTGCGGGGCGGGTGTCGGCGTCGTTGGCGCCGGGAGCGGTGCGGGTCTGCAGCCGCAGCGTCCGGTAGGTCTTGTCGGCCCGCTCGTAGGCGGCCAACGCGAGCTCCTGGTCGGCGAGGGTGCCGGCCGAGTCGACGCTCAGTTCGTTCGGTGGTGCCGGTTGGGCCGCGGCGGCCGAGGGGCCGAGCCAGACGGCGGTGAGGGCGAGGGCAGCGGTGCCGGCTGCGATGCGGTGCAGGGGCTGGCGTGCGTTCAGGATGACTCCACGGTCGGCCCGGTGCTCTCGTGCGTGTCTCGGGGATGCCTGCCGCTGCAGAAGCCGGACGGACCCCGAAGTACCGGGCGAAACGGACGAAGTGGTTACCGGCCGTCATGAGGGCCGTCGGCGACGCTAACCGCCGCATCCGCCCGACGTTGGCGGGCGTGAAATCATTCACAGCCGCGATTGCCCGCCTGCACCCTGGAATGGCCGCATTTGTCCGTACCGAACGGCCGACCACTTCGGAACCGACCGGCCGACCCCGTACGGCGACCGCACCCACCTGACCGAATCAACCGCATATGCTGCATTCATGGGGATTTTTCGGACGCTGCGGAGGGGTGTCGCGACGGCGGTCGTGCTCGCGGCGGCCGCCTGCGGCGGTGGCGGCGCCGACGGACCGGCCACCTCCGCCAGCTGCGCGCCCTACGCGGACTACCAGGGCCACCACGGCACCACCGTCAGCGTCTCCTCGTCGATCCGGGACGTGGAGGCCGACAAGCTCGCCAAGGCCTGGGAGGCGTTCCAGGCGTGCACCGGCATCTCCATCAACTACTCGGGCTCCGCGGACTTCGAGACCGCGCTGCCCACCCGGGTCAAGGCCGGCGACGCGCCCGACCTGGCCCTCTTCCCGCAGCCGGGCCTGCTGACGAGCATGGTCCGTGCCGGCGCCCTCAAGCCCGCCGGCGCCGAGGTCGTCGCCAACGTCGACCGGTGGTTCTCCGCGGACTGGAAGCGCTACGGCAGCGTCGACGGCGTCCTGTACGGCGCCCCCGTCGACGCCAACGTGAAGTCCTTCGTCTGGTACTCGCCGAAGTACTTCGCCGCGAAGGGCTACACGGTGCCGAAGACGTGGGCCGAGATGCTCGCGCTCAGCGACCGCATCGCCGCCGACGGCGTGAAGCCGTGGTGCGCAGGCATCGAGTCCGGCGCCGCGACCGGCTGGCCGGTCACCGACTGGCTCGAGGACACGCTGCTGCGCACCGCCGGACCCGACGTCTACGACCGGTGGGTCGAGCACCGGATCCCGTTCGACGACCCCGTCGTCGTCGCCGCGCTCGACCGCGTCGGCGGGATCCTGCGCAACCCCGCCTACGTCAACGGCGGCTACGGCGGCGTCGACAGCGTCGCCACCACCGCGTTCCAGGAGGGCGGCCTGCCGATCCTGCAGCAGAAATGCGCCATGCACCGGCAGGCGTCGTTCTACAGCACCTGGTGGCCCTCGACCGCGAAGATCACCGAGGACGGCGACATCTTCGCGTTCTACCTGCCGCCGGTCGACCCCGCGGCGGGATCGGGCGCCGGCCGCCCCGTCCTCGGCGCCGGGGTGTTCGCCGGCGCGTTCACCGACCGCCCGGAGGTCCAGGCGCTCGCCGCCTACCTGGCGACCCCCGAGTTCGCCGGCCGCCGGGCCGTCAGCGGCGACATCGTCAGCGCCAACAAGGGCCTCGACCGGTCGCTGCTCACCTCGCCGGTGGCGAAGCTGTCCGCGGACCTGCTCGCCGACCCCGCCGTCACGTTCCGCTTCGACGGCTCCGACCTGATGCCGGCGACCGTCGGCGCCGGCTCGTTCTGGACCGAGATGACCGCGTGGGTGAAGGGCACCCCCACGGCAACCGCGTTGCACCGGGTCGACGCCACCTGGCCCGCTTAGCTTCCGCCACTCCGCGCCGATGTCAGCGGCGTGTACGACCGGATGCGGCGCTGGACAGCTGACCGCCGGATCGCCACGAAGATCATGAGTGTGTCGCTCGTCGTCACCGCGATCTTCACCGCGTCCGGCGTCGTCGGCCTGCTCAACCTGCGCCGGCTCGTCGCCGAGCAGGACCACGAGTACAAGGTCAACGTCGTCGCCCTGGCGCGGATGACCGCGGTCCGCTCCGCCGTCGGCTCCCAGCAGGAGTCCGTGCTGTCGTACATCCTGTCGGAGCCCGGCTTCTACCGGGACAGCTACGCGGAGACCATCGCCGAGACCGACAAGGCCATCGACACCGACGTGCGGGCGCTGACCGTCATCGGGCTGTCCGCCGCTGAACACGAGAGCCTGCGCTCCTTCGCCGCGACCATCACGATGTGGCGCACCGCCCGCGACGCGGCGCTCGACGCGGCCCGCGACGGCGACCAGCGCAAGGCCGCCTCCGTCGTGCTGGTGCGCTCCGAGGCGATCGCCCGCGCCGTCAAGGACCGGGCCAGCAGCTTCCTCGACCAGCTCGTCGACGCCGTCGACGACGGCGCCCGCAGGACCAGGGCCAACAGCGTGCGCACCGCCCAGCTGATGGGCCTGCTCCTCGCCATCGGCGCGCTCGCCGCCGTGCTGCTGTCGGTGCTCGCCGCCCGCACCATCTCCAGACCGCTGCGGGAGGTCGTCGACGTCCTCGCCAGGGTCGCCCGCGGCGATCTCAGCCGCCGGGTCGAGCTGGACCGCGCCGACGAGGTCGGCCAGATGGGGCGCTCGCTCAACGAGACGCTCGGCGTGCTGCGCGGCGTGTTCGAGGAGGTGCACCACCGGGCCTCCCACGACGGGCTGACCGGCCTGGCCAACCGGGCCCTGCTGCGCGAGCGGCTCGGCGCGGCCCGCGGCAACGCCCGCAGCGGCCTGCCCGTCGCGATGCTGCTCGTCGACCTCGACGGCTTCAAGCAGGTCAACGACGTGCACGGGCACGCCGCCGGGGACCACCTGCTCACCGTCGTCGCCGAGCGGCTGCTCGCCGGGGTCCGCGCCTGCGACACCGTGGCCCGGCTCGGCGGCGACGAGTTCGCGGTCCTGCTCGACGGCATGGACGCCCGCGAGGACGTGGACGCCGTCGCCGGCCGCCTGCTCGCCGCGCTGCAGGCCCCGACCGAGCACAACGGCGCGACGCTCACCCCGCGGGCCAGCGTCGGCGTGTCGCTGTGGGACGGCGAGGTCCCGATCGACGAGCTGATGCACGACGCCGACGTCGCCATGTACGCGGCGAAGACCGGCGGCAAGGGCCGCGTCGCCCACGCCCCGTGCCCGCAGCGGGCCGCCTACCGGAACGCGTCCGCCGGGTCCGCGTAGGCCATCATCAGCACGACCTTGCCGTCCTCGACGGTGAACACGTCCGCGACCGTCGCCGACGCCGGCGTGCCGTCGCGGAGGGTGCCCCACACCCGGTGCACGATCACGATCTGGTCGCCGCGGCGGTGCGCGACCGGCTCGGAGTGCAGCTCGCCCCAGCCGTCGTAGGAGTCGCGCAGGTACGCCGCGACCGCCGCCGGCCCGCGGTGGTGCCCGCCGCCGGGGAACTCGTCCGGCTCGACCCAGTCCACGTCCGGCGCCAGGTCCCGCACCGCGCCGTCGATGTCGCCCCGCGCGAACGCGGCGTAGGCGCGCAGCACCAGCGCCACATCGCTGTCCGGTTCCTCCTCGGCGGGTGACCCACCGCCCGCACCGCGCTCCGGTGCCGGCGGGTCCTGTCCGGCCTCCTTCGCCGTGTACGACCCGCCACCCTCGCCGCGCTCCTCCACAGTGGATGACCCGCCGCCCGCGCCGCGCTCCTCCACCGTGGACGACTCCACCGTGGACGACTCCACCATGTCCGAACCGCCGCCCGCGCCGAGCTCCTCCGCCGTGTACGACCCGCCGCCCGCGGTGTGCGCCGGGGCCGGCAGGTCCGGCACCCGGGAGAACAGCCTGCCGCGCCCGTGCAGGCCGGCCCGCGCGGTCACCGGCAGCGCCACCAGGAGCACCCCCTCCGGGACGGCGAGCCGGCCGGTGCCCCACCGCACCCAGACCGCGACCCGCCCGGCGGCGGCCTCGGCGGCGAGCTTGTCGACGGTGCGCTGCCGGTCGCCGTGGTCGACCTCGACCACCACGGGCGGGCCGCCGGGCCGGGCGCAGGCGACATCCAGGACGGAGCGCTGCCGC
Source organism: Dactylosporangium sp. NPDC049742 (assembly GCF_040674675.1). NCBI lineage: Bacteria > Bacillati > Actinomycetota > Actinomycetes > Micromonosporales > Micromonosporaceae > Dactylosporangium > Dactylosporangium sp. NPDC049742. Next base: position 38,570 of record NZ_JBFANF010000023.1, on the reverse strand, counting down.
TCGTACGGTGGCGGCAACGGCAACACGCTCGCGGCGCGGCGATACGTCCGCCAGCCCTGCCCCTCGGCCCACGCCACGACCGCCTCGACGAGCAGGCCGGTGACCTCGTCGGCGCCCCGGTCGGCGAACGTGACGGCCTCAAGTGCCCCGGTGAGGGACGCCGCTATGTCCATGATGAAACGCTACAAGGACGACGCCGCAGGGCGGTCAAAGGTTGAAAGCGCAGCAGATGGGATTTGTCATGTTGAATCGGTCATGGCGTGTGGTTAGCGTCCGGACCATGACGAACAAGCTCACCCGCCGCGCCGCCATGGCACTCGGCGCCGGGGCCGCGGCCGTCCCGCTCGTCGGCTCACCCGCTTCGGCGGAGGCGGCGACCATGGCGACAGGGTCTCCCTCCGAGCGCATCCGCCGCGTGTACGAGCGGCAGAAGGCCAAGGCCGGCGGCACCTGGCACGCCCACATCGCGCTGGTCGACGCGGCGGGGGTGCCGCAGCCGGTCGTCCAGGACGACGCCGACCACGTCACCAAGGGTTACAGCGTGCAGAAGCTCGCCGTCGCCACCGCCGTCATGGACAAGATCGACCGGGGGGAGCTGCGGCTGGACCAGAAGCTCGACCTGCAGGCCGACATCATCCTCGGCGGCACCGGCATCTACTTCCTGCACACGGTGTGGGGCGACGACATCACGGTCGCCAACTTCCTCACCGCGATGCTGCTCGTCTCCGACAACACCGCGGTGCGCATGTGCGGCCGGGTCGTGCCGGCCCTGGAGATCAACGAGATCCTCGCCGCGAAGGGCTTCACCCACACCAGGGTCGAGCCGGTCGCGAACCCGAACCGGTTCTTCCTCGGCGACACCACACCCCGCGAGATCCACGACCTGCTGTGGCGCCTGGCGACGAAGACGCTGCTGAAGCCCGCCTCCTGCGACTTCCTGCTCGGCATCCTGCGCTGGATCAACGGCTACCACGACGGGATCCGGCGCAACATGTCCTCGGCGGAGCGCAGCCGGGTCGCGTCCAAGTACGGCCAGGACTTCAACACCCTCGGCGCGTCCCGGCACGAGGCCGGGATCATGTTCGGCGCCGACGGCGCGCCCGCCCTCGTCTACGGGTTGTTCGCCGAGGGCCTCGGCGACCTCGACAACTACGGCGCGACGCACCCCGCCGTCGAGGCGCACGCGGTGCTCGGCCGGGCCATGTTCGACGTGGTCGAGCGGGTCACGGTGCCGGCGATCGCGGCGAAGCAGCCGCTGCAGCCCTTCACGGCGGTGGACGGCGGCTGACCCGCTCCAGCACGGCCTCCAGCAGCGGCCCGGGTGCCTCGTCGGGGATCCAGTGGCTGACGCCACGCAGGGTCACGAAACGGAAGTCTCCGGTCACGAAGCCCGCGCACCGGCGGGCGGCGTGGCCGGAGATCGCCACGTCGCGGTCGCTCCAGACGAACGTCGTCGGCACCGTGACCGGGCCCAGTCCCTTGAGGTCGTGGCCGGAGATCGCCCGGTACCAGTTGAGCGCTCCCGTCAGGTTGTCCGGCTCCGTGGTGGGGTGACCGCCGGCGATCCTGCGCAGCAGCGCGCCGCCGCGGGCCGACAGCAGCCGCTCCGGCAGCCACGGCGTGCGGAAGAACAGCATGTACGCCGACTTGAGCGTCTGCGCGACGTCGCGCTTGACCGAGGTCGCGTACGCCACGGGGTGCGGCACGGACACGGCGGTCAGCGTCCGGACCCGGTCCGGGTGCCGGGCCGCGACCTGCCACGCGACCACCGCGCCCCAGTCGTGCCCGACGACGTGCGCGTCGGGCAGCCCGAGCGCGTCGAGCACGGCGACGACGTCGGCGACGCACTCGGCCATCCGGTAGGCCCGCTTGCCGTCCGGCCGGGCGCCCGGGGAGTAGCCGCGCTGGTCGAGGGCGAAGGTGCGCAGGCCGGCGTCGTGCAGCCCGCCGGTGATGCCGTCCCACTCGCGGCTGTCCTGTGGAAACCCGTGCAGCAGCAGGACCGGCGGGCCGTCCGCGGGACCCTTTGCGTCCACCTCGAAGGTCAACCCGCGAACGTCGATGCGCATCGGGTGACGGTACATTGAGGCGCATGGTCGATCGGTACCGGTCGCAGTCCGCCTTCAGTGACCCGGGTCCGTACGCCGCGCTGCTCAACCATCTGCCGACGGACATTCCCGGCCTGGTCAGCGTCGTGCGCAACGTCGTCGTGCACTACTTCGCGCAGGGGCTGTCGTTCAGAGGCGAACGACTTGCCGAGGTCGACTCGCGGTGGGTGTCGCGGATGCTCGCCGCGGACCGGTCCCGGCACACCCGCCCGCTCGGCGCGCCCCGCGAGCCGAAGACCCGCGTCGTCGGCTGCGCCCGCGACTTCACCCTGCTCACCGTCGCCGCGCTGCGCCACCGCGGAGTAGCCGCCCGCAGCCGGATCGGTTTCGCCGGCTACTTCGGCGACGCGTTCCACTACGACCACGTGGTCGCCGAGTACTGGAACGGCGAACGCTGGGTCCGCGTCGACGCCCAGCTCGACCCCGCCACGACCGACGTCGACACGTTCGACGTGCGGGAGTTCATCACCGCGGCCGAGGCGTGGGCCGCGCACCGCCGCGAGGAGATCGACGCCGACAACTTCGGCGCGGATCCGGTCGGCCCGTACCGCGGCCACCGCTTCCTGCTCGACCAGGTCCGCCACGAGCTCGCCCACCGCCAGCGCGACGAGCTGCTGCTGTGGGACGAGTGGGGCGAGGTCGACGAGGACCTCGCCGACTGGGTCGCCGAGCGGCTGGTCGCCGCCGACGCGGGCGCCGTGGAGGCGGAGCGGGAACTCGCCGACCGGTACGCCGCCGACCCCGCCCTGCACCCGGGCGGCCGCGTCCACTGCGTCTCGCCGAGCGGCCTGGACGCCTGGGTCGACCTCTGACGTCCCGCGGGCCGGCCTCCCGCGGGCGGTGTCAGAAGATGCGTCGGAAGAGGCGTCAGAAGAGGCCGAGGCGGCCGATCGGGTCGACCAGCTCGCGCTCCTCGTAGGCGAGGTGCGACAGCAGCGTGTCGCCGAGCAGGTCGACGGCCTTGCGGACGTCGGCGATGCCGTCGGGCCGCGACACCATGGCGACGAGGGCGGCGTCGACCCGTTCGAGCACGTCGGCGATCACGTGGTGCTCGGCCTCCAGCCGGTCGACGACCGGGACGAGGCGCGGGTCGGCGGCGCGCAGGCGCGGGAAGAGGTTCACGTCCTCGATGGTGTGGTGGGTGGTGACGACCCGGCAGTAGCTCTCGCAGTACGTGCCGAGGGTCCAGGCGTTCTGCCGCATCGTCATCGTGTTGATCATCGACCGGGCCCGGCCGACGTCCATGCCGCCCGCGGCGACCTGCTCGACCAGGTCCCGCAGCTGCTCCAGCTCCTGGCGGAGGTGGTCGTGCACGTCGACCAGGTGCTGCCCGGACGCCCGCTGCGCGGCGGTGAGCGGCGTCCCGGGCACGGGCCCGGCCGGCCGCTGCGACTCGTCCCACAACGCGACCGCCCCCGGCACGTCGCCTGCCGCCACGGACACCACCTCCGGCGCGGCGGCCGGTGCGGGCGCTTCGGTGGCGCCGCGGGCCGCGGCGACGAGGCGGCGGGTCTCCGGCACCACGTCCTCGGCGAACGTCCGGAGCACACCGTCCCCGCCCGCCTGCACCATCAGGACGAAGGTGCTCATCCCCTCCCCCAGCGCCAGGTCGGCCAGCTGTGACGCCCACGTCCTCGGGTGCCCGGCGAGGGGCGCCTGACCGGGGGCCACGTTGTACAGGCGGCGGATGTCGCCCGGGGAGCGGCCGGCGGCGGTGGCGGCGTCGTCGATGCGCCGGTTCGCCTCGGCCAGCTGCGGCGGCGGCACGTACGGGGCGCTCGGCAGCCACCCGTCGGCGAGCCGGCCGACGAGGCGCAGCATGCGTGGCTTGACGCCGCCGATCCAGATGCCGATCGGGTGGGCGGCCGGCGGGCCGGGGTGGGCACCGCGCAGCCGGTAGTGGGTGCCGTCGACGCGGGCGCTGCGCTCAGTGCTCCACAGCGCCCGGATGACGCCGACGGCCTCTTCGAGGGCTTCGAGCGACGCGCCGGGGGTCAGCACCTCACCGCCCATGCCGGCGATCGCGTCCCAGAAGGCGCCGGCGCCGAGGCCGAGCTCGACCCGGCCGCCGGTGAGGACGTCGAGGCTGGCGGCGGACCGGGCGAGGACGGCCGGCGGGCGCAGCGGCAGGTTGGCGACGTTGGGGAAGACGGTGAGCGTGCTGGTCTGCGCCGCGACGACGGACAGCAGCGTCCACGCGTCCAGGAACCGCGCCTGGTACGGATGGTCCTGCACACTGGTCAGGTCGAGGCCGAGCTCCTCCGTCAGCCGGGCGAGCCGGAGCGTCTCCGTGGCGGTCTCCGCCTCGGCCGGCAGGAACGTCCCGAAGCGCAGCTCGTGCCCATAGTCGGTCATGCAGATATTCTGCCACACAGACGATTAGGCGGTCGCTTCGTGTGACCGGACGCACCCGACCGGCCCCGGTCTCACCCTTTTACAGGCAGATCGCAGAGCGTCGCCAACCGGCTCCGGCGGCGCCTCGCAAGCGATCCACCGTCATGCCCCCCACCCGGACCGGCGCCGGCGGCACGAACCGGGAACGGCGGTAGACCGCCGGCGCACGGGAGTCATCGACAGGCGTGAGCCCCGAGACAGGGCAAGGCCCGGCCATCCGCATGACCGGACCTTGCCTGCTACGGAGTCGGACCCCGAAACGGCGCCTGCTACGGGCAGGCGGCGTCGTTGCCGGCGACGTTGACCGCGGTCCAGGCGGCCTTGACCGCCTTGTACTCGGTGGAGCAGTTGCCGTACAGGTCGGCGGCCGCGCGCAGCGAGTAGGCGCGGGCCGTGTTGCCCGGGTTGGCGGTGTTGACGTAGGAGGTGTTGGACGTGAAGTACAGGTTCACGGCGCGGAACCAGATCAGCTCGGCCTTCGACCGGCCGATGCCGGTGACGGCGGGGGCGGAGCCGCAGACCGGGGAGGTGCCGTAGGCGGTGCTGCCGGTGCCGTTGGCGAGGTTGAAGAAGAAGTGGTTCGCCGGGCCCGACGAGTAGTGCACGTCGACGTTCTTGGTGCTGGTGGACCAGCAGCTGTGCGACGAGCCGTCCAGCGACGGGTTGTACATGTACCGCAGCGGCGTCCCGTTGCCCCGGATGTTGATCTTCTCGCCGATCTGGTAGTCGCCCGGGTCGCTGGCGGTGTTGGCGTAGAACTCGACCATCGAGCCGAAGATGTCGCTGGTGGCCTCGTTGAGACCGCCGGACTCGCCGGAGTAGGTGAGGCCGCCGGAGACGATGTTGGCGGTGACGCCGTGGCTCATCTCGTGGCCGGCGACGTCGAGGGAGACCAGCGGCCGCGCGTTGCCGGAGCCGTCGCCGTAGGTCATCTGCGAGCCGTTCCAGAACGCGTTGACATACGCGTTGCCGTAGTGCACCCGCGACGGCACGCCGGCGCCGTTACCGAAGATGCCGTTGCGGCCGTGCACGTTCTTGAAGTAGTCGAACGTCTTCGCGGCGCCGAAGTAGGCGTCCGCGCCGGCGGACTGCCGGTTGCTGTTGGCGTTGGTGCCCCACGTGTTGTCGGCGTCGGTGAAGACGGTGCACGTGCCGGAGGTGGTGTTGTTCATGTCGCAGGCGGTGTTGTTGCCGTGCGAGGGGTCGCTCATCCGGTACGTGCTGCCGCTCAGCGTGGTGTCGATGCTGACGTTGCCGGAGTAGATGGTCCTGCCGGTCCCGGCGACGGTCTCGATCTCGTCCCACGTGCCGAGGACCTCGTTGCTGGTCGCGTCGGTGACGACGTGCAGCACGGACGGGGTCTGCCCGTCCGGCGCCCAGCCCTCCACGACGCTCTCCCACGCGAGTCGCCCGGTGCCGCTGGAGGCGTCGACCATGAGCTGCGGCGCGCGGGTGGCGGTCACGCTGCCGGCGAACGCGGTCTTGGCGGTGCGCTGCGCGGCGACCGCCGCGACGGACGGGGTGACGGAGAGCCGCAGCGGCGCGTCGAGGCTGTTGGAGGTGCCCGCGTAGGCGCCCTTGGCGTCGGTGTGCACGACGACGTCGCCGCCGTAGACGCGCAGCCCGTGATACGTGCGGGTGTAGCGCACGTGGGCGGCGCCGCCGGCATCCACCTCGGTGCGGTAGACCTTGAACGCGTCACCGGACGCGACCTTCGCGTCTGCACCGTGCAGCCGCAGCGCCCGGTCGACGGTGGCCGAGCCGGCCGAGCCGCCGGACACCTCGACGGCCGGTCCGCCGGAGCCGACGGGTCCCGCGAACGCGGCTGTGGCCGTCGCGGGCACGACAAGCACGGCGCCGATCAGCGCCGCGAAGCTTCTTCTCACTGGCCCTCCCTGAGTGGGTCCATCCGTGACGGGTGACGTCACGCATCGACGTATATCAGGGTATGAATGTCTCGTGAACCCCTAGTCACAAGGTCATGTGGAACGAACGACCCACGATCTCGCGTAAGACGGCGTCGTCGACGGCATCGACACGCTTGATATAGAGGCAGCCCTTGCCGGTCGTGTGCGGCCCGAGCCGGTCCAGCAGGTCCTGATACGCGTCCACCCCGCCGGTCAGATACAGCACCGTCTGCGCCTTGCGCGGCGAGAAGCTCACCGCCGCGATGTCGCCCTCCCGCCCCGACTCGTAGCGGTAGTGCCGTGACCCGAAGCCGACGATCGCCTTGCCCCACAGGACCGCCGGCTCGCCGGTGACCTCGGCCATCAGCGCGACGAGCCCTCGCGCCTCCCCGCGCCGCCGCTCGTCGGCCACACCCTCGAGGAACTCGCCGACATCACCGTCGCCCGCCACCGTCTGGTTCGCGTCTGCCATGCGCACACGCTACGACCCGGGTACGACATTTTCGCCGGCGTTGAGCCGCGCGGCGCGCATCGTCAGGTACCGCCGCTCCGGGAGGCTCGCCGTGGCCGACGCCGCCGCCCGGTAGTGCCCGGCCGCCGCCGCGGCGTCGCCGGCCAGCTCGTGCAGGTGGCCGCGGACCGCGTCGAGCCGGTGGCTGCCCGGCAGGCGCCCGTCCAGGGCCGCCAGCAGCCGCAGCCCCTCCGCCGGGCCGTCCACCATCGCGGCCGCGACCGCCCGGTTCAGCGCGACGACCGGGTTCGCGGTCATGCGCTCCAGCAGCCCGTACAGGGCGAGGATCTGCGGCCAGTCGGTGTCCTGCGTGCTCGCCGCCCGGTCGTGCAGGGCGGCGATCGCGGCCTGCAGCTGAAACGGTCCGACCGCGCCCGCGCTGAACGCCGCGTCGAGCACGGCGGTGCCCTCCACGATCAGCGGCCGCAGCCACCGCCGCCGGTCCTGCTCGGCGAGCGGCACCAGGTCACCGGCGGCGTCGACGCGGGCGGGCCGCCGGGCGTCGGTGAGCAGCATCAGCGCCAGCAGCCCCGCGACCTCACCGTCGTCGGGCAGCAGCGCGCGCAGCATCCGGGCGAGCCGGATCGCCTCGGCGGACAGGTCGACGCGGACGAGGTCGCCGCCCCCGCCGGCGTACCCCTCGTTGAAGATCAGATAGAGCACGTGCAGCACCGACCGGAGCCGGGACGCCCACTCCGGCCGCTCCGGCATCCGGAACGGCGCGTCGAGGGAGGCGACCTTCTGCTTCGCGCGGCTGATCCGCTGGCCCATGGTCGCCTCCGGCACCAGGAACGCCCGGGCGATCTCACCCGTGGTCAGCCCGCCGACGGCCCGCAGCGTCAGCGCGATCGCCGACGCCTCGGTGAGCGCCGGATGGCAGCACAGGAACAGCACGGTCAGGGTGTCGTCCCGCTCGTACACCACCGGCGGCGGCTCGACGGCGAGCGCCTCCCGCCGCCGTCTGGCCTGGTCGGCGCGCAGCTGGTCGAGCAGCTTCCGCGAACCGGTCCGGATCAGCCAGCCCCGGGGGTTGTCGGGGATCTCCTCCCAGTGCGTGGCGGCGGCGAGCAGCGCCTCCTGGGTGGCGTCCTCCGCGGCGCAGAAGTCGCCGAACCGGCGGGCGAGCGCGCCGAGGACCTGCGGCGCCAGCTCGCGCAGCAGGTCCTCGACGGAGTCCTTCACCGGCTCAGACCTCGGACGTCAGCAGCTCGAAGTCGGCCGCGTCCATCACCCTGCGGACCGTGATCGGCTGCCGCTGCGGCACCCCGCCCGGCCCCGGCACGCAGGAGATCTTCGCGGCGATCTCGATCGCCCGGGCCTCCGAGTCGACGTCGACCAGCTGATACCCGGCGAGCAGCTCCTTCGACTCGGCGAACGGCCCGTCGGTGACGACCGGCGCGGCGACCCCGTCGGACGTGACCACCTTCGCGTGCTCCGGCCCGGTCAGCGCCTGCTGGTCGACGAGCTCACCGCTGTCGAGCAGCTCCTGCCGCAGCGCCCCGTAGTAGTCCATGTGCGCCGCGATGTCCTGCGGCGTCCACTCGTCCATCGGCGTGTCCACGTCGCCGCCGTTGTAGTCCACGATCAGCAGGTACTTCGCCATCCCGGGCTCCTCACGTCGCGCCGCGCCGTCCGGCGGCGGTCACCATGGGAACGGAGCCACCCCGGCGGTTTCGACATGCGCGGCGCAACGATCTTCGCACTCGCACAGTGGATGACGCCCCTCGAGACCGAAGCCGGATTCGAACCGGCGTACACCGCTTTGCAGGCGGCCCCCTGACCTGACTCGGGCATACGGTCGTGATCTGCGTGCCCTCGGCTGGACTCGAACCAGCGACCTTCAGGTTCGGAACCTGGCGCTCTGCTCCACTGAGCTACGAAGGCGTGTGTACTGCGTGCGGGTGGAGGGATTCGAACCCCCTGAGCACGGTGGCACCTGGGTTACAGCCAAGCCCGACTCTCCAACGTCGGCGCACCCGCATGATCTGGTCTTGCTCCGGCGCCCGGACTCGAACCGGGACCTGAACGGTTAACAGCCGTTTGCCCTGCCGATTGGGCGACGCCGGACCGGACTGACGTAGCGCGGACGGGCCTCGAACCCGCACAGTGTCCCGGGTGAAAGCCGGGCGACTCTCCCAATTCGTCCACCGCGCCGTGCCGTGCCTCGTACATGAGATGCGGGGGTGGGATTCGAACCCACGATGCTCCGGCTTATGAGACCGGCGAGGACGACCGAGCTCCTCCACCCCGCAGTGCGCCGCCAGGGACTCGAACCCCGAACTTGCTGGTTAAGAGCCAGCCGCTCTACCCATTGAGCTAGCGGCGCGCTGTACTGCGTGTCCTCGGCTGGATTCGAACCAGCGACCCCCAGGTCCGCAACCTGGCGCTCTACTCCCCTGAGCTACGAAGACCTGACTTTCCAAGTGCCCTCGGCGCGATTCGAACGCGCACCTACGACGACCTCAACGCCGTGCCTCTACCTTTGGACCACGAGGGCGTGGCGCCCCGGACAACCCCGGGGCGTGCGCTGCAGGCGGAGGATTCGAACCCCCAATGTCCGGTTCAGAGCCGGATGTGTTGCCGGGTTACACCAGCCTGCAAGGGGCCGGCGGGGTGATGGCCCGCCGGCCGGGGAACAACGGAGCGGCAACCGGGACTTGAACCCGGGACCTTCGCCATGGCAAGGCGACGCTCTGACCACTGAGCTACAACCGCACGTGCTGGTGCCCCGGGAGGCGAGCGTCCCCCTCGCGTTCCCATCCCCGGGCACCCAGAACAGCTCACGGGCACCGACCCCGTTTCTCCGCTGTGGAAGAGCGGCGTGTCCGCCGAGTTCACCAGAGCTGCGTCGCCCGTCCGGGGGTTGAACCCGGTCTTCCGGATTGAGAGTCCAGTGGTCTACCTTCCTCAGCCTCACGGGCGCTATTTCGCACATTCATATAGACGTGCGTCATCCACTGTCGAGTTGTCAAAGAACGGCATTCATCGGCCGGCGAGCGGGCAAAAGAAAAACCGCCCGGTCCCGGGTGCGGGAAGGGCGGCGGGGTGCTGTGCCAGCGGGATGCTAGCCGCTCCACCTGCCCTGGTGCTGCTGAAGTCGCTCACAGAGATAACCGCGGAGATTGCCTCCGAACACGGCTTCCCCGCAACCGCGCGGCAGCTGCCGTCGCGTCGCGTCACTGGGGAGCCGCTTCATGGCCCATCTCCTGTCTCTTCGTGTTTCATCCGGTGTTGATGAATACGATAGGGCGCGCCGCCGACGGCGACAACCCTATTTATCGGCGGTCTTTCAAATGGTCGCGTTCCAGGTGCGGATCGACGGCACGTCGTGCTCGTGGCCGAGGGTCGAAACGGTCGCGGTGTCGAGGCTGAGGCGCGCGCCGAACGCGACGGACTCGCCGATCCACCGCGACGCCAGGGCGCGCGAGGCGTGGCCGTGGCTGACGACGGCGACGTCACCGACGACGAGCATCGGGCGGACCCGCGCCAGGAACCGGTCGATCCGGATCGTGACCTGCTCCGGGGTCTCGCCGCCGGGGCAGCCGCCGGTCCACAGGTCCCAGTCCGGCCGCTCGGCCCGGATCTCGGCGGTGGTCAGCCCCTCGTACGTGCCGTAGTCCCACTCGGCGACGTCGGCGTCGACCTCGGTGACCGTGAGGCCGGCGAGCTCCGCCGTGCGCAGCGCGCGGCGGCGGGGGCTGCTGACGACGGCGACGAAGCCCGCCGTCATGAACGCCCGGCTGAGTGCCCGGCCCTGCCGCTCACCCGCCGGGGTGAGGTCGAGATCGGTCCTCGAGGTGTGGCGCCCGGCGGCGCTCCACTCGGTCTGTCCGTGCCGCACCACGACGATGTCGCCCATCCGCCTCATTCTGCCTCGCTTCGCTACAGTGCGTCTCGTGGACGAGGTTCTGGTGCTCTGGGATGTTGACCATACACTCGTCGACGTCGATGGACTCGGTCGTGAGGCCTACGATCTGGCGTTTTTTCGCCGGTACGGGCGTCCGGTGACCGCGCAGCCGCCGATGGCGGGACGCACCGACCGGGCGATCGCGCACGACGTGCTGCGGCTCAACGGCGCGCCGACGTCCGAGGAGCACCTGGAGGGGCTGCGGGTCGCGGCGGAGACGGCGTTCGACGAGCTGGCGCATCTCCTGCCGGTGCGGGGCCGGGCGCTGCCGGGCGCCCTGGCCGCCGTCATGTCGGCGAGCGGGGTGCAGTCGGTGCTGACCGGCAACCTGCGGCGGATCGCGGAGGTGAAGCTCGGCCCGTTCGGCCTGGTGGAGCACCTGGATCTGGACGCGGGCGCGTACGGCTGGAGCCACACCGTCAGGGCCAACCTCGTCGGCATCGCCAGGGCGGCGGCGCGGGACCGGTACGAGTGCTCCTTCGACGGCCTGCGGACGGTCCTCGTCGGCGACACGCCCCTGGACGTCGAGGCGGCCCTCGCCACGGGCGCGGGCGTGGTGGCGGTGGCGACGGGCCGCTACACGGTCGAGGAACTGACGGCGGCGGGCGCGCACGTGGTCCTGCCCGACCTGTCCGACACCGGCGGGGTCGGGGACGCGATCAGCCGGGCCCGCACCGGCCGCTAGATCTTCGGCGACCGGTTCTCGTACGGCGTGGACAGCACGACCGTCGTGCGGGTGATGACGTTGGCGGCGGTGCGGATCTCCTGCAGCAGGCGCTCCAGCGCGAGCGGGCTCTCGACCCGGACGAGCAGCATGTAGAAGTCCTCGCCGGCGACGGAGTAGCACGACTCGATCTCCGGCAGCTTCGCCAGCCGGTCGGGGGCGTCGTCGGGCTGCGACGGGTCGATGGGGCGGATCGCGACGAACGCCGTCAGCGGCAGCCCGATCGCGTCGTGGTCGAGCCGTGCCGTGTAGCCCTTGATGACGCCGCGCTGCTCCAGGCGGCGCACCCGCTGGTGCACCGCCGACACCGACAGCCCCACCTTCTCGGCGAGGTCGGTGTAGGACAGGCGGCCGTCGACGGCCAGGGCCGCCACGATCGCGCGATCGGTCTCTTCCACGGCACGAACCCTAACTGGTGCCCGCCCCGGCGCGCAGGCACGATTCTCAGAGCGACCGGGCGATGACGAGGCGTTGGATCTGGTTGGTCCCCTCGAATATCTGCAGCACCTTGGCCTCCCGCATGTACCGCTCGACGGGGTGGTCCTGCACGTAGCCGGCCCCGCCGAGCACCTGGACGGCGTCGGTGGTGACGCGCATCGCAGTGTCCGTGCAGAACAGCTTCGCCATCGCGGCCTCCGCGCTGTGCGGGCGGCCGGCGTCGCGCAGTCTCGCCGCCGACAGGTACAGCGCCCGCGCCGCGGAGATCTGGGTGGCCATGTCGGCGAGCATGAACCCGACGCCCTGGAACTCCATGATCGGGCGGCCGAACTGCGCGCGGTCCTTGGCGTAGGTGACCGCGTAGTCGAGGGCGGCCTGGGCGAGGCCGACGGCGCAGGCGGCGATGCCGAGCCGGCCGCCGTCCAGGGCGCTCAGCGCGATCTTGAACCCGCCGCCGGCCTCGCCGAGGAGCCGGTCGGCGGGCACGTGCGCGCCGTCGAGCACGATCTGCGCGACCGTGGAGGAGCGCAGGCCCATGGTCCGCTCGGGTGCCTGCGGCAGCAGCCCGGGGGTGCCGGCGTCGAGCAGCAGGCAGGAGATGCCCTCGGGGGTGCGGCAGAAGACGTCGTAGAAGTCGGCCTTGCCGCCGTGGGTGATCCAGGCCTTCGTGCCGTTGATCGTGTACCCGTCGCCGTCGGGCTCGGCCCTGGTGGTGAGCGACGCCGCGTCGGATCCGCTCTGCGGCTCCGACAGGCAGTAGGCGCCGAGCAGCTCACCGCCGAGCATGTCGGGCAGGTGCCGTTTGCGCTGCGTCTCGGTGCCGTACGCGGCGGTCGGGTAGCAGGCGAGGCTGTGCACGGAGACGCCCTCGGCGACCGCCAGCCAGCGGGCCGCGATCTCCTCGAGGACCTGCAGGTACACCTCGTAGGGCTGGCCGCCGCCACCGTGCTCGGCGTCGAACGGCAGCCCGAGCAGCCCGGCCCGGCCGAGCAGGCGGAACAGCTCGCGGGGGAACTGGCCGCGGGCCTCGAAGTCGTCGACGCGCGGCGCCAGCTCCCCGTCGGCGATCTCCCGCACGAGGCCGATCAGATCCTCGGCCTCCTCGGTCGGCAGGAAACGCTCCACCCGGACGGTCACAGCGTCACCTCCGCTTCGCTCCGGCGCCGCCGCGACCCGACCTGCGCTGCTGGTTCGCGGCCCGAGCCGCTCCGCTGGCCGCTCACAGGATCACCAGCTCGGTCGGGATCGTGTTGAGCCGGTCGACGCCGCTGCTCGTACACACGACGATGTCCTCGATGCGGGCGCCGTGGTGGCCGGAGAGGTAGATCCCGGGCTCGATCGAGAACGCCATGCCCTCTTCGAGCGGGGTGTCGTTGCCGGCCACGATGTAGGGCTCCTCGTGCCCGTCCAGGCCGATGCCGTGGCCGGTGCGGTGCAGAAACGCCGCACCGTAGCCGGCGGCGGCGATGATGTCGCGGGCGACGGCGTCCACGGACTCGGCGGTGACCCCGGGCCGCACGGCGGCGACCGCGGCGCGCTGCGCCTCGAACAGCACCTGGTAGTACTCGGCGAACTCGGCGGGCGGCTCGCCGATGCAGTACGTGCGGGTCGAGTCGGAGCAGTAGCCGTCGGGCATGCGGCCGCCGATGTCGACGACGACGGGCTCACCCGCGGCGATCACCCGGTCGGAGGTGCCGTGGTGCGGGCTGGCGCCGTTGGGTCCGGCGGCGACGATCGTGAACTCGACGGTCGCGTGCCCGGCGGCGCGGATCGCGGCGGCGATGTCGGCGGCGACCTCGTTCTCGGTGCGGCCGGCCCGCAGCCACTGCCCCATCTGGGTGTGGACGGCGTCGATCGCCTGCCCGGCCCGGCGCAGCGCCTCGACCTCGCCGGGCGACTTGCGCACCCGCAGGGCGGCCAGGACGGCGCCGGCAAGGCGCTGCTCGGCCGACGGCAGCGCGGCGCGCAGGGCGAGGACCTGCTCGGCCCACATCCGGTTGCCGAGCCCCACCGCGTCGGCCTTGCCGATGGCGGCGCTCACCAGTTCGTATGGGTCCGAACCGTCCACGTGGTCGACGATCCGTACACCGTGAGGGTCGGCTGCCTCGGCGGCCGGGCGCTCCAGGCGGGGCACGATCAGGGTCGGCTCGCCGTCGGCGGGCAGCACGAGCAGGGTGAGCCGCTCCAGCGCGTGCGCGTCGTAACCTGTGAGATACTGCAGGTCAGCGCTTGGTGGGATGAGGAGCGCGTCGAGGCCGGCCGCGGTGGCGGCGGCCTGCGCGGCACGGAGTCGCTGTTCCTTCTGAGACACGTGTGCAAGCTTAACGTTCGTTTGGTTTTCGGGCGACCACCCGGAGTCGACACCTACGGATAGGTGTCGGCCGGGGACCCATGGCGTAGTCTGCAATCGGAGCCTGAGTAAGTCTGAGATCGCACTGTTTCCCGATCGAGACGAGCAGCGCATCGCATGAGCGCACGCAACGCCGCCATCGCTGGCGACCGGCGTAACGAGCCGTTCGTCCATGATGCGTTGCTGTACCGCGATGCCGCCACGTACCTCGACGGCACGATGAACTTCATCTACGAGGGCGTCTCCCTCGGCGAGCCGGTCGCCGTCGCCGCACCGCCGGCCAACATCCAGCTGATCCGTGAGCGGCTCGGCGCGTTCGCCGAGGTCGTCGCGTTCACCGACATGCGGGAGGCGGGCCGCAACCCGGGCCGGATCATCCCGTGGGTGCTGTCGAAGTTCATGGACGAGCACCCGGGCAAGCGGGTCCGCGTGATCGGCGAGCCGGTCTGGCCCGGCCGCTCCGAGGACGAGTACCCGGCCTGCGTCCAGCACGAGGCGATGATCAACGTGGCGTTCCAGGGCCGCGAGGCGTCGATCCTCTGCCCCTACGACACCAGCCGCCTCGACCCGCACATGGTCAAGGACGCCTACGCGACGCACCCGACGATGATCGAGGACGGCGGCAGGTCCGCCAGCGACGCGTACGACCCCTACGGCATCACCGAGGTCTACAACGTGCCGCTGTCGGAGCCCCCGTTCGGCGCCACGACGCTGCGCTTCGAGGTCGGCGGGCTGGTCAAGGTCCGCCGCGCCGTCGCCGAGGTCGGCCTGGACGCGGAGCTGCCGCCGGACCGCATCGGCGACCTGCAGAGCGCGGTCAACGAGCTCGCCACCAACAGCATCATGCACGCCGGCGGCTCCGGCACCCTGCGCACCTGGCGCGACGAGGAGCGGGTGGTCTGCGAGGTCCGCGACTTCGGCCACCTCACCGACGTGATGGCCGGCCGGCTGCGCCCCACCGGCGGCCGCGGCGGGCGCGGCCTCGTCATGGTCCACTTCCTGGTCGACCTGGTCCAGCGACACACCAGCCAGACCGGCACCACCACCCGGGTGCACGTGCTTCGCTAGGCTGGCCCCGTGGCCCGACCTCTGCTGCTCGTCGACTCCGCCAGCCTCTACTTCCGCGCGTTCTTCGGCGTGCCCGAGAAGGCGGCCGTCGCCCCCGACGGCACCCCGGTCAACGCCGTCCGCGGCTTCCTGGACATGCTCTCGACCCTGGTCCGCGGCCGGCAGCCGGACCGGCTCGTCTGCGCCCTCGACGAGAGTTGGCGGCCGGCGTGGCGGGTGGCGCTGCTGCCGTCCTACAAGGCGCACCGGCTCACCCCCGCCGGCGGCGAGGAGGTCCCCGACGCCCTGTCGGTGCAGGTGCCGATCATCCTGGAGTTCCTGGCGGCGCTCGGCATCACCGCCGTCGGCGCCCACGACTACGAGGCCGACGACGTCATCGGCACCCTCGCCACCCGCGAGCCCGGCCCGATCGAGGTGGCCACCGGCGACCGCGACCTCTTCCAGCTCATCGACGACACCCGCGAGGTGACCGTCCTGTACTGCGGCCGCGGCGTCGCGAAGCTCGAGGTCCTCGACAACGCCGCCCTGCACGCCAAGTACGGGGTGCCCGCCGCCGGCTACGCCGACTTCGCCGCCCTGCGCGGCGACCCGTCCGACGGCCTGCCGGGCGTCGCGGGCGTCGGCGAGAAGACGGCCGCGCGCCTCGTCGACCGGTACGGTGACCTCGACGGCATCCTCGCCGCGCTCGACGACCCGGCGTCCGGCTTCGCCCCGGGGCTGCGCACGAAGATCGTCGCCGGCCGCGAGTACCTCACCGCCGCCCGGGACGTGGTGGCGGTCGCCCGCACCATCCCGCTCGGCGACGTCGAGACCAAGCTGCCGTCCGCCCCCGCCGACCCGGACGCGCTGCTCGCCCTCGCCGAGCG
The DNA here is from genome assembly GCF_040674675.1 of Dactylosporangium sp. NPDC049742. Classification (NCBI taxonomy): domain Bacteria; kingdom Bacillati; phylum Actinomycetota; class Actinomycetes; order Micromonosporales; family Micromonosporaceae; genus Dactylosporangium; species Dactylosporangium sp. NPDC049742. Next base: position 22,297 of record NZ_JBFANF010000023.1, on the reverse strand, counting down.
CTGGGGCCTCGCCGGCGCCACCAAGCGCATCGTCGACGCCCTGGCGAGCTAACTGCCGCTCAGGACTCCGCGACGCGGACCGGGTCCACCTTCCAGATCTGCTCGCAGTACTCCCGGACGGTCCGGTCGGAGGAGAAGAAGCCGCACCGGGCCGTGTTGAGGATCGACATCCGCGTCCAGCGGTCCGGATCCGTCCACGCCTCCGCGACCGTGTCCTGACAGTCCACATAGGACCGGTAGTCGGCGAGCGCCATGTACTCGTCGCGCCCCAGCATCGCGTCGACGACCGGCGCGAACACGTCGCGGTCGCCCTTGGCGAACGTGCCGGAGGCGATCGTGTCGACGGCGAGCCGCAGCTCGAAGTCCGCCTCGTAGAACGACCGCGGCGAGTACCCGGACCGGCGCAGCGCCGTCGCCGCCGGGGTGTCCATGCCGAACAGGAAGAAGTTGTCCGCGCCGACCCGGTCCCGGATCTCGATGTTCGCGCCGTCGAGGGTGCCGATGGTGAGCGCGCCGTTCAGGGCGAGCTTCATGTTGCCGGTGCCGGACGCCTCCTTGCCGGCCAGGGAGATCTGCTCGGACAGGTCGGCGGCCGGGATGATGAACTGCGCCTTCGTCACGTTGTAGTCCGCCGGGAACACCACCCGCAGGTGCCGGCTGACGACCGGGTCGGTGTTCACCACCTCGGCGACCGCGTTGACCAGCTCGATGAGCAGCTTCATCGCGTGGTACCCCGGCGCCGCCTTCCCGCCGAAGAGCACCGTGCGCGGCACGTACGTCGCCTGCGGGTCGGCCCGGATCCGGTTCATCATCGTGATCACGTGCAGGAGCTTCAGCTGCTGCCGCTTGTACTCGTGGAACCGCTTGATCATCACGTCGCACAGCGCGTCGGGGTCGATGAGGACGCCCGTGGACCGCTCGACCGCGGCGGCGAGCCCGGCCTTGTTGTGCCGCTTCACGTCCCGCCACGCGGCGCGGAACGCGGGGTCGTCGGCATGCGGGCCGAGCCCGTGCAGCCGCTCCAGGTCCGTCAGCCACCCCTCGTCGCCGAGCATCTCGGTGATCAGCTCCGACAACGCCGGGTTGGCCATGCGCAGGAACCGCCGCGGCGTGACCCCGTTCGTCACGTTGTGGAACCGCTCCGGCCACAGCTGCGCGAAGTCGTGCAGCGTCGTGCCGGCCAGCAGCTTCGTGTGCAGCTCGGCGACCCCGTTGACGGCGGTGCTGCCGACGACCGCGAGGTGCGCCATCCGCACCCGCCGCTCGTCGCCCTCCTGGATGATGGACATGCGGCGCACGACGTCCTCGTCCCCCGGGTACGCCTGCCGCACCTCCTCCAGGAAGAAGTGGTTGATCGCGTAGACGATCTCCATGTGCCGCGGCAGGAGTCGCTCCAGCAGCGGGACCGGCCACGTCTCGAGCGCCTCCGGCAGCAGCGTGTGGCACGTGTAGTTGAACGTCCGGCGGGTGATCCCCCACGCCTCGTCCCAGCTGAGCCCGTGCTCGTCGACCAGCAGCCGCATCAGCTCGGTCACCGCCATCACCGGATGCGTGTCGTTGAGCTGGATCACGACCTTGTCGGCGAACCCCTCCCATCCGCTGTTGCGCAGCCGGTACCGCCGGATGATGTCCCTCAGCGAGCACGCCACCAGGAAGTACTGCTGCTTGAGCCGCAGCTCCCGCCCGGGCTCCGTGCTGTCGTCGGGGTACAGCACCTTGCTGATGTTCTCGGCCCGCACGATGTCGTCGACGGCCTCCACGTACTGCCCGGACCCGAACCTCGCCAGGTCGAACGACTCGCGGCTGGCCCTGGCCTGCCACAGCCGGATGATGTTGACGGTCTGCGTCCCGTACCCGGGCACGAGCATGTGGCTCGGCTCGCCCCTGACCGTCTCCCCCGGCGTCCACTTCCGCCGCAGGTTGGCCGGGTCCTTCGGGTCGGCCACGGTCGAGCCGTAGAACCCGACCAGCTGCCGGTCGTCGGGCGCGGAGAACTCCCACGGGTTGCCGTAGAACGTCCAGTCGTCGGGCCGCTCGACCTGCTTGCCGTCGCGGAACGTCTGCTTGAAGATGCCGAACTCGTACCGGATCCCGTACCCCACCGCCGGGATGTCCAGCGTCGCCATGGAGTCCATCAGGCACGCCGCCAGCCGCCCCAGCCCGCCGTTGCCGAGTCCGGGCTCGACGTCGTACACCTCGAGCGCGTCCGGCGACACCCCGAGGTCCTCGGCGATCGGCCTGACCCACCGCTCCGTGTCCGTGTACAGCAGGTTCTGCCTGAGCTGCCGCCCCAGCAGGTACTCCGCCGACAGGTAGTACACGAACCGCGGATTGGCCGCGTAGTGCGCCGCCGCCGTCCTCGCATACCTGTCCACCAGCCTGTCCCGCACGGTCACGGCCAGCGTGTGGTACCCATCAGGCCCGCTCGCCGACTCGATCGTGGTCCCACGCTGGTAGTACAGGTTGGAGATCAGGTCCCGCTCGAACTCCTCGAGCGAGTCGCCAACAGTGCGCCTGGGTCGGGGCCGCGCCTCGGTCACCCGCCAAGTATCCGCCAGCCGCTCATCCCCGACCCACCGTCTCCCCAACTTTTCTCCCCGTCCCCTCCCACCCCTCACCCGGAACCCTTCAAGCCACCCCAGGCACACACGTCACCCTCGCCAGCGCTGAACCACGCGTCGGACGAACATCTCCGCAGCCACGCCGCGAACGGTCGCTACAAGAGCCACCCGCCACCCTGATCGAAGGACAACCCTGGCCACGCTGACAGCCACCACGCGACTTCGATCACACCAACCACAACTCCGACCACCCCACAGCGAAACCGCGACGGCAGAGGCCAAATCCACGGCCAGCCGCGTTGCACGGACCGCAACCACGCCACCTGGCGTCCGATCCCCAGCCGGACGGGAAGAACCCCACCCCCCGTGCTGGCCTGACCTGTGACCCAGATGGATCGGCGAGCCCCCACGCGGACAGCAACCACCACACCGCACACACGGACCTCACCGTGATCGAAGGACAGCCCTGGCCGCCCAGACGACCACCACACGACTTCGATCACGGCGACCACGGCCACGACCGCCCGCAGGCGACCAAGACCGCCCCCTCGAGTTCGGCGTTCAGAGTGGGGCAGCACTGGCTGTGAACCACAGCGGTGAGCGCGGCGCCGGCGGCCGGTGTGATGTGGGTGGGTTGTGAGAGCCAACGCCGGTTTAGAAGCACCGAATGACGCCCTCGACGGCGCTGGACCATGCGAGGACGGCGGCCGGAGAACGCCACCGCAACCATGACAGCCGACCGCCACCATGATCGAAGGACAGCCCTGGCCGCCCAGACGACCACCACACGACTTCGATCACCAAACAGGCGACAGCGGCCGGGAACCATCACCGCGACCACGGACCGGGCGGCGGTCGCGCCACCTCGCTGGAAGGACGGAAACGACGCTGCCGCTCGGGCGGGGTGAGGAACGGCCCGTCGAGCGGCAGCGGAAAGAAGCGTGGAAGGGAGCGGAGCGGTCAGCGGCCGCGTTGGCGGCGGGCGTCGGCGATGCCGTTGGCGGCGCGGGCGGAGAAGGCCTGGCCGGTGCCGGGGTTCGTCGGGCCTGCGGCGGAGCCGCCGCCGAAGACGGGGCCGGCCGTGGCGGTGCGGAGGGCGTCGCCGGCGGCGATCTTGTCGCGGACGGCGGCGGCCTCGGCCTGCTCGCGCTCCGAGGGGACGGCCATGACGGCGCTGGCGAGGGCGATGACCACGACCAGGACGAAGAGGACGATCGGGGCGAGGAACCAGTTGACGTCGACGCCGGGGACCGTGGTCAGGTTGTCGGTGGTGAGGTTGACGTGCATGGCCGCCATGCCGGTGTAGTGCATGCCGCAGACGGCGACGCCCATGACGGCCGCCGCGGCGATCGTCGCGGGGATGCCGCGGACCACGATCGTGAACCAGAGGGCGACGGTGGCGGCGACGACCGCGATCGCGTAGGACGCCAGGTACAGGTTGCTCTTGTAGTCGAACGAGCCGTTGATCCGCATCGCGGCCATGCCGGTGTAGTGCATGAAGGCGACGGACACGCCGGTGATCGGGCCGCCGATGAGCACCTTCCAGATGGAGGGCTTGCCGAGGCCGACGATGAAGAGCCCGAGGCCGACGGTGATGACGGCGATGAAGAAGCTCGCGACGGTGATCGGCACGTCGTAGCGCAGCGGGGAGCCGCTGACGCTGAAGCCGATCATCGCCATGAAGTGCATGACCCAGATGCCGGTGCCGCCGATGGCCCAGGCCGCGAGCACCAGCAGCCACGCCCGGCGGCGGGTGTCGGTGGCCGCCCGGGCTCTGGCGGTGCTCACCAGGCCGAGGAGGGAACCAAGGAACGACATCGCGTACGCGAAGATCGGGGTGATCAGCCCGTACGTGAAATGATGCAGCTCTCCCACGATGCTTCCTTCCGCGCCGGGACTGGCCCCCCGGCGAAAAGCATCATTGCGGATCCGAACGATTTTTTCTAATCCGCTCCGATGAAAACTCGGTGGGTGACTACGCGATGACGCTGTACGCGAGAACTCCTCGCGTCATGGCGGCCATCGCCTGCCTGGCGGTGCGCCGCACGGCGTCCGAGGCGCCCGGCGCGTCGGCGAGCTGGCCGAGCAGGTCGAGCACCTGGCGGGACCAGCGCACGAAGTCGCCCGCAGGCATGTCGCCCTCCAGGCCGTGCACGCTGCCGAGCACCTTCGTGAGGCTCTCGCCGCGGGCCCACCGGTACACCGGCCAGACGAAGCCGAGATCCAGCTCCCGGGTGAGCTGAAGACTCCGCGAGTCCTCGTCCTCGCGCAGCTCGGACCACAGCTTCAGGGTGGCGTCGATGGCCTCGGAGACGTCGCCGCGCGGGATGGAGGCGCGGTCGTCGGACTCGCGGCGGGCCTCGTACACCAGGACGCTGACGGCGGCGGCGAGGTCGGCGGCGCCGAGCCGGTCCCAGACGCCGGTGCGCAGACACTCGGCGACGAGCAGGTCGGTCTCGGACCAGATCCGGGCCAGCATCCGGCCGGCGTCGGTGACGGTGCCGGCGGCGGAGAGGTAGCCGCGGTCGGTGAGCAGGCCACAGACGCGGTCGAACGTGCGGGCGAGGGAGCCGGTGCGGTTGGCGACCTTGCCGCGCAGCGCCTCGGTGTCGCGCTCCAGGCGCCAGCGCCGCTCGGCCCAGCGGGCGTGCTCCTCCCGCTCCGGGCACTGGTGGCACGGGTGCCGGCGCATCGAGGCGCGCAGCTGGTCGAGCTCGTGGTCGTCGACGGCGGACGGGTTGCGCGACCGCCGCCCGCGGGGAGCCGGCTCCAGCGACAGGCGGCGCAGCTGTGCGGCGAGGTCCCGGCGGTCCTGGGCCGAGCGGTAGTTGAACTGCTTCGGGACCCTGACCCGGCCGAGGGACTCGACGGCCGCGGTGAAGTCGGCGCCGGAGATCCGGCCGGCCCAGCGGTCCTCGGTGAGCACGAGCGGCCGGGGCTCGCCGAAGCCGCGCCCGCCGACGCCCGGGTCGATGATGATCGCGAGGCCCGCGCGGCGGCCGGTGGGCACCCGGACGACGTCGCCGGGGCGCAGCCGCTCCAGGGACTCCAGCGCGGCGGCGCGGCGCTGCTGGGCGCCCTGGCGGGCGATCGCCCGCTCCCGGTCGGCGATCGCGACCCGGTAGCCGAAGTACTCGTCGAAGTCACCGAGGTGGCAGGCGGTCTCCGCGCCGTACGTGGCGATCGAGTCGACGTTGCGCTGCACCTGCCGGGCCAGCCCGACCACCGAGCGGTCCGCCTGGAACTGGGCGAACGAGCTCTCGAGCAGCTCGCGGGCGGCGGTGATGCCGACGCTGCCGACGAGGTTCACGGCCATGTTGTACGACGGCCGGAAGCTGGACTTCAGCGGAAACGTCCGGGTGGACGCGAGCCCCGCGACGTGCCGCGGGTCGAGCTCCGGCGCCCACACGACGACGGCGTGGCCCTCCACATCGATCCCGCGGCGCCCGGCGCGTCCGGTCAGCTGCGTGTACTCCCCTGGCGTCAGGTCGACGTGCGCCTCGCCGTTGTACTTGACCAGCCGCTCCAGGACCACGCACCGGGCGGGCATGTTGATGCCCAGCGCCAGGGTCTCCGTGGCGAAGACGGCCTTGACGAGGCCGCGGACGAACAGCTCCTCGACGACCTCCTTGAACGCGGGCAGCATCCCGGCGTGGTGCGCGGCGAGGCCCCGCTCGAGGCCGTCGAGCCACTCCCAGTACCCGAGCACCTGCAGGTCCTCGCTCGGGATGTGCTTGGTGCGCGACTCGACGATGGTCCGGATCTCGACCCGCTCGTCGGGCGCGGTGAGCCGCAGCCCGGCGGCGAGGCACTGCTGGACGGCGGCGTCGCAGCCGGCGCGGCTGAAGATGAACAGGATCGCCGGCAGCAGGCCCTCACGGTCCAGGCGCTCGACGATCTCGGGCCGGTAGGGGCCCTTGCGCCGCCCGCCCCGCGGGCCGGCCATCTCGACGCGCCGGAGCATCTCCCGGTGGTACCGCAGCAGCTCCGGATGCACGTCGTGCTTCTGCGCCGCCTCGGCGTCGTGGAAGAGGTCGAACATCCGCCGCTCGATGAGCATGTGCTGCCACAGCGGCACGGGCCGGTGCTCGCTCACCACGACCGTGGTCTCGCCCCGCACGGTGACGAGCCAGTCGGCGAACTCCTCCGCGTTGGACACGGTCGCCGACAGCGAGACGAGCGTCACCGATTCGGGCAGGTGGATGATCACCTCTTCCCACACGGCGCCGCGGAACCGGTCGGCGAGGTAGTGCACCTCGTCCATGACGACGTAGGAGAGGCCCTCGAGGGTCGCCGAGCCCGCGTACAGCATGTTGCGCAGGACCTCGGTGGTCATCACGACGACCGGAGCGTCACCGTTGATCGCGTTGTCGCCGGTGAGCAGGCCGACGCGCTCGGCACCGTACCGCTGGACGAGGTCGTTGTACTTCTGGTTCGACAGCGCCTTGATCGGCGTCGTGTAGAAGCACTTGCGCCCCTGCCGCAGCGCCAGGTGGACGGCGAACTCCCCGACGACGGTCTTGCCGGCACCGGTCGGCGCGCACACCAGCACGCCCGTGCCGCGCTCCAGCGCGTCACAGGCCTCGGCCTGGAAGTCGTCGAGGGTGAAGTCCAGCTCGTCGACGAACTCGCTCAGGGCAGGACGCTGAGCCCGCCTTTGCGCCGCTTCGTACCGCTCGGCGGGGGTGTTCATGACCCCAAGGCTAGGCGAAAGATGCCCGGATCCGCTCATGGGTATCGTGCTGGCGTGCCGGAAAGCGCTGAACCACCAAGTACATGGCGGCCCGTCGAGGCCGTGCTCCTGGACTTCCACGGGACGATCGCGCAGGTGGAGGACCCCGTCAGGTGGGTGACGGCGGCGGCTTCGAGCCTCGGCACCACCCTGGACCGCGGGAAGGCCACGGTCCTCGCCGACCGGCTGATGACGGCCGGGCGGGCCGGCGGACCGAAGCCGCACCGCGTGCCGGCGCACCTCGCCGAGGTGTGGGCCGACCGGGACCTGTCCGTCGCCGCGCACCGGGCCGCATACGAAGGGCTGGCCGCGACCGTCGACGCCGACCTCGCCCAGGCCCTGTACGACCGGCTGCTCATCGCCGACGGCTGGCAGCTGTACGCCGACACCGTCCCGACCCTCCAGGCGCTGCGGGCGCGTGGCGTGCCGGTCGCGGTCGTCTCCAACATCGGCTTCGACCTGCGCGACCTGGCCGGCCAGCTGGGCTTCGCCGACCTGGTCGACGAGTTCGTCCTCTCGTACGAGGTGGGCCGCTGCAAACCGGATCCCGCCATCTTCTGGAAGGCCTGCGCGGCGCTGCGCGCCGACCCGGAGCGGACCCTGATGGTGGGCGACTCGCCCGCCGACGCCGGCGCCGCCGCGGCGGGCTGCAGCGTCCTCGTCATCCCGGAGAGTGACCCGGGCAAAGTTCACGGCCTGGGCGCGGTGCTGCGCCTGCTTTAAACCTTGCGGCCGTTGGGCACCATTGTCGCAACACCGCCTGTGCGCTTGTCGGCCCCCGGCCAGGCGGCGACAGTGCAAGGGATACGTCGACTACCTTCCTTCCGGAGGATCATCATGCCGTTAGGCCGTTGGAACCCGTCAGAAGCTCTTGCCCGCATCGAGTCCGAGGTCGACCACGCCGCCGCGCGCGCCCACTCCGCCTCCGTCTCCACCACGACCGAGGGCGACGACCTCGTCATCACCGTCGACGGCGTCGACCCGAGCAACGTCGACGTCCAGGTCTCCGGCGGCCGCCTCACCATCAAGGGCGGCGGCGGCACGAGCACCTCGTCGCACCGCGAGGAGGGCGGCGCGACGTTCTCGTCGAGCTCGTCCAGCTCCAGCTCGTTCAGCCGCAGCTTCTCGCTGCCCGACGGCGTGACCGAGTCGGACGTCTCCACCACCCCGTCCGCGAACGGCGTCACCGTCCGCATCCACAACGCCGCCTAGCCGATCAGCCGCAAGGCACCGGGCACGCACTCGACCGTGACGGGGAGCGGGCAGATCCGCTCCCCGTCGGCGTACGCCGTGACCCCCTCGGCGGCCAGCTCGATCCTGCGCGCCCGGAACGTCCTGACCCGCGGGTCGTGCACGTGCGTCCCCTTGAACACCTTGGGCCGCAGGCGCATCAGCGTCGCCCTGCCGAGCGGCTCGGCAACGACCACGTCCAGCAGCCCGTCGGCGGGGTCGGCTCCGGGCACGATCCGGAAGCCGCCGCCGTAACTCTCGGTGTTGCCGATCGCGACCAGCACCGAGTCGAAGACGCTCTCCTCGTCGTCGATGCGCATGGTGTACGACCTGCTGCGCAACGCCAGCAACTCCTCGACGATCGCCAGGTTGTACCGCTGGGGACCACGCGGCCAGCGCATGCGGTTGGCCCGCTCGTTGACGAACGCGTCGAACCCGGCCGCCATGACCGCCCCGAACCACGCCGTGGTCCCGTCGGCCCCCTCGACCCGCGCGAGGTCCACGCTTCTCGTGGTCGTGCTTGCCGCGATCGCCTCGGCCGCCCGCAGCGTGTCCCCCGGCAGCCCGAGCCGGACGGCGAAGTCGTTGCCGGTCCCGGCGGGCACGATCCCGAACGGCGCCCCCGTCGCGGCCACCGCCTGCAGCCCGAGGTGCACCGTGCCGTCCCCGCCCATGGCGACCACGGCCCGCCCGCTCAGGACGGCCGCCTTGCCCTGCTCCACCATGCCGTCCCGGCTGGTCGCGGTGACCACGTCGACCGCGTGCCCACCGGCCTTGAGCCGCGCCACGACCTCAGGCAACAGTCCGGCCCGCCGCCCTTTACCGGCGGTCGGATTGGCGAGCAACGCGATGTCCATCGCACGGATGCTAGGGCCTTCCCCGCCCACCGGGAACACGCCGGGCTGCGCCGCCCGGCGGGGCACCGACAGCACGACGCCCGCCGGCTGATGCGCGGCGGGCGTCGTGGCTGAGCGGGTGGGTCAGGTGATGTCGTCGTACCGGCTGTCGAGGGACCTCGGGCGCTCGACCGGCGTCGGGCCGTCCACCGGGGTGGGTGCCTCGATCGGGTCGTAGCCGCCGACTGAGGTGGCCGCGGCGACCGGCTCCGGCGCGAGGTCGTCGATCGAGGAGATCTCGTCGTCGTCGACGTCGGCGTAGATGGACTGGTTGCGGCCCTTGCGCTTGTCGTTGATCAGGGCGACTGCGACGGCGCCGAAGTAGAGCAGCGACATGGCCAGGGCCAGGCCCGACATGGTGAACGGGTCGGGGGTCGGCGTGGCCACCGCGGCGAAGGCGAAGAAGATGAAGACGACCGCCCGCCACCAGCTGAGCAGCTTCCGCCCGCTGAGCACGCCGGCGAAGTTGAGCATCATCGCGATCAGCGGGAACTCGAACGCTACGCCGAACACCAGCATGCCGGTGGTGATGAAGTCGACGTAGCGGGTGATGTCCAGCGAGGTCTCGATGAAGTCCTTGTCCGGCAGCAGGTACTCGAGACCGTGGCCGAGTGCGAACCAGGCGAGGTACGCGCCGAGCGCGAACAGCGGCGCCGCGATCGAGATGAAGATGTAAGCGTACTTGCGCTCGTGCCGGTGCAGGCCCGGCGCGATGAACGCCCACAGCTGATACATCCACCAGGGGGAGGTGATCAGCAGGCCGAGCCAGAGCCCGACCTTGAGCTGCAGCAGGAAGACGTCAGCGACGCCGAGCTGGACGAATTTGCAGTCGCCGAAGCGCGGTTCCATGACGTCACAGACGGGCTGCTTGACCAGCGTGATCGCGGGCTTGGAGAGCCAGTAGCCGATGCCGAACCCGAAGACCAGGCCGAGACAGGCTTTGAACAGGCGGTTGCGCAGCTCCCGCAGGTGCTCCATGAGGGTCATGGAGCCGTCTGCGGCGCGTTCGAACTGCGACGGTGCCCGGTCCTGGCGCCGCCTGGCGAGGATGCTCACGACGCTCGAGTGCCTCAGCGCTCGGGGACGCGGTTGACGGGGTCGACGGTCGGCGCGGGCGACGGCCGGTTGTCGTCGATCGTGCCCTGCAGTGGCGCGCGACCCGACTGGGCCTCGGCCTTGGCGTCGACGTTGTCCTCGGCGAGACCCTTGGTCTCGGCCTTGATGATCCGGAGCGAACGACCCAGCGACCGTGCCGCGTCAGGCAGACGCTTGGCGCCGAACAGAAGGATCAGCACCACCACCAGCACGATGATGTGCCACGGCTTGAGTGCACCCATGTGAAGCCACCTCACTGTCTTTATGCTGCCCGACCCATCGTACTGGTCACTTCGGGTGACGGGCAGAGGCCGGGTTGCGGGAAGGGGTCCGGCCGCTGAAGTCCTGACGAGTGTTGACGCTGAACTGCCCGATCGTCAACCATCCGTCCGGACAAAGGTGCTATTTGCCCAGTTGATCCGCAAGGTTTCTTAACTGTTAGCGAGCGGCGGGGCGCTGGTCAGCGTCTTCGAGCTCGCCGCGGCGCGCCTGGATGATCAACGCCTGCTCCTGCATGGCGGCCAGGCGGGGCTGCATCGCCTCGGCGGTCTGCTGCAGGCGGGCCAGGTGGGGCTGGAGTCGCTTCTCGCCGTCGAGGAGCCTGCGCTGCAGGGACTGCGCGGTGTTACCGAACTGACGCAAGCGACCCGCCGTCGACATCACCACGGCGATGAGGACGATCAGCGCGACCAGGACGATGCCACCCGAGATCCACCAGAGCACCCACCGACCTTAAACCACCAGCTACGGCAGCGCCGGGATGGGCGCGTCGTAGGCCGCGAGCGCGGCGCGCGCGGTGGCGGCCACCGACGCGACCAGCTCCGGCGGCGACACGACCGACACCTCGGCGCCCAGCCCGAGCACCATCCGCCGGGCCCAGTCCAGGTCGGAGGCGCGCAGCGAGACCGTCCAGTGCTCCCCCGGACCCCGCACGACCTCCTCGCACGGGTACTGCTCGGTGATCCACCGCGCGCCCCGGCCCACCCGCAGCGTGATGAGCGGCAGGTCGGACGTGGGCCGGAACAGGGTGCCGGCGCGCGTGTCGGTCGGCCGCGCCTGCACCGGCACGCGGGCGGGCTCGTCCAGCTCGGTGGAGGCGTCGATCCGGTCGACCCGGAAGAGCCGCACCGCCTGGGCGCGGCGGCACCACGCCTCCAGGTAGGCCCAGCGGCCGACGACGAGGACCCGCATCGGGTCGACGACGCGCTCGGTCGTCTCGTCGCGGGTCGCGGTGTAGTACGTGATCCGCAGCGCGTGCCGGCGGTCGACGGCGCCGCGCAGCTCCTCGAGGCGGTCGGCGTTGCCGGGGAGCCGGACCGCCACGGCCGCGTCGGCGAGGTCGCCGGCCGCGTGCTCGATCTTCGCCAGGGCCCGGTGGACGCCGTCGCGCTCGCCGACGCCGGGGGTCTCGGCGAGCATGCGGAGCGCGACGATGAGCGCGAGGGCCTCGTCCGGCGTCAGGCGCAGCGGGCGGTCGATGCCGGCGTCGTACATGACGGTGACGCCGTCGCCGATGAACGCCATGTCGATCAGGTCACCGGGACCGTAGCCCGGCAGGCCGCACAGCCACAGCAGCTCGAGGTCCTCGCGCAGCTGGCGCTCGGTGATGTCGTGGTCGGCGGCCGCCTCGGCGAGGGTGATCCCCGGCCGGGCCTGCAGGTAGGGCACCAGGTTGAGCAGCCGGCCGAGCCGGTCGACGGACGTGGTCATACCGCAACCTCCGCGCGGGCCTCGGAAGGTGCGCCCGCGACGATCTCCTTGAGGCGCTTCACGACCTCGTCGCGCAGGGGCGGCGGGTCGAGCACGACCACGTCGGCGCCATACCCGACCAGCCAGCCGGCGAAGAAGTCGATGTCGGCGTAGCGCAGCGTGAGCCGGTCGCCCTCCGGCGAGGGCACACACGCCTCCGCCCAGCGGCGCACGCCCGCGGCGCGGCCGGGCCGCACCAGGACCGTCGCCTGGCTGGTGCGCTCGACGGGGCCGCTCGTCTTCGCGACGTAGGCGATCAGGTCGACCTTCGGCGGCTCGTACGCGCCGCGCCGGCCCACCCTCCGGACGCCGGAGACGATCCGGGACAGCCGGAAGCACCGCTCCGCCCCGCGCTCCAGGTCGTGGCCGACGACATACCACCGGCCGCGCCAGCAAACGACGCCCCACGGCTGCAGCTTGCGGGCGCGGGCGGTGTCGCGCTCGGGCACGTGGTAGTCGAACGTGACCGCCTGCCGGTCGCGAACGGCTGCGGTGAGCGGCTCGAAGGCCGGGTCGACGGTGACGACCGCCTCGACGCCGAGGGTGGCGTGCGGGTCGACGTCGATGCCGCCGGCGCGCAGCTTCGCCAGGCCGGACGACGCGGCGGCGGCGAGGCCGGTCTGCTGCCACAGCCGCGCGGCGATGCCGACGGCCGCCGCCTCGTCGGGCGCCAGGGGGATGTCGGGCAGCGCATACTCGCGCCGGGCGATGCGGTAGCCGGGCTCGTTGTCCCACACGGAGGGCGTGCCGATCTCCAGGGGCACGCCGAGCTCGCGCAGCTCGGCCTTGTCCCGCTCGAACTTGCGCTGGAACGCCTCGTGGTCGCGCTCGTCCTCCGGGTCGTGCTCGTAACCGGGCACGATGGAGGCGATCTGACCGGCGGTCAGGAAGCGGCGTGTCGAGAGCAGGCAGATCACCAGATTGACCAGGCGCTCGGTTCGGGTCCGCGACACGCCAGCGAACCTACCAGCCCGAACGCCCGTGCGGCGTCGCCCACGCGGTGACGGTTCGTTACGTCACGACGCGGTCACGGCGCGCAGACACGGTAGGTTGTGCCGATGATCCGCTGGCGCTGGGGGACGGTCGTCGCGCCCCGTACATCGTGGCACGGCAGCGTCGAGGTGGAGGTGGCCCTCGATGCGCGCCGGACGGACGACCCGGAGCGGGTCCGGGCGCTGGCCTACCCGGCCCTGGTGGGCACGCCGCGGGTCGGCGACCGGGTGCTGCTGAACGTCAACGCGCTCGCCCTGGGCCTCGGCACCGGCGGGTACGCCCTGATCGTCGCGATCCCGGACCGGCTGCCGGACGACGTGGACGCCCCCGGCCACGTGGTCAAGGCGCGCTACACGCCGCTGCAGGCGGTCGTCCTGGCCGCCGACGAGGAGGCCTCACCGCTGCGCGGCGCACTGGTCAACAGTTCCGACATCTCCGGAATGCCGGTGGTGGTCGCGGACCTGCACTCCGCGCTCCCCGCCATCCTCGCCGGCGTCCACGCCGACCGGCCCGAGGCGAAGGTCGCGTACGTGATGACCGACGGCGGCGCGCTGCCCGCCTGGTTCTCCCGCACCGTCGACGCCCTGCGCCCGCTGCTCGCCGGCACGGTCACCACCGGCCAGGCGTTCGGCGGCGACCTGGAGTCGACCAACGTGCACAGCGGCCTGCTCGCCGCCCGCCACGGGCTCGGCGCCGACCTGGCCATCGTCGCGCAGGGCCCCGGCAACCTGGGCACCGGCACGTCGTGGGGCTTCTCCGGGGTCGCCGCGGGCGAGGCCGTCAACGCGGTCGCGGCGCTGGGCGGCCGTCCGGTCGCCGCGCCCCGCATCTCCGGCGCGGACCCCCGGCCCCGGCACCGCGGGGTGTCGCACCACAGCCTGACCGCGTTCGGGCGGGTCGCGCTCGCGCCGGCCGACCTCGTCGTGCCGGCGGACCTGGAGGCCGACCTCGCGCTGGTCGTACACGAGCAGCTGCGGCCGCTGTGCCCGCCGCACCGCATCGTCACGCCCGTGGCCGAGGACCTGGAGCCCGCCCTGCTGGCGCTGCCGGTGCGGCTGTCGACGATGGGTCGCCGGTACGAGGAGGACCGCGCCTACTTCCTCGCCGCGGCGGCGGCCGGACGGGCGGCGGCCCAGAGCCTGCCGTCAGGCCTTGGCGAGGGCGGCGTTGGCGACTGACTGCAGCTGGCTCAGGTGGTTGCCCTCCGGGGCCGCGGCGACCACCAGGTAGACGGCGACGATCGCCTTGCCGCGGCGGGCGAGCAGCGTCTTGGACTTGTCGCTGAGCGCCGCCTCGCCGACGCCGCCCACGGCCTCGAGGGACTTGATCGTCGTCCAGAGCTTCTGCGACTGGGCCGCGTCCGGGAACGTGAGCGCGACGATCGTGACCTGGTCGCCGCCGCCGTTGCCGAAGGGGCACATCCGGGCCTGGGCGTTGAGGCCGAGGCTCTGCACGGCCTGGCCGTACTGCGCGACCGCGGCGGCGCCGTCACCGGTGCTCGCCTGCACGGACAGCCCGGTCGACTTCTGCACCTGGGCGGGGGTGATCAGGCCCTGGCAGCCGTCGGAGACGACCACGGGCGGCAGCGACGGCGACGGCAGGGGCAGCGCGGACGCCTCGCCGCCGGAGGTCGGGACGGCGGGCAGCGGCGTGCGGCGCTCGCCGTCGTCCGTGCAGCCGGCCAGCAGAAGGCAGATCGCCCCGGCCGCGAGCAGCCGCTTCACGAATACACCACCAGGGCGGTCATGACGGCGATGATGAGCACCAGGATGAGCGCCAGGACCCAGGTCGGGATGGCCGGGCCGTCGGTCCGGTTGCGCTCGATCTCCTCGCGGATGCGCTGCAGCCGGCGACCGTGACGGTTGGACCGCGGCTTGTCCGGGTTGTCGCTCGCCTTCGGCTTCGGGTCCTCCGAAGGGGCGGGCTGACCGGCGGGGTTGTCATCCATAGCGCCGGCCAGCCTAACCCAACGTTCACATACTGGCGATCAGTCGGTCGACGCGCTCGTCGTAGGCCCGGAACGGGTCCTTGCACAGCACGGTGCGCTGCGCCTGGTCGTTGAGCTTCAGGTGGACCCAGTCGACGGTGAAGTCGCGGCGGCGCTCCTGCGCGTGCCGGATGAACTCACCCCGCAGGCGGGCCCGCGTGGTCTGCGGCGGGGTCTCCTTCGCCTCGAAGATGTCCAGGTCGCTGGAGACGCGGTCGACCTTCCCGCGGCGCTCGAGCAGGCCGTAGAGGCCCCGTCCGCGACGCAGGTCGTGGTACGCCAGGTCCATCTGCGCGACCCGCGGGTGCGACAGCGGCAGGTCGTGCTTGGTCTGGTAGCGCTCGATCAGGCCGAGCTTGGTCACCCAGTCGATCTCGCGCTCGACACCCTTGAGGTTGCCGGTCTCGACCGCGTTGAGCACCCGCCCCCACAGCTCCATGACCCGCTTGGTCGGCGCGTCGGCGCCGCGCCGGTCGAGGAACTCGGTGGCCTTGTCGAAGTACTCCTGCTGGATCTCCAGCGCGCTGACCTCCTTGCCGCTGGCGAGGCGGACCCGGCGGCGGCCGGTGATGTCGTGGGACACCTCCCGGATGGCGCGGATCGGGTTCTCCAGCGAGAGGTCGCGCATGGCGACGCCGGCCTCGATCATCCGCAGCACGATGTCGGCGGTGCCGACCTTGAGCAGCGTGGTGACCTCGTTCATGTTCGAGTCGCCGACGATGACGTGCAGCCGCCGGTAGCGCTCGGCGTCGGCGTGCGGCTCGTCGCGGGTGTTGATGATCGGGCGGGACCGGGTGGTCGCCGAGGAGACGCCCTCCCAGATGTGCTCGGCGCGCTGCGACAGGCAGTACACGGCGCCGCGCGGGGTCTGCAGCACCTTGCCGGCGCCGCAGATGAGCTGGCGGGTGACCAGGAACGGGATCAGGATGTCGGCGAGACGTCCGAACTCGCCGTGCCGGCTGACCAGGTAGTTCTCGTGGCAGCCATACGAGTTGCCGGCGGAGTCGGTGTTGTTCTTGAACAGGTAGATCTCGCCCGCGATCCCCTCGTCGTGCAGCCGGCGCTCGGCGTCGACCAGCAGGCCTTCGAGGATCCGCTCGCCGGCCCGGTCGTGGGTGACCAGGTCGGGCACCGAGTCGCACTCGGGCGTCGCGTATTCCGGGTGGGAGCCGACATCCAGGTAGAGGCGCGCGCCGTTGCGCAGGAACACGTTGCTGGAACGGCCCCACGACACGACACGCCGGAACAGATAGCGGGCGACCTCGTCAGGCGACAGGCGGCGCTGTCCCCGATAGGTGCACGTGACCCCGTATTCGGTCTCAAGGCCGAAAATTCGCCGGTCCATGTAGGAACACTAGCCGCCTGAACGCCGTTGTGACCCTATTGCACCCGCAGACTTTGTGTATACGCCTCGCAGGTGACGAAGTCCGGCAGCCGTCCTTCGGCCCGCATCTCGGCGAACGACGGCGCCACGGCGTCCCTGGCGGACAGCTGCGGCTCGTCGACGGGCCAGACGATGCCGAGATCCGGGTCGAGCGGGTGGATGCCGTGCTCCCCCGTCGGGTTGTAGGTCTCCGAGCACAGGTAGGTGATCGTCGCGTCGTCGGTGAGCGCGCAGAACCCGTGCCCCAGACCCTCGCTCAGGTAGAGGGCGCGGCGGTCGACGTCGTCGAGCTGCACGCCCTCCCACCGGCCGAATGTCGGGGATCCGACCCGGATGTCGACGACGACGTCCAGCACGGCGCCCCTGGTGCAGGTGACGTACTTGGCCTGCCCGGGCGGCACGTCGGCGAAGTGGATACCGCGCACGACCCCCCGCCCGGAGACCGACACGTTGCCCTGCGCCAGCCGCAACGGGTGGCCGACCTCGGCACTGAGCTGCTCGAACCGGTAGAACTCCAGGAACAACCCGCGGGGATCGCCGTGCAGCACCGGGGTGATCTCCCAGGCACCGGCGATCGAAAGCTGACGGAACTTCACGTGTGCGGCCCCACCCGTCGCAGTGTCGTTGGCTGGCTCGGTCGGCTCATTGTGCGGGCGGCGGTCAGGCTTCCCAATCCAGCAAATGGATCAGGTAATCGCCGTAGCCACTCTTGCGCAACGGCTCCGCCAATGCCCGCAGCTGTGCGTCGTCGATGAAGCCCGCTCGCCAGACGACCTCTTCGACGCAGCCGATTTTCAGGCCCTGCCGCTCCTCGATCACCCGGACGAACTCGGCGGCCTGGACCATCGTGTTGAACGTACCCGTATCCAGCCACGCCGTGCCGCGATCCAGGATTGCCACGTGCAATTCGTCGCGTTCGAGGTACGCGGCGTTGACCGCGGTGATCTCCAGCTCGCCACGGTCACTGGGCTTGAGCTCCCGGGCGATCTGCACCACCCGGTTGTCGTAAAAGTACAGACCAGGCACCGCGTACCGCGACTTCGGGCGTGCTGGCTTCTCCTCGATCGACAGCACCTTGCCGTCGGCGTCGAACTCCACGACGCCGTAGTCCTGCGGGTTGGCCACCGGGTAGGCGAACACCCGCCCGCCCTTGAGCTCGGCGTTGTCGGCGAGGCGCTGGCCCAGCAGCGCGCCGTGGAAGATGTTGTCGCCGAGCACCAGCGCGACGGTGTCGTCGCCGATGAAGTCGGCGCCGATGATGAACGCCTGGGCGAGCCCCTCGGGGCGCGGTTGCGCCGCGTAACTGATCTCGAGGCCCCACTGGGTGCCGTCGCCGAGCAGTCGCTGGAACTGATCCTGGTCTTCGGGGGTGGTGATGACGAGGATCTCGCGGACCCCGGCCATCACCAACGTGGTCAACGGGTAGTAGATCATCGGTTTGTCGAAGACTGGCATGAGCTGCTTCGACACCGCTTTTGTCAGCGGCCAGAGGCGGGAGCCGGTGCCACCGGCGAGGATAATGCCACGCACCCGGCCACCTTACGGGTAGTCGACACCCTCGGTCGACTCAGCGTCCAGGTGGGTGCACTAGACTCCCGATCCCGTGAGAATCCTCGTCACCGGCGGTGCCGGGTTCATCGGCTCCCACTACGTCCGCACCCTCCTCGGAGGCGGTTACCCGGCCTATGCCGGCGCGGCCGTGACCGTGCTCGACAAGCTCACCTATTCCGGCAATCGGGACAATCTGGCATCCGTGGCCGGTTCGTTCGACTTTGTCGAGGGTGACATCTGCGACGCCGACCTGGTGGAGCAGCTCATGCCCGGCCACGACGCCGTCGTGCACTTCGCCGCGGAGTCGCACGTCGACCGGTCGATCCTCGGCGCCGGGCCGTTCGTGACCACCAACGTCATCGGCACCCAGGTCCTGCTCGACGCGGCGCGCCGCGCGGGTGTCGGCCGCTTCCTGCACGTCTCGACCGACGAGGTGTACGGGTCGATCGACGAGGGCTCGTGGACGGAGGAGTGGCCGCTGCAGCCGAACTCGCCGTACTCGGCCTCGAAGGCGGGCTCGGACCTGCTGGTGCTCGCCTACCACCGCACCCATGGCATGGAGGTCGTGGTCACCCGCTGCTCCAACAACTACGGCCACTACCAGTTCCCCGAAAAGGTCATCCCTCTTTTCGTCACCAACCTCATCGACGGCCGGCAGGTCCCGCTGTACGGTGACGGCGGCAACATCCGCGACTGGCTGCACGTCTCCGACCACTGCGCCGGCATCCAGCTCGCGCTGGAGAAGGGCCGCGCCGGCGAGGTGTACAACATCGGCGGCGGCCGCGAACTGACCAACAAGGAGCTGACCGAGGTGCTCCTCGAGGCGACCGGCCGCGACTGGTCCGCGGTGCGTCCCGTCGAGGACCGCAAGGGCCACGACCGGCGCTACTCGCTGAGCCACGAGAAGATCAGCAACGAGCTGGGCTACACGCCGGCCGTCACGTTCGAGGACGGCATCGCGGCGACGGTGGCCTGGTACAAGGAGAACCGCTCCTGGTGGGAGCCCCTGAAGACGCGCGCGGCGCTGTGACCCGTTACCTGGTCACCGGCGCCGGCGGGATGCTCGGCCAGGACCTCCTGGCGGCGCTGGACGGCCGGGCGGTGACCGCGTTGAAGCGCGCCGACCTGGACATCACCGACCCGCACGCGGTCCACGCCCTGGTCGACGGCCACGACGTGGTCTTCAACGCGGCGGCGTGGACCGACGTGGACGGCGCGGAGAGCGCCTACGAGTCCGCGCTCGCCGTCAACGGCACGGGCGTGACGGTGCTCGCCCAGGCGTGCCGCGCCTACGGTGCGCGGCTCGTGCACGTCTCGACCGACTACGTGTTCAACGGTGCCGGGACGGCGCCGTACGCCGAGGACGCGCCGACCGAGCCGCTGAACGCCTACGGGCACAGCAAGCTCTTCGGCGAGACCAGCGTGCTGACCACGCTGCCCGACTCCGGGTACGTGGTCCGCACCGCCTGGCTCTACGGCGCGCAGGGCCGCAACTTCGTCAAGACGATGCTGCGCCTCGCCGCCACCCGCGACTTCCTGGATGTGGTCGACGACCAGGTCGGCCAGCCGACCTGGTCGCGGGACCTGGCGGTCCGGCTCGTCGAGCTCGCCGACTCCGCCGCCCCCGCCGGGATCTACCACGGCACGGCGTCGGGCCAGACCACGTGGCACGGGCTGGCGCAGGCGGTGTTCGAGCTGTGCGGGCTCGACCCCGCGCGGGTCCGCCGGACGACCAGCGCGGCCTACGTGACGCCGGCCGCGCGGCCCTCGTACAGCGTCCTCGGCCACGACCGGTGGGCCGTCGCGGGGATGGCGCCGATGCGGGACTGGCATACCATGCTGGCCGAGGCGCTGCGCGAGCCCGCGTTCGCGGCGGGCGTGGGCGCCGCCGGCAGTGGGGGTGCGGCGTGAAGCTCATCATCGTCACGGGCGTGACCGCCCTGGCGGTCCTCGCCTTCATGGTCGAGCTGCTGCGGCGGCGCCAGCTGCAGGAGAAGTACGCGATCCTCTGGCTGGCCGTCAGCATCGTGATCCTGCCGATGGCGTTCTTCCCGCCGATCATCAACAACGTGGCCGAGGCGCTCGGCATCAAGTCCGGGGTGAGCCTCGTGCTCTTCCTCGGCATCGTGTTCCTGCTCATGGTCACGGTGCACCTCAGCTGGGAGGTGAGCCGCCTGGAGGAGGAGACCCGGACCCTGGCCGAGGACCTGGCCCTGCTGCGCAGCGAGCTCGGCCGCCCGCGCGACTCGTCCGCCGTGCCGGCCCCCCTGTCCCCGTCCTCGGACCTTCCCGCTGGGGCCTCTGATGATCAACGGTAAGAAGGTCCTGATCATCGTCCCGGCCTGGAACGAGGCCGGCTCCATCGCCGACGTCGTCGCCGAGGTCCGCGGCGAGCTGCCCGGCGTCGACATCATCGTCGTCGACGACGGCTCCTCCGACGACACCGCCGTGCGGGCCGCCTCGGCCGGCGCGATCGTGGCCCGGCTGCCGTTCAACCTGGGCGTCGGCGGGGCGATGCGCACCGGCTACCGGTATGCCCGCGACCACGGCTACGACGTCGCCATCCAGGTCGACGCCGACGGGCAGCACGACCCGCGGTACATCCCGAAGCTCGTCGACGCGCTCGACGAGCACGACCTGGTCATCGGCGCCCGGTTCGCGGGCGAGGGCGGCTACAGCGTCACCGGCCCGCGCAAGTGGGCGATGCGGATGCTCTCGGCGGTGCTGTCCCGGCTGGCCCGCACGAAGCTCAGCGATACCACGTCGGGGCACCGGGCCTGCAACCGCAAGCTGATCGAGTTCTTCGCCCACTGGTACCCGGCGGAGTACCTGGGCGACACGATCGAGGTCCTGGTCCGGGTCGCCCGCTCCGGCTACCGGATCACCCAGATCCCGGTGGCGATGCGCCCCCGGATGGCGGGCACCCCGAGCGCCTCGCCGATGAAGTCCACGATCTACCTGGGGCGCGCGGGCATCGTGCTGCTCCTGGCCCTGATCCGCACCTGACGTCGCCGCGTCCCGGCCGCCTGTCTCTGCAGTCTTCAGGCGGCCGGCTCGCCTGCTGCCGGGTTTCCCGGCGCGGGCCCTCTGCCTGGGTTTCCTGCCGCAGGGTGCATCGCCGCCTGGTGTACCGCGGCCGGCTCCATCGCTGCCGGGTGTGCTGCCGGCGGGTGTACCGCCGGCGGGGTCTCCGCGGCTGCCGGAGTTCCGCGGGTTTACGCGGCCGGCCGCAGCTGGGTCAGGCGCTTTACGCGGCCGGCGCAGCTGGGTCAGGCGCTTTACGCGGCCGGCGCAGCTGGGTCAGGCGCTTTACGCGGCCGGCGCAGCTGGGTCAGGCGCTTTACGCGGCCGGGCGCAGCTGGGTCAGGGCGCGCAGTGCGTCGGTGAGCGAGATCGGCCGGTCGTTGACCTCGGTGGCCAGGCACCATTCGACGTACTGCCGCATCAACGTCGACGGCTTCACGCCCTTGCTCTTCGCCACCGCGGCCAGGCGCTGCGCCACGTCCGACGGCAGGCGCATCGAGTAGACGGCCATGACCTCCGCGTCCGGCTTCGGTGGCAGCGCCGGCGTCGGCGCCCCCCGGTCGAACGTGAACTCCCCTGCCGCGACCGCCGCCACCATGGCGTCCATCTGCTGCTCGCTGAGCGGATCGGTGTTCATGCTGCGCTCGCCTCCCACTTCTCGAACTCGGCGAGCTCGTCAGGGGTCATGTCCCGCGCTCCGAGAATCCCCCAGCTGAACTGGCCTTCCTGCTTCACCACGACGATCAGCGCCCGGTCCGCCTCGGTCCGCGCCCAGATGCTGAGCGCCGGAATCCCCAACGCGAAGCCCGGCAGCGGCCGCCGCCGGTCGGCGTTCAGCGCCTGCAGCACCTCGACGTCGGTGATCCCGACCAGCGCCGCCAGCGTCGCCGGCCACCAGCGGTACGGCATGCCTCCAATGTACGACGCCCGTCAGACTTCCGTCCACGCCCCCTGACCTTGTGCGTCACGACGCCGCCTTCACGATCGAGTAGCGGGGGGGGGGGGGGTGGGGGGGCGCAGGGCACGACGAAACAGGTCGGGGACGGCAACAGGGGGGCGGCGGGAGCCGACGGAGCGCAAGCCCACCCCCCCGCG
>NZ_JBFANF010000022.1:0-170610 GCF_040674675.1 Dactylosporangium sp. NPDC049742 | reverse complement strand
GGTTGCCGGAGGCGTGCATGACGATGTCGTGGAAGGCGCGGTCGTGCTCCTCGTACGTGACGTGGTCGTCGACGAGCTCGTCCATGCGGTCCAGCAGCGGGGCGGCCGCGGCGAGCGGCAACCCGTCGGCCGCCTCCCAGCCGGACAGGGTCGACACCAGCATGCCACCGTCCGTACACCGCTGCGCAACCTCCTGCGCCAGCCGGGACTTGCCGACGCCGGCCTCGCCGATGAGCAGGACGCCCGCCTCGTCGGTGGTGCAGAGCAGCGCGGACAGGTGCTGTACCTCGGTCGATCGGCCCACGAGCGGCCAGTGCACCGCCGTGGTGGCAAGCGTCGTCGCAGTCACGGTGGCTCCCACGCGTGTCGGCGGCGACGCGCGGTGTGCGACACCATCGGTGCGGTGCCAGAATGTCGCCGCGCCTCATGCTCGCCGCCGGAATTGATCCGCGCAACCGCAGGGACGGATTCACTCTGAGCAATGGATACTCATGCGCGGTGCCCGAGGCCGGGCCTACGGTCCGCTCATGAGGCCCACCACGCGGCGACGCCCGGCGCACTGCTGCCGGCCGCCACCGGCCTCCTGCTGACCCTCGCCGCGCCGCCGGCCTCCCCGCGCCGTCGGCGTTCACCCCGGTCGCGGCCCAGGTCAGCGTCGTCGCCGAGGACGTCGCGCAGATCGCCGGGGTCCGGGCGAGCGCCACCACCCGCCGCCCGACGTTGCCCGTCGCACCGGTGACCAGGATCATGATGTCCTCCGTGAGCATCCTCGTGAACCCGACCGGCTGACCGTAGGACCTCAACACCGCTCGAGGTCAAGATCGAGTCTCTGGTCGCGGGAGCGTCCCCCTGTCCAGGACGTTGTCGTAGATGTGCTCGAGCGCCTCACTGAACGGGGCGAGCAGGTGCGCTGGCAGGCCGTCGAAGAACAGGCCGTGGACCAGGTCGACGTGGCCCGGCGCGGCCGCCTCGAGGGCGTGCCGGCCTGCGGTGGTGAGCGACACCTCGGTCACCCGCCGGTCGGCGAGCGCGGGGTCGAGGCTGACCAGGCCCCGCGCGGCCATCCGCCTGGCATGGTGCGACAGCCGGCTGCGCTCCCAGCCGAGCTGCGTCGCCAGCGTACTGACGGCCAGGCAGGATGCCGGCGCGACGCTCAACGCGGTGAGCACATCGTAGTCGGACAGCGAAAGCTCGTGGTCCGCCTGCAGCTGGCGGTTGATCTCGTACGAGAGCCGTAGCTGCAGGCGGATGTACGCGAGCCAGGCACGCTGCTGGTCCTGGTCGAGCCAGCCTCGGGCCGGACGTCTGGCGGTCATACCACCATCGTGCCAGTTACGTGAACTGTCACGGATGTCAGATCTGCTCCGCGCCGCCGTCGACGAAGAGCTCCGCGCCGGTCATGAAGCTGCTGTCGTCGGACGCCAGGAACGCCGCGGCGGCCGCGATCTCCTCCGGCGCGCCCAGGCGGCCGAGCGGTACATCAGCGGCCAGCGACGCAAACATTGGCTCGACGCCCGCGGGGTCGCCGGCCAGCCCGGCGAGCCCCGGTGTCCGCACCGGACCCGGGACCAGCGTGTTGACCCGGATGTTCCGGCCGGCAAGCTCGGCGGCCCAGGTGCGTCCGAACGACCGGATCGCCGCCTTCGTCGCCGCGTAGAGCCCGAACGCCGCCGTGCCGTTGGAGGCGGCGGTGGAACCGGTCAGGATGATCGACGAACCCGGCTTGAGCAACGGCAACGCCTTCTGCACGGTGAAGAGCGTGCCGCCGACGTTGCGGTCGAACGTCGCGCGGTAGTCCTCGGCGGTGATCGCCTCCAGCGGGGCGAAGGAGCCGCCCCCGGCATTGGCCATCAGCACATCGAGGCCGGCGCCGCGCTGTTCGACGGCCGCGAAGAGCCGGTCCAGATCGTGCGGGTCGCCGACGTCGCCGGCGACGCCGGTGGCGGACGAGCCGATCAGGGCGACCGCTTCGTCGACGGCCTCCTTCCTGCGTCCGGTCACGAAGACGTGCGCGCCCTCGTCGGCGAAGCGCCGCGCGGCCGCCAGCCCGATCCCCGAGGTGCCGCCCGTCACCAGTGCCGTCCTGCCCTGCAGTCGGTTCATGTCTCTGCTCCTTCGCCCGTGAACGACTTACCGCCCTCGTCAACTCACGTGACATGTCACGTATTCCGATCGTGAGCGTCGCCACATGCCCCAGGGGCCGCACACGGCCGAGCCCGACGCGCCTTCTACCCGCCGGCACGGGGAGTACACCCGCCCAGGCGCGCCGCACGATCCCCCGCCACGGCCCCTACCGCATCCAGCGGCGCGGCAAGTCAAGATCACCGGCAGTTTGCGAAAGATGCAGAGCCGGCTTTCCAGCCGTCTGCGGCAAACCTGCTGGTCAGCGACCTACGTCAGTCCGACGAACATGTTCGTCGAAGCGCTTCGATTGACCTCTCGCACACCTGTGGCGAAACTCCTCGCCAGGTTCGGACCGGAGACGCCGCCGCATCCGGCGCTCGCAACCACAGGAGAGGAAACTCATGAGTTCGACAGTCAGGAGGGCCGGGCTCGCAGTCGTTGCCGCCACCCTGGTCCTCGCCGGAGCCGTGTACGGCGTGACGAGGTCAACCGTGGCCAACGCCGCGGTGCAGCTGACCGGTCCTCAACTGGTCGCCGACATGGGCGCCGGGTGGAACCTCGGCAACCAGCTGGAGGCCAGCGCCAACGGCATTCCCAGCGAGACGGCCTGGGGCAACCCGGTCATCACCCAGGCCCTCATCGACCGGGTCAAGGCATCGGGCTTCAAGACGATCCGCATCCCCATCTCGTACCTCGGCAAGATCGGGGCCGCCCCGAACTACACCGTCGACGCGGCCTGGCTGAGCCGGATCCAGGAGGTCGTCAACTACGCCTACAACTCCGGCCTGTACGTGCTGATCAACATGCACGGCGACGGCTTCAAAAGCGTGACCGGCTCCTGGCTGGTCTGCGACGCGTCGGACCAGACCACGATCAAGGCCAAGTACCAGAAGGTCTGGCAGCAGGTCGCGACGAAGTTCGCGAGCTACAACGACCACCTGATCTTCGAGTCGATGAACGAGGAGTTCGACGGGCAGTACGGCAACCCCACCCAGCCGTGCTACTCGAACATCGTCGCCTACAACCAGATCTTCGTCGACACCGTCCGGCGGACCGGCGGCACCAACGCCTCGCGCTGGCTGCTCATCCCGGGCTGGAACACCAACATCGAGTACACGACCGGCAGCTACGGCTTCTCGCTGCCCACCGACACCTACCGGTCGTCCTCCATCCCCAGCGGGGAGCAGCGGCTCATGATCTCCGTGCACTACTACGACCCGTGGGACTTCGCGGGCCAGGAGGACGGCAACATCACGCAGTGGGGTGCGGCCGCGACCAACCCGGCCAAGAAGTCGACCTGGGGTCAGGAAGACTACATGGACCAGATGCTGAAGAAGATGCGCGACACCTTCGTCACCAAGGGCTATCCGTTCTTCGTCGGTGAGTACGGCTCGATCGACAAGACGTCGGCCGACCCGGCGAACAACACCTACCGCGCGAACTTCGCCAAAGCACTGGTCAGCACCGCGAAGAAGTACGGCGGGGCGACCGCCTACTGGGACAACGGATACAACGGCCAGTACGGCTTCGGCCTGTTCAACCGCAGCTCCAACACCGTGACCCAGCAGGGCATCATCAGCGCCATCATCACCGCCGCCGGCGGCACGTCCCCCACCACCCCGCCCGTCTCGCCGTCGCCGTCCAAGACACCCGGCAGCCCGTCGCCCACGCCCTCGACGAGCAGCCCAACCGGCACCGGCACCTGCCAGGTCGTCAACGCGGTCAACGCCTGGAACACCGGCCTGACCAACAGCATCACCATCACCAACACCGGCAAGACCGCCATCAACGGCTGGAGCCTCGTCTTCAACCTGCCCGCCGGGCAGACCATCACCGGCGGCTGGAGCGCCACCTACTCCCCGACCAGCGGCACGGTGACCGCGACCAACGTCAGCTACAACGGCAACCTCGCCCCGGGCGGCTCCACCACCATCGGCTACCAGGCCAACCACACCGGCAACGCCGGCGCCCCCACCGGCTTCAAGCTCAACGGCTCCACCTGCAGCTGAACCCCCGCGTCGGAACAGTTCTGCGCGCCCCGAGGGGCTGTAAGAAGTCCGGCTCTGACGCAAGGACGGTGGTTGCTTTCCGTCGCTCATGCGAGCGGGATTCTGTGTCGTAGCGACGGGAATCCCGCTCGCCGCACATCTGGCGCTTCCGCTGTTAGCGCCCGCTCGCGGCGGCGGGCCCGTGATCGACAACACCGCGCGGAGTGAATGTGCCTGACTGATCCGCGGCCCGGCTGTCGTCGCCGGTGGCACGGGTCGCGCGGGCGAACGTGACCGCTCCGCTGATGAGCGTGCGTCGCCACATGGTGACGAGGACCGACTGACAGGCCGGGAAACGCCTGGGGCCGGTTGCGTGACTGCGGCGGGTGGGGATAATCGGCGAACTCATGGCGGCCGCTGCCCGAAGGAGACCCGGTGAACCGCGACTCGGCCTCGACTCAGTATGAGCGGCTGCGCGGCGACATCGTCGCCGGTCGGATCGCGCCGGGCACGGTGCTGCTCGAAACCGTGCTCGCGGAACGGCTCGGGGTGTCGCGGACGCCGGTACGTGAGGCGCTCGCGATGCTGGAGCGGGACGCGTTGCTGGAGCGGGACCGGCGTGGGTACCGGGTGCGGACGCGGAGTCCGGAGGAGCTGCTGGAGATCTACGAGGCCCGTATCGCGCTCGAGTCGACGTGCGCGGCCGCGGCGGCCGGGCGACGCTCGGCGTTCGATCTGGCCCGGCTGCGCCACCTGACCGGCGAGGCCGCCACGGCCGGCGATCCGGCGCAGCTGCGCGAGTCGCACGCGGCCTGGCACAGGGCGCTGCGCGCCGCGGCGGGCAACGCCACGATCATCGAGCTGCTGGAGCGGCTCGACACGCTGCTGGCCGTGTACGACGACGCGGAGCCGACGCTGACCGACCGGGATGAAGCCGCGGCCGAGCACCGGCGGGTGGTCGACGCGATCGAGGCCGGTGACGCCGAAGCGGCGCGGCGCACCCTGGCCGCCCACCTGGACCGGTCCCGCGAGGCCCGCCTGGCGCGGCTCGCCGCCGGGTCGTAGTCCGGCCGAGCAAGAAACGTCACAGGTCAAAGCCTCTTGCCCGAGCGTCGACGCGTGTATACGCTCGCGCTAATTTCCTAGCAAACAAGTCTGAATAATGGAGTTAACATGTTCCGCAGGCTGGTCGTGGCGGTGGCGTCGGCGACGCTGCTGGCCGCATGCAGCAGCACCGGCTCGCCCGGCGACGGCGCGGCGTCCGGCGCCCCCGTGCGCGGCGGCACGGTCGTATTCGCCACCGACGTCGAACCCACCTGCCTCGACCCGGCGGCACCGAGCCAGATCGCCACCCAGATCCTGCAGCGCAACGTGTACGACTCGCTGATCCAGCAGGACGCGAAGGGTGCCTTCCACCCCTGGCTGGCCAGCTCCTGGGACGTCTCGGCCGACGGCACGACGTACACCTTCCACCTGCGCGACGGCGTGACGTTCCACGACGGCACGAAGTTCGACGCGACCGCCGCCAAGGCGACCTTCGACCACTTCACCGACCCTGCGACCAAGGCGCCGCTGGCCGGCTCGCTGCCGTTCGCCTCGGCGACCGCGACCGACCCGAGCACGCTGGTGGTCAAGCTCAAGTCGCCATTCGCCCCGTTCCTGCAGCTGGTGTCGTTCTCCGTGCTCGGCATCCAGTCTCCGGCGGCTCTCGCGAAGGGGCAGGCTGCCCTGTGCGCCGGCGGGCCGGGAGCGGCCGTGGGCACCGGGCCGTTCACCACGGCCGCGTACTCCAAGGGGCAGAGCCTCACCTTCGCGCGGTACGACGCCTACAACTGGCCGCCCGAGGGCTCGCCGCACCAGGGCGCCGCGTACCTGGACAAGGTCGAGGTCCGGTTCCTGCCGGAGAACGCCATCCGGGTCGGCGCGGTCAGCAGCGGCCAGGCCCAGCTCGCCGCGAACGTGCCGCCGGTGACCGCGGCCGCGTTCGAGGCCGGTGGCGGGGTGCGGGTGCTCAGCGCGGCCGCGGCCGGCACGCCGTTCACCGCGTACCTCAACACCAAGCGGGCACCGTTCGACGACGTCAAGGTGCGCCAGGCGTTCCAGCGTGGCATCGACATCGAGAACATCGTCAAGTCGGTCTACGCGGGCCGCTTCCCGCGCGCCTGGAGCCCGCTCACGCCGAGCACGCCGAACTCGTACGACAGCACGCTGGAGAACAGCTGGCCACAGGACCTGACGCTGGCCAACCGGCTGCTCGACGAGGCCGGCTGGAACCAGAAGGACGCGCAGGGGTACCGCATCAAGGACGGCAAGCGCCTGAGCACCGTCTGGGTCCAGAACAGCACCGTCATGCGCGAGCAGCGCGACGTCGTCGCCCAGGCCGTCGCCGACAACGCCAAGAAGCTCGGCTTCGAGGTGACCGTGCAGGGCCTCGACGCCGGCACCTTCTCGGCCCGGACGAAGGCCGGCGACTACGACATCACCGACCAGAGCAACCAGCGGGCCGACCCGGACATGCTCTACAACGTGTGGTCGTCGAAGTTCGCGGCGACCAGCGGTGGTGCCAACTACGCCAACGTCACGGACCCGCAGGTCGACCAGTGGCTCAGCCAGGGCACCACGGCGCTGCGGCAGGAGGACCGGCCGGCGGCCTACAAGCCGCTGCAGAAGTGGGTCGTCGACAACGCCGCGGCGGTGCCGATCTACGTCCCGCAGTACCTCCTCGGCGCCTCCAACGCCGTGCAGGGCGTGCAGTTCACCGTCTCCGGGTACCCGGACTCCTTCTACACCGTGTGGCGGACCAAGTGAGCGACGACGACTTCGAGGCCTGGCTGGCCGCGCGCGCCGAGGAGGTGGCCGGCCCGGCCGGCCACACCGCCCTGACCGGCACGTACCCGGTCGACGAGCCGCTCGTCGTCGACGGCGTGCCCGGCACCTGGAGGGTCCAGGACGGCCGGCTCGCCGTCACCGTCGAGCCGGGCGCGCCGCTGACCAAGGACGGCGTGCCGGTGACCGGTACCGCCTTCGTCGAGGGCGACCTCGAGGCGCCCGGCGTGACGATCCGGACGTTCGTGCGGGAGGACGGGCCGGTGGTGCGCACGTACGAACACGCCGCGCCCGGCCGGACGGGTTTCGCCGGCATCGACCGGTACCCGTACGACGAGCGCTTCCAGGTCCCGGCGACGTTCGAGCCGTTCGCCGTGCCCGAGGCCACCCCGATCCCCTACCAGCGCGACGACGTCCGGCGCGCGCACGTCGTGCCGGGTGAACTGGCGTTCGCCGTCGACGGCACCGAGCACCGGGTGCGGGCGTTCGAGGGCCACGGCGGCCTGTGGTTCGTGTTCGCCGACGCGACGACCGGCGTGAGCACGTACCGGCCCGGTCGCTTCGTCGAGGCCCGGGCGGCACCGGAGGGGTACGTGGTGGACTTCAACCGCGCGTACCTGCCGCCGTGCGCGTTCTCGGACTGGTACAACTGCCCGCTGCCGCCCCGGGAGAACGTGCTGACGACCGCGGTCGAGGCGGGCGAGCGGTCGGTGCGGCGCCGTGCGCACCCGGCCTGACGGCGGCCACCTCGCCCGCCGGGCGGCGATCGCGGTCGTGCAGCTGTGGGGCGCCGCCACGCTGTGCTTCGCGATGCTGCACCTGATCCCGGGCGACCCGGTCGACATCATCATGGGCAACCAGGCGCTGGTGTCGCCGGAGCTCAAGGCTCAGGTGCGCGCCGGGTACGGGCTGGACGACCCGGTGGCGGTGCAGTACCTGCGGCTGCTGGGCGAGCTGGTCCGCGGCGATCTCGGCACCTCCTACCAGCTGCAGCGGCCGGTGTGGGGCGCCCTTGCCGAGCAGGTGCTGCCCACCGCCGAGCTCGCGGGGGCGGCGCTGCTGCTCGCGGTCCTGCTGGCGGTGGGCGCGGCGGTGCTGGTCCCGGAGCGCAGCCGGGTCGCCCGGGCGGTGTTCTCCGGGCTGGAGATGGTCGCCGTGTCGCTGCCGCAGTACTGGCTGGGCATCCTGCTCATCACGTTCCTGTCGCTGCGCTGGCACCTGTTCCCGGTCATCGAGGCCGGCACCTGGCGCAGTCTCGTGCTGCCGGCCGTCGCGGTCGCCCTGCCGATCGCCGGCACCCTCGCCCAGGTGCTGCGCGAGGAGATGGACACCGCCCTCGCCCAGCCGTTCGTGACCGCGGCCAGGGCCCGCGGGGCCGGCGCGCTGGCCGCACGGACCGGCCACGCGCTGCGGCACTGCCTGGTCCCGGCCACGACGCTCACCGGCTGGTTCATCGGCAGCCTCCTCGGCGGGTCGGTCCTCATCGAGCAGGTGTTCGGCCGACCCGGGCTCGGGCAGGTCGCGCTGACCGCGGTGACGAACAAGGACCTGCCGATGGTCACCGGCGTCGTCATGCTGGCGGCCGCCGTGTTCGTGGTCGTCAACCTGCTCGTCGAGGTCTCCTACCTCGTCATCGACCCGAGGGTGCGTCGCGATGGGACGTAGGCTCACCGTCGCCGCGGCGGCAGTGCTCGTGCTGGCCGCCG
The DNA here is from genome assembly GCF_040674675.1 of Dactylosporangium sp. NPDC049742. Lineage (NCBI taxonomy): Bacteria > Bacillati > Actinomycetota > Actinomycetes > Micromonosporales > Micromonosporaceae > Dactylosporangium > Dactylosporangium sp. NPDC049742. Next base: position 161,966 of record NZ_JBFANF010000022.1, on the reverse strand, counting down.
TGGCCGCCGCGCTGTGGCCGCAGCTGTTCACCGGCCACGATCCGAACGCGACCGATCCCCTGGCCTCGTTCCGGCCGCCCGGCGCCGGGCACTGGTTCGGCACCGACCAGCTCGGCCGGGACCTGTTCGCCCGGGCCGTCTACGGCGCCCGGCACTCGCTGCGGATCGCCGCCGGTGCGACCCTCGTCGCGCTGCTCGTGGCCGTGCCGGTCAGCGTCCTGGCCGCACTCGGCGGCCGGTTCGCCGACAGCGTCATCAGCCGCGTCCTCGACGTGCTGCTGTCGTTCCCGGCGCTGCTGCTGGCCCTCGTCGTCGTCACCATCGTCGGCCGCGGCGAGCTGAGCCTGCTCCTGGCGATCGGCCTGGCCGACATGCCCGGCTACGCCCGCCTGCTCCGATCCCGGCTGCTCGTGGTCCGGACCGCCGGCTACGTCGAGGCGGCCACCGGACTCGGCGTCGGCCCGTGGACGTCGCTGTGGCGGCACATCCTGCCCAACGCGGCAGGCCCGCTGCTGGTGACCGCCACCCTCGGCCTGGGCGTGGCCGTCATCTTCGCCTCCGGGCTGAGCTTCCTCGGCCTCGGCACCCAGCCACCGACCCCGGAGTGGGGCGCGATGCTCGCCGAGGGCCGCTCGACGCTCGCCGTCGCCTGGTGGGCCGGGGTCTTCCCGGGTCTGCTCATCACCGTCACCGCGGTCGCCGTCACCATCCTCGGCCGCGATCTGCGCAACCGCTTCGGCGTCGGCTCGATCCGGCCGTGAACGAACCTGGAGGTACCCCCGTGCAGACCGACCGCTACGGGCAGCGCGTGTCCACAGTGGACGCGAAGGCCGCCGCGGCCTACTTCGACGCCGTCGACGCGTACCTGGCCCTCGACGACACCGCCGTCGAGGGCTTCGCCCAGGCGATCGCGCTCGACCCCGGACTCGCCGTCGCGCACCTCGGGCTCGGGCTGAGCCTGGCCTCGGCCGGCCGCGACGCCGAGGCCCGGGAGGCGCTCACCGCCGCCATCCGGCTGCGCCGCGAGCGTCCCGACCAGCTGGGCCCGCGCGAGGCCCGCCAGATCGACCTCGTCACCGCGCCGCCCGCCAACCTGGCCGCCTACGCCGAGCATCTGGAGGCGCACCCCGGCGACCTGCTGGTGCTCGGGTTCGCCGCCGGGCTGCTCAGCGGCCGGCGCATCGCCGCGGGCACCGGCCGCGACGGCGTGCTCGCGCTGGCTGCGCCGTCGGCGGCCGCGTTCCCGGACGACTGGGCGCTGGCCGGGATCTGTGCGCTGGAGCTGGAGGAGGCCTGGCAGTTCGCGGAGGCCGAGGCGGCGGCCGAGCGCTCGCTGCTGGGCCGGCCGGACAACCGCGCCGCCTGCCACGGGTACGTCCACGTCCTGCACGAGACCGGGCGCATCGCCACCGTGGAGTCGTTCCTCGACGGCTGGTTCGACACCCGGCATCCACGTTCGCCGCTGCAGACGCACCTGCGCTGGCATCACGCGCTCGTGGCGCTGGAGAACGACGACGCCGAGCTCGGCCTGCGGCGCTACCACGACGCCATCGACCCCCGCGTCTCCACCCGCCGCACCACGCTCGTCGACGCCGCCGCCGTGCTGTGGCGGCTGCGGATCGACGGCCACACCGGCCTGCCGTGGCACCCGGTCGCCGAGCTTGCCCGCGCCCAGCTCGCGGCCGCGCGCGGCGCGCTGTTCGACGTGCACGCCGCCCTCGCCCTGGCCGCCGCCGACCGGGGAGGCCTCGTCACCCTCCGCGCCGCCTGGGCCGCCGAGACCACCCGGCCCAACCGCGACGTCGTCCTCGCCGTCCTCGACGGCATCACCGCGCACGCCGACGGCCGCTACGACGTGGCCGCGCAGCACCTCGGCGGCGTGGTGGCGGCGATGGCGCTGGTCGGCGGGAGCCGCCTGCAGCAGGACATCGTCGTGGACACGCTGTGCGACGCGCTGGCCCGCAGCGGGGACCCCGCCCGGGCCGCCGACATCCTGGCGGACCGCAAGCACCGGCGCCGGTCGCGGCGGGACGAGCGCTGGATCGCCGACCTGCGCCGCAATTCCGCGGCGGTACCGCGATGAGCCCCGACCCGGTCCTGGCCGCCGACGACCTGCGCGTCACGTTCCGCACTGCTCGCGGTTCCGTCGAAGCGGTCCGGGGCATCTCCTTCACCCTCCACAAGGGACAGTTCCTGGCCGTCGTCGGCGAGTCCGGGTCCGGCAAGAGCGCCACCGCCCGTGCCCTGCTCGGCCTGGCCGGCCCGGCCGCCACCGTCACCGCCGCCGCGCTGCGGCTCTCCGGCCGGGACCTGACCACGCTGACCGAAGCCCAGTGGCGACACCTGCGCGGCCGCGACATCGGGCTCGTCCCGCAGGACGCGCTCGGCTCGCTCAACCCGCTGCACCGGGTCCGCCGCGACGTCGGGGAGCCGCTGCGCCGGCACCGGCTGGTCCCGCGTGCGCTGCGGCCTGCCCGGGTGGTCGAGGCACTCGCCGGCGCCGGGGTGCCAGAGGCGGCCGTGCGGGCGCAGCAGTACCCCCACCAGCTCTCCGGCGGTCTGCGCCAGCGGGCCCTGATCGCCTCGGCCACCATCGCCGGCCCGCCGGTCCTCGTCATCGACGAACCGACCACGGCCCTCGACGTCACCGTGCAGGCCCAAGTGCTCCTCGAGCTGGAGGGCCTGAAGGCCAGGGGCACCGCGCTGCTCATGATCAGCCACGACCTGGCCGTGGTGGCCCGGATGGCCGACCACATCCTGGTGATGCGCGAGGGCGTCGTCGTGGAGTCGGGACCGCCGGCAGCGGTGCTCGGGGCAGCTCGCCACCCGTACACGCGCCAGCTCCTCGCCGCGGTCCCCACCGGCCGGCCCCACCGCACCCCGGGCGCGGAAGCCGGTCCGGCCCTGCTGGAGGTGCGGGCGGTCAGCAAACGGTACCGCCGCCCCGACGGCACCGACCACGCCGCCGTGCGCGACGTCTCGTTCACCGTCACCGCCGGGCGAACGCTCGGCGTCGTCGGCGAGTCCGGCTCCGGCAAGAGCACCGTGGCCCGCATCGCCCTCGGCCTGCTGCGCCCTGACGAGGGCGACGTCCGCTTCGCCGGTGCCCAGTGGAGCTCGCTGCCGGAGCGGCTCCGCCGCCCGCAGCGCGGCCGAATCCAGCTCATCCAGCAGGACCCGCTCGGCGCGTTCGACCCCCGCTTCACCGCCGGCCGGGTCATCGCCGAAGCGCTGCGGTCCGAGCGCGACCGGACCGCCCGGCGCCGGCGCGTCGGCGAGCTGCTGGAGGCCGTCGGCCTGCCCGCGTCACTGGCCGCCCGCAGCCCCGCCGAGATGTCCGGGGGGCAGCGCCAGCGCGTCGCGATCGCCCGGGCCCTGGCCACCGGCCCCGAGCTGCTGGTCTGCGACGAGCCGGTGTCCGCCCTGGACGTCTCCATCCAGGCTCAGATCCTCGCGCTGCTGGCGGACCTGCAAGCGCAGCGCGGCCTGGCGATCCTGTTCATCTCGCACGACCTGGCCGTGATCCGGCAGCTCAGCGACGAGGTGCTGGTGATGAAGGACGGCACTGTGGTGGAACGCGGCCCGGCCGACGACGTTTTCGACCGCCCCGTCGAGCCTTACACCCGCGAACTGCTCGCCGCCGTTCCCACACTCCCGGTGTACCCGTAGCGTCGTCGGGGGAACCGCCGGCCACGGCGTCATTCCACGACGGTCCGGGTGTCGTAGGCCGCACGGGATCGCTCCACTCGGGCCACGTTCTCGCTGCCCCAGGCAATCATCGGCTTGACCGATTCGTGGAGAGTGACGCCCATCTCGGTGAGCTGGTACTCGACGTGCGGGGGCATGACCTCGAGCACGGTACGGACGAGGATGCCGTCGCGTTCAAGATTCCGCAGGGTGACGGTCAACATCCGCTGACTGATGCCGTCCAGGCCGCGCTTGAGCTCACTGAACCGCTTCGGCCCCGCGTCCAGCATCGAGATGACGAGCAGTGACCACTTGTCCTCAATCAGCGATCGGCATCCGCTGCGCATGGTTACCTCCAGAGAACCGAGGCACCGGAATGTGCCTGATTGCCGGGTGCGTGGCATCCGTCAGAACATGAGGGAGCTTCCAGCGAACACCCTCACACGAAGGATAGGCATGTCCACTTACGTCCTCATCCATGGCGCGTGGCACAGCGGGGCGGCCTGGGACCGCGTCGTGCCGCTGCTGAGCGACGCCGGCCACCGGGTTCTCGCACCGACCCTGACCGGCTACGGCGACCGCATCCACCTCCTCAGCCCCGAGGTCGGCCTCGACACACACATCGACGACGTCGTGCGCCTGCTCGACGACCAGGACGACGTCATCCTCGTCGGCCACAGCTACGCCGGCATGGTCATCACCGGAACAGCGAACCGCACGCCAGACAAGATCGCCCACCTCGTCTTCCTCGATGCCATGGTTCCCCACGACGGCGAAAGCGCCGTCGACGTGATGCCGGCCACCCAACACCTCATCGACCGGGCGGCACAGACCGACACCCCATGGCGCCTGCCACCGATGTCCCGCTCCTTCGGCGTCACGGAGCCGGCCGACCTCGCCTGGCTGGACACGATGCTGTCCGACCAACCGGTCCGCTGTCTGCAACAGCCGGTCGCCTTCGACAACCCGGCCGCACACACGATCCCACGCACCCACATCCACTGCACCACCGACGCTCCACCCCGGCGCCCCGTTCCCCCGCAGGACGAGGTGTGGGAGCTGCCGACCGGCCACGACTGCATGATCACCATGCCCATCGAACTCACCGAACTCCTCCTCAAAGTGCGTTGACGGACCGCGGTCTGGTCGGGGGGCACGGTCGGGGGGCAGCGAGTCGTTTGCGGATCTGTACCTCTGGTTCGCCGGTTTCCTGCCGGGTTTCTGCCTCCTCGCAGCAGGTGACGGCACCGACCTTTGTGTCCTCCAGCTTCTGCGCCGCGTTGCGCAGGTAGGCGGCCGGACCGTCGGCGGCCTCGAACTTCTTGGGCACGCCACGAATCGCGTCGATGTCGACCTTCTTCTCCGCCACGCTACGCCCCTGCGTCGCGTGTTGAAGACCGAATCCAGGTCGACGCCGAACCGTTGAACCGGTCCTGTGGCGTGATCGACCCGGCGGCCGCGTCGCGAACCAGCGCCTCATCACCGACGATGTCGCCCGTCAGCTCGGCAACGTACTGCTCCCACTCGGCGTACCGGCGTTGAGCGCTTCCTGAAGCGACTCGGCCAGCCGGTAGCTGGTCATCCGCATCGCCTGGCTGTCGATCTCGATGCCGGCCACCTTCATGGCGTGGTCCAGGGTGACGCTCACCAAACGGTCCGCGCTGTGCCCGGTCACCTGGACGGCAGCCAGGCTCTTCTGCACATCGCCGATTCGACGTTGCTGCTCTTCCAGTTGCCGGAGGACCTGTTCGATCCCTCCGGTGGCTCCATCCGTGAGAACGGGGTTCTGACGCGCTTTCCGTGAAGCCTGGACGGTCAAGTGGGCTTGAGGAATGTCGGGTGAGGTCTGCTCGCCGCACCGTTTGAGGCCGAGTGCTCAGGACGCCAGCAACTCTGTAACCAACTGCCGCTCGGCCACTGAGAGCGCGAACGGGCTGGCCGGGTTGCGCGGTGCGTAGTCCATGTCGGGCACGCCTGCTACCCACGGCACGTGTCCCCAGAACACAACCTCGTCGGAGACGGCCAGCGTGGCCAGCTTCGCGGTGTCGCCCGTGGCTCCCAGCGTCCGCATCGCATCCGAGAGCACCGACACCGCGTCCGGCGTGTCGGCCGCCTCGTCACCGAACGCCGGCGCGAGCAGCAGCAAGGTCTGCGCTCGCCGGACCCGGTCGGGCTGCCGGCCGGCGACGGCGACCAGCTCCGGCCAGGACAGCCCAGGTCCGCGCTGATGCCCCTCCAAACCGGCGATCTCGATGAACTGCTCCCGCCAGTGCGCCGCCCAGAAGCCGGGCCGCTCGGCGAGGTGCCACCCGTCGACGGCGAGCGCCGCGACGTCCACCTCGTCCGGGAACGTGTCCGCGTAACCAGGAAGGATCATCGGAGCACGATAGCCGAAGGGGGCCGCGGCCACAGGTGACGCGTCTTTCCCGCACGTTCGTGGGCGAAGCGACGTCAGTGGCTCAGGTGGACAGCAGTACACGCTTGCGGAGCAGGTCAAGCCAGCCCGGCCGTACATCTGCCGCTTGATCATCTTGATGCGGTTGACGTTGCCCTCGACCGGCCCGGAGCTGAAAGGCAGGCTGAGGCCGGCAGTGACGGCGTCCAGGTCTGCGGTCAGACCCTTGGCGAACTTTGTGATGCCGGGCAACGCCGCCTCTTCGGCCGCGGCGATCCAGGCACCGAGCCGCTGACCGCGCAGGCGAGTGAGCATTTCGGCGAACGAACGCACCAGCTCGGCGCCCGCACGCAGTTCCGGACACCGGTGACCGAGGGTGGGCGGCGTACCGGTGTCAGGTCGGGTTTGCTGCGGTACTGCTCGACGAATTTGCGGACGATCGCGTAGCTGCCGACAAAGCCCTGGGCACGGATTTCGCGGTGCAGTGTGGTGGCCTTGAGGCACCCCTCGTTGATGCGCTGGGTCAGATAGGACTTGAACGGGTCGACCAGGCTCGGCCGGATCTTCTGGCCGACCATCATGTCCTGCCACGTCTCGGCATTGGCATATCGCGACACCGTGTGGTGGCTCCAGCCCAGATGCCGGGCGATCTGCCGGAACCCGGCGCCTTGTGCCAGCAGCTTGTGGACGAGGGCGTGGTGGGCACGGCGGCGTTCGGCCATCACCCCGGTAGGCTCGTTCGTCGGGCCGGGTCCGGCTTCCTCAGCAGAAGGTTCGCAGGGCTCGGTAGGCTCGTTGAGGCAGGACTTGTGCACGGTGCCGTAGTGGTGGCCACGCCTGATCGCGAAGTCATCAACCCCGAGCACCGCGACCACACCGACCGGTGGATCTGGCAGTGCCCGCACCAGTCGGATCAGGCGGTGACGACTGGCCGGCATGCCCAGCGCTGCGGCAAGCCGAGCGCCGGCTCGGCCGGCCAGCGCGAGCCCGACCGTGGTGAGCATCTGCCGCAGCCCTTCACTGACCCGCGACCACCGGCGTGTCATCCCATCGACCTGCGTGGTGAACGTCTTCGCCCGGCAATCCGTGTTGCCGCAGAAGAATCGGCGCACCCACAACAAGATCCGGAAAGGTCGGCCGGCGACCGGAGCGTCCGCCAACGTCCGGCGATACCGCGAATGCACCCGAGACGACGGCACCGCACACGCCTGACAACCGGCCTCACTGCCGCGGACCCGAGCCACGATGACCAACCCGGACTCGGCATCTACGACCTCGTCGATCACGATGCCATTCAGATGAGGGAGTAGTAGTCCGACAGCATCGCGCACCCGGGCAACGTTTCATCGTCCGACGTCCATCACAGTTCGCACCAGAGCCGAGAACGGGGCCCAGTTGTGTGCGACTTCCATGCCCAGATGGGCCAGTCTCCCTTGATCAATATCTGCGACTTTCGGACCCACCCCGCAGCGGCGGGCGCCGATCAGAACGGCAGGTCGGAGCTTAGTCTTCCGGGCAACCGGCAGCAGTTACGTTAAGTAACGGCGACCAGGTCTCAGGCGGCTACCGGATCTGCCGATGTGCGGATGCGCAGGTCGGGCCGGGGTCGGTCACAACGGGCCGAGCGCGCGTAGGGAGGCGAGCCGGTCGGGCGGCAGGCAGTCGGTCAGGTTCCGTTCTAGGTCGACCAGTTCAAGGTCGACCGCGTACACCACGAAGTCGTCGGTGACTGGCAGCGTGTCCGACCAGTCGCGGAGGTTGAGCCGAGCGGCCGCCGAACACAACAGTCGACGCCCGATCTCGGATCCGGCGCCGGGGTCGGCCGCATCGAGCAGGGCGAGCTCCTGCCACACCAGCCGCACCGGTCCCGCCTCGGCAAGGTCGAGGCCGGCACCGGTCTCGAAGTCGGCTGGCGACCATGCGGCATGCGGGTCGATCGCCGCCAGGGCGGCGCGCTCGTCCGCGGTGCACGCGTGGACCTCGACGGACAGCGCGCGCGATTGGTGATAGCTCAGCGCGACGCAGGCAGCGGGGCCGTCGACCGTCAGGCGCGCCACGGCGTCCGGGATCAACGCGACCAGGGCGTCCTCGATTGCCCGGCATGCCACGTCGAGGTCGAACCCGGCCGGCGGCCGCTCGTAGCACACTTCGGACCAGTGGCCCATGACCTCGACGAGGCGGACCAGGCCGTCGTCGTCGTGTTCGGCCATCAGCGTTGAACGTGGCCGACCGTCGTGCTCGATCTCGACACGGCTGATCCGCCCATGGGTGTACGTATACGACTCTCGCCCCGAGCCGCGCCGCGCGACGGTGTCAGCCGAGCGCATCAGCCCACCCACGAAACGGTACTCGTGTAGGTAGATGGGCCCGTCCGTGTCGAAATGCGCCACCTCCACCACGTCGCTGCCGTGGCGGACGAACGTCTCGTAGTACAGGCGGCCGCGCAGGAAGCCGCAGTACTCCTCGGTCACCACCGCTCGGCCCTCGGCGTCGAAACCGATCCGCAGGACATCCCGGTCCGCCGGCGGTGGCGTATCCAGCCTGCGGCCAGGCCTGAGCAGGTCCCGTTCGAAGTGCAACGGACGCAGATCCAGGCCCGGCCAGCTGTACCAGTCCCAGCGCTCGACGAGCGCGGTCGCCGCCCGCTTGCGGGCGCCGTATTCGCCAGCGAGCTGGGCAAACCGCGAAGCAAGATCGGACACGTCCTGGATCCTACGAGTCGCCTCGCCGGCCCGGCGCCGGCACATCCGGATCTGGCAGGTCGCGTCGAGCCGGCCCGTGATCGCCGCTTCCAGCCTGTCGTCGGCCCGTTCAGCGAAGCGGGCGTATCGGCGGCAGGTCGAGCAGGGCGAGTAAACGGTCCGTCTTGACCTCGACGAACACCTCCGCATCATCGAGGTCTTCCTCGTCGTCGTCCTCGTCGGGTTCGATGTCGTCTCCGGCAAGGTACGGCAGCAGGCGGCCCGTCATGGCGTCACGGTCCACGTCCGCCACACCGCCCTGCCGATCAGCCCACCAGGTCGCCAGACCCGCAGCTTCCCGGTGCGTATCTGTCGGAAGCGACGCGTTCGGATCCTCGAAGTAGGTGCGGGGCGTGAAGCCGAGGAAGGCCACGCCACTGCCCGGCCCGGTCGGGTGATAGGTGATCGTGGCGATGTCGCTGTCGTGGATGTCCACGTGGAGCCAGAACTCGACATCCGGCTGGACGCTGTTGTCAGCCTCTACCTCCGTCCAAAACTGTCCATCGAACAGAAACGCACCGAAGTAGCCCATGCCATCGCTCCAACCCCGCCACAGGACCGATACCGCCATGATCATACAGTCGCTACGCTCGCATGATCTGGTGCACGCTCATAGCCGCTGATCGTGCTCCGATCCGCAGCGCGGGTCGTGAATAGCCGCCCGCCATACAGTGCCCACCGGGGTGGAAGATGATCGCGTGGAACTGAGACCCGAGCTGCGCGAGCCGGAGGTCCCGCCAGAGCTGCTGACCGAGCTCTGTGCCGCGATCGAACAGATCGAGGACCTGCACTGGTGCGGCGAACCGACCGAAGCAGCGATCGCCGCCTTCAATGCGCGCACGGGCAGCACGCTCGAGCTCTACGACTTCCTCAGCTACCACGGGTCGATCTCCACGCAGGACTTCGCTCGGATGGCGACTTGGCCGGCATGGCCCAAGCTCATTGACATCACTCGCGAAGAGCTGACCGAGATCGTGCGGCGGGTGCTGGAGTCAGATCGTGAACACGAGTACTACCTCTATCTCTTGGAGGTCAACGTTGTGCATCCAGCGCCGTCTGACGTCATCCATCACCCACCGCCACACCTGGGAGACGACGCTGCACCGGAGGCGATCGTCGACGAGATCCTGAAGTACCGGCCGATCGCGCTGTAGCCATCCTGTGCCACCGAAATGTCCACGCCACGGCCGAGAGCAGTCTTCTGCCGCGTCTGGCGCGTGAAGGCCAGCTTGAGTTCGTCACATGGGTGACCAGCGCATCCGCCGCTGGTGGCCTGACATGGCCGATGAGCGCACATCCGATCACGAGACGTCTGCCGTGTCCGCACCCGGTGGGCCACGGCGGCATGGCAGGATCGCGGCATGGCGATCATGGATCAGGACGAGTTCTGGGCAATCGTCGAGCGCGCCCGTGAGGGCATCGATGACACCCGAACCGCCGAGGGTGCCAAGCAGGCGGCCGAGAATGTCGGGCAACGCCTCGCCGAGCTCGGCCGCGGGGCGGCCGTCGCGTTCGACCTGCGCTACGCCGCGCTCGGTGCGGAGTCCTACGACTGGAACCTATGGGGCGCCGCCTACCTCATGAGAGGTGGCTGCTCCGACGATGCCTTCGACTACTTCCGCGGCTGGCTCGTCACGCAGGGCCGCAGCATCTGGGAGCGCGCCCTGCGGGAGCCGGACACGCTCGCCGAACTGGGCATCGACCCGGACGACGACTTCCTGCTGTGCGAGAGCATGCTCAGCGTCGGGCGCGCGGCGTTCGACGAGGACGCCGACTTCTACGCCGCCGTCGACGCGGCCCGGGCCGAGCTGCCCGCGGACACGTTCAACGGACCGTTACTCGGCGACGACTTCGACCACGAAGACGACGACGCGGTGCACGCCCGATACCCCCGCCTGGCCGAGATCTACCTGTAGTCCGAAGACGTACCGGGCCTACCGGCATCAGTGCCGAACGCGCAGTCCTGCCAGCGAGCGCACGGATGCACGCTCATGGCCGCTGTCATCGCTCGGCGACCGGTCGTAGGTGGTCACGTGAGGTGATTGGCCCGGCGGCAGCGAGGGTGCCCTGAACCGCCGATGAACGGATATGCATGTTGAGGTCGGAGATCAGAATTGGCGGCCGTCGTCGAACCACTCAGTGACGCGGGCCGGGGGGATTCGAAGGCGGTCGGCCAGGTCTTGGAAGGCGTCCCAGGCCCGTTCGCGGTTGTGGGTGTCGATCATTGCTGTCGATGGTGTTGAGATCTGTCACGAGGCCGCGCAGCGCTCGCTCGCCGGCGGCAAGGCGGTCCGGCGTGTCCGGTCCGATGGCTTCGATCGCTCGCCGGGCTCGGGTGTATGCCTTGCAGGCGGCTTGAGCGAACGGTTTGGAGTCCTCTGCCCAGTCCCGGAACGGGTTGTCCATGTTCGCGGCCAGCCAAGCCTCCGACTTCGCGCCGCTGATTGACAGTTCGACCGGACCATGTTTGAACCGTTGGCGCAGTGTGGTGGCGGTGGTCCGCCGGGCGCCGTTGAGCTCGAGTTGACGAAGCTGCGGCAGTTCCGGCAGGGCATCCGGGTCCAGGCCGTACGCGTCATCCAACTGCAGCGTGCGCAACCGTGCGTGCTGCCGCAGATCAGGCAGGTCGGTGAGGGTTCCCGGCGAGGCGTCGAAGGTGAGCCTCAGCTGTTCGAGGTCGTGCAGTGCCGTCAGCAACGTTGCGGAGAACGTGCCGCCGACCCAGAGCCAGACCGTCCGCGTACGCCGCAAGCCGGTGGGTATCACGACGTCCGGACCGTACTGGAACAGCCGCAGATCCACGTGCCGGCCCTCGCCGGGTGCCTCGATTCGCAGGCCAGCCGGTGGTCTGATCAACAGCACAGTCTCGATCAGTCGCGGCAGCCTGACACTGCTGAGCCCGGTGCCGTCCAGCCGTACGGTGCCCAGATGCGTCCGCCGGAGGTCGAGATCGCCGACTGCGTCGCTCCAGTACAGGAAGCGGATGCCGAGGCGAGCGGCGACGGCATCCACGATGCCGCGATCCGGTCCGGACCAATTCACCGTCCGGCAATCCGGTAGCAGATCCAGTTGCGACCAATCGACAGGGCCCTCCGACGGCACGAGGCCACCGGCCGGCGTCAGGTCAATCACTCGCGTAGCCGGCGACAGCCACCGCGGCCCGGCGCCGAAGTCGACCTCCACACCGCCGACCGGCCGCTGAACGTCACCCCGAGACCGGAAACGGCCACCATCTGCTGGCACACCACCATGCTACGCAGGCCGGATTCACTTGATCGGCGACGCGCACACGCCGCCGAGAGCGAGCGCCTACGTACGCCATGAAGGCTTGAACTGGTGCGCGCTTATGCCGCTGACGGCGCGTGCCGCCCAGCCGTTGCCCGCCACAGCCGGTAACCGCCTCGTCGAGATCAAGGCGCGCTGTCCTGCCGATGACAGTGAACGAGATCATGGCTTCGCCGCACAGGGATCTGAGTCCTGGCCGTTCAGGGACGTGGCGATGACGATCCCAGCTGGACCGCTCCTCGTCCGCATCCAGCGCGGCGGGTAACACTCAGCCGGCGCGGGTGAATGCGACGTCCAGCACGGCGTCGAGGACGAGATATCCACCGAATCCGGCGACGGCAGCCGGTACCAGACCTATGAGACCGTACAGCCGATCGCGGGTGCCGCGGCCCAGGACGGGCGGGACGAGTGCGCCGGCCACCGAGACCAGCAAGGCTTCGCCCAGCGGCCGGTGGCTGGCCAGCAGGTACGCCCCCTCCGCGACGAAGACACCGCCCAACAGGCACAGTGCGGCCACCCGCCGGGCGCGCCGTTCGTCACGCCACCATGCCCCCGCGGTGGCGAACAGTGGTCCCGCGGCCAAGCCGACCAGCGCCCACCCGGCCGGTCCGGTGACAACGGCCGGACTCACGGCGCGGTGCTCGAACACCACCAGCGAGCCGTAGAATCCGGCGACCGCGCCGACGAGGACCGCTGTACCGGCGAGCCAGGTCCGCCAACCGCCGTCGCGCAGCACGGCACCGGCGGCGAACGCACCGACGACCCAGATCGCGCCGGAGTTGACCAGGCGGCTGGAGTCGCCGGGCAGGACACCGTTCAGCAGCAGCGACACTGAGCCCAAGGCCACGCCGCCGAGGGCCGCCAACAGGAAGCTACTTCTGAACGCCATGGGAGTGGATGCTGGCATACCGTTACCCGGCAGTGCGCGTGGAAGACGACACACTCGCACATGCCGCGATGTGCTCGACACACGCACCGGCGCGCTTCCACCGCGTGCGGCCTCAGCCGGCCCTGCTGACGGCAAAGGTTCGACGTCCGGACATGCCGCTGGTCCGGCGCGGCGCCGGCGCCGTGGTCGTCGCAGCGAGCGACGCGCCTCGGCGACGCTGCCGACGCTTTCCTGCCGTGCCGATGAGCAGCACTTGGCCACGCGAGCATCGACCGATCGCGCTTGCCCAAGGCGGTCCAACAGGCATGGTCAGGGATCATCGACGGGTGGAAGGCATCTCGAACGCAGTGGAGCTGCAGATCTGTGAAGTTCGGGCCTGCGACCGGACCGAGGCAACCGCGACCGTGCGAAACCTCCGCGGCTCGGTTTTCCGCAGCGCGCGGTTCCGCCGGGTCAGCGACTCGCCAGATCCGATCGACCTCGAGCTGACCGGAATCATCTGGTACGGCAGAGCGGTCGACGAGATCCTCGCCGGTCACACAGCCCTGGTCACGCTTCGCGGAGCAGCCGCGCCCATCCTCCGATCTGGCAACCTGTCCGACGGATGGCAGAGCATCGAGGGCTGCAACGCTTGATCGACAATGTGATCAACCGAGGGCCGGCGCCGACATCCTCATCTGCTGCCGATCGGTCGGCGGGTGACCGTCACGCTGCGTACGCCGCCTGGGCGGCGGTCACTGCAGAGCCGCTGATCGCTTGTGGCCGATATGAGGGGATGTCTCTGCCATCCGGAGTCCGCCTGTCCGGAGGGGTGCTGCTCGTGGCGGTCAACTCCGGTCGCGGGGGTGTGGGTTATGGAGGTGTTCGGTGCCGTCCGGCTGCGCCAGAAGCCTTAGCATGTGGGCCGCCTCCTCGACTGTGACGTGCCGTCCGTGCGACGGAGGGCTTGCAGGGTTGAGGACCTCCAGCCAGAGTCGTTGACCTTCTTCGCACTTGATGCTGGCGGCGACGCCGGTACGGGCGGTGAAGACCGCGGAGTTGCCGGCGGTGCGCGTGATGTGCGGACAGGCGGGCGACGCAGTCGTCGAGCGGACGCAACATTGGCAGGCTGGCGTATCCGCGGTCAGCGCTGGAGTACGTCAGTTCCAGCATGTCGGTCTCCGGGGCCGTCTCGGCCGTGGCCGCGCCCAGCGTCGTGAGGTCGACTGTTTCACCGAGGAACAACGGTCGCCACGTGTCCCAGGCTTTGATCCGGGCGATGTCGACGTCGGCAGTGGCGGCCCGGTGCGGTGCGGTGATCGTGCCGACGATGCGGTCCCACCGGCGTTCCAGCAGCAGTTCGAAGCCCCGGACATCACACACGGACAGCCGCACACCGCGGGGAAGGTCCGGCACGTAATGCGTCATGAGACGCTCGGCCGACCATGGCGCCGGGCGGCGGAGCCGGCGCATGGCGCCACCCGGCCAGTCGTCGAGCAGCCGGACGTCAGCTCGTGGTTTCGGCGCGCGATGCCACTCGGCGATGGGAACTCCCAGGCCCCTGTTGTTGATCGCCGAAAAGAAGGCAGCACCGTCTTCGCCTTCGACGAATTCACTTCGATGCAGCGCGAAGATACCGATCGTGCGCCCCGCGAGTTCAGGCGTCTCGGCGAACCACCGGTGGCCACCAGGACCCAGCACAACCGCCCGATCCAACGGGCACCCGGGCACCTCCATGGGCCGGACGTGGACCGCGGCGCCCGGCCAAGCGACACCGACCTGCTCCGCAGCGTCGAGCAGGGCGACGGCGACATCCTCGCGGTACGAATGCTTGTTCGCCAGCAGCACCGTGACGATGCCGGCGCGAACCTCGTAGACGCTGGTCACGTCAACGGGGCCGTACGGCGCAACGTCGAGGTGCACCCGATGAGACCCGAGGATGGACACCTCGTCCGCCACAGGCCGCGTACGGCGAATGAGCTCCAGCGTCTCGTTCAGTGCAAACTCACCGCCGTTGTGCACCGTAGAAGTCTTTCATACCACGTGAGTGCCTGGCCCAACTACGCGCGCACATCTGCCGCCGGTCGGGCACGTCGCTCCGTAGTGATCATCACGCTGCGTACGCCGTCTCGGCGGAGCCGCTGCGCGCTCGTGTTTGATATGTAGGTGATCGTGAGGCTCCTCTTGGTGGGCACGCAGTGCCTCGATCACGCTACATATCACGCATTATGCGGCCCGCCAGGGCGCAGGTAATCTTCGATTACCCGCATAATGCCGATGAGCGCGCACGTGACCATGGCGGCTCCTCGAACCCCTCGCCTGATTAGCAGCTCCAGCGCCGTGTCGCAGTCACCGGCGATGTCGGCCGCAATCGGCTCCGGTCGCAGCCTGTGGCGGATGGCTTCCGGCCCCGATCTGCAGGCCCGCCGCGGGCTCGGCCATCACCCCGCGATCCGTGACGCACCTTCCGGCCCGGCCCGGTGTCGGACGATGGCGGCGGGCCCGTCGAGCCGATCACTGTCAAGCGATCCTGTGGCGACGCCTGACCCTGAAGCAGCCCGGGATGTTCCCGTATACGGTCGCGTCGGCAGGCCCAAGGCGGGTGGGGCGCCGTGCCAACGCCCGACGGGGGCGCCGTCGCGGCGTTGTCATGCCGGTGGTTCCGGCAGGCCGAACAGGTCGGCGAGGCCGCTGACCTGGAACCGTTGGTGCATCGCGGGGGTCAGCGCTTCGAGGCTCAGGCTGCAGCCGGCGTCGTCGCACCAGCGTTTGGCGGCCACGATCGCGCCGAGACCTGACGAGTCCATGAACGTGATCAGTGCGAGATCCACCGCCAGCACGGTCGGCTCCAGCTGCAGTGCTGCACGGACCGTCGTGCGGAACTGATCAGCGGTCTGTTGTTCCAGCTCGCCACTGAGGACGATCGTGACCTTGCCGGCCGACGGTATGCCGATCTCGGTCAAGAGCGGCATCGTTCACCTCGATCCCTTTCGGTGCTCGGGCTCGACGATACCTACCCATTTGTCCCCCGCAACTCGATGCGACAGGAGATGGATGCGACTGTACGGCCGGGGATTCCCGGGCCGGGGGCGGTGGCCCCGGGGGCGGCGGGCGTGACTGCTCACAGAGGGGCGGGCAGGTGACGCCGCCCCCGAGACGCCGGCGACCCGCCGAGAAAATCTATGGCTGAGAAGCTAGACATGCTCACTGCCATCGGATAACGTTCCTCGGGTCGAGAGCAGAGAACGCAAAGACGCTGACGAACCGCCCCACCCGTTGGGCGCAGGAGCAGAGCCGGCAGCAACACCGCAGGTTCGCTCGGCACAGCAGGACGAGATGGGTGAGCCAGAGATGGTGTTGGTGGCATCGCCCGTAGAACGGTTTCATCCGCAGGTGAGGGTCATGAAGTTGCGTGGACCCGCAGCACCGGCGGAGTTCGGCACGCGGTAAGACTCAGAGAAGCAGAGGAAAGGGAGGGCCGTACACCGTTGGATCGCCCGCACCGGCAGCAGTTCCGTCGGGGTGGACACCGCAGTCTCCATCGAACGAGAGGTGGTCTTCGGTCACGCTTATGCGATCCTCGCACCCGACGCTGTCTGTGGCGTCCGGTGCGGACACGACAAGCCGGCGAACGTGCCGGTAGATGGTGTTTGACCCATAAACCCTTGGGCCCCGGCGCTGCTGCGCCGGGGCCCTCGACCTGGAGGCTCCATGGCCCAACCCGATGACATGTTCGGTGACGAGGACTACCCGGCCTACACCATGGGCCGTGCCGCGGAAATCGTCGGTACCTCGCAGGGCTTCCTGCGCCGCCTCGACGAGCTGAAACTCATCACCCCGCACCGCTCCGGCGGCGGACACCGCCGCTACTCCCGCTATCAGCTCCGCCTCGCCGCCCGCGCGCGGGACATGGTCGATGAGGGCACCGCCGTCGAGGCCGCCTGCCGGATCATCATCCTCGAAGACCAGCTCGAAGAAGCGCTGCGCATCAACGCGGCCCGCGACACCACCTGACTGGTCGGCCCCGCCCAGGCCGGTACGGGCGTCAAACGGACGCCGTGCCAGCATCCGCGGTCGCCCAGCCGTTCAGTGTGCCGGCTGTGCGATGCCCGGCCAAGGTCGCAGCGCTCGCGGCGGAGATCATTGCATGGCGACGTATGGGTGCTCGGCGCCTTCTCGTGCGATGCGGACGTTCCAGTAGTACTCGGCGATGGTGTCGGGCTGGGTTTCGGATCGGTCGAATACCGGATCAGGTTGTCGATCATGGCATCCGGACATGCCGCCGATCGCGCGCTGCGGCTCATCAGCGATCGTGACGCTCCGGTACCCCGCTGGGGCCAGCGTGACCCTCGGGCCTATGCGCGCTCGTGCCGATGAGAGTGCGGAGGACGACGAGCGCAGCTCTCACCCAGTCCTTTGAGGTCGGCGTCGGTCGCTTCTGATGGTGCCGTCTCGGGATCTGCCAGACGTCGGCATCGCCCCGCTCGTCGGTGGCCGGCAACAGGCTCGTGGGAATCCGGCTCGGAATGGCTCACCCGGGGCCGGCCGGACCATTGTCGACAGCAGTCGACCGCCGAACAGCGAGCGCGGTGAGAGCGAGCGCGAAACCGGCGATGAGTACACCGCCCACCTGGTCGTTCATCGACCTCGGACCGGTCTCCGGTTCCATAGTCAGGCCCAACCAGGCGTACGTCAGTACCCCGCCGGCGACCAGCCCAAGTCGGTGGCGCTCGCCGAACCCGGGACGGCTTGACCAACGGAGCACCGCGACGGCGAAGACGACCATGAGCAGGAGAGCGGCCGCCACCTCAAGCCAGCCGGGCAACGTCTCGGTGAGCATGAACAGGCTCGACATCGCAAACGCGGACAGGCCGGCGATCCACACCCTTGGCGCGGGCCTGCCTGACGGCGGCGGTCCGCCGACCCGCTGCGGCACCAGGAACGCAGCGACGACCAGCCCCGCCACCACGAGCGACGCGCCGGTCACCTGTGCCTCTGAGGCAAGGAACCCGGTCTCGCGATAGGTCTCCCAGCCCAGCCATGCCGACCCTCCGGCGAACACCGACGCCGTGACAGCTATGCCGACCGGGCCCAGCCACGGCCGGGCCCGCCTGTCCGGCACGAGCGACTCCACGATGGTGATGGGGATGTAGGTACTCCAGATGGCGTGCATCGCCACGACGATGATTGTCAGCGAGGCGTCGACACCGAACGCACCGATGTAC
The DNA here is from genome assembly GCF_040674675.1 of Dactylosporangium sp. NPDC049742. Lineage (NCBI taxonomy): Bacteria > Bacillati > Actinomycetota > Actinomycetes > Micromonosporales > Micromonosporaceae > Dactylosporangium > Dactylosporangium sp. NPDC049742. Next base: position 143,765 of record NZ_JBFANF010000022.1, on the reverse strand, counting down.
GTGTCGCTGCCCTCCGACTGGCCGACGAAGTAGTGCTGATTGAACAGCATCTGGTCGATTAGTCCCTCCTCGACCAGTGCGTAGGCGACGCCGAGGATGAGCATCGTGGCCGATCCGCGCCCGGACCGGCGCGCCGTCTCCCTGATCAACAGCGCACCCGCACCGTACATCAGGGCCAGGAACGGCAGCAGCGCAAGATCCGAGACCTTCAGATTGCCCAACAGATACTCGCCGAACAGCGGTGACAGCAGGAAGAGGCCCACCGCCGGCAAACCGCGACGCCGGCCAGCCCGATCGGGAACCGCATCTTCGGCTGTATCCGTCATGTCTTCATGCTCGGCGGCCGTTACCGGCACGGCTACCGACTTTGGTCGACACAGCAACAACCAAGGACTACAGATCGAGCAGCAGCAGATCTCTCGGTGCTGAAGGAGAAGGAGCCAGAGTTCAGAACGAGTGCTGCCGAGTTCCGACCCAACGGGAATCCTCCGACGGCGCGCCTTACTACTCTGCAGCGAGTCACGCGCCGGCGTCCGGCCGCCACGTCACGCTTGGTGAAGTCGAGTGCTGACGGCCCGGCGCTCACTCGTGCCGAATACAGTGCACCCGATCTTGCCGTGCGCCGTGGAGATTGCACTGCCGCGCTGCTGACGGCTTCACACCCGCGGACGAGCCGCGTCGATGCCCGAGTTCGCGTAGTCTGGCCGGCATGCATCGTAGTCGATTGGCGAGTGTCGTCTTCGACACGCCGGTCGCGCAGGTCGGCCCGGAGGTGGATTTCTGGTCCGCGGCGCTGGGCACCCCGACCTACTCGCCTCCCAGCGAGGAGCAGTTCACCGCTCTCGTCGGCGCCGTCCCCGACTTCTTCACCGTCGTCCAGGCGGTCGGCGACGACCCGCCGCGCTACCACGTCGACATCGAGACCGACAACCTGGCGGCAGAGGTAGCTCGCCTGACGGCGCTCGGTGCGGAGTCACTGACCCGCTGGAAGGACGCCTTCGTGATGCGCTCGCCAGGTGGGCACCTGCTCTGTGTGGTGCCCGTGCACAGCGATCCCGAGACGTTCGCCAGAACAGCGCACACCTGGCCGTGACCCAGCCGCGCGACTCGAAGCCGGCGCGGTGCACGGCCGGGTGGCCCACGATGGCCACGTGGTCACTTCCCGATCCACGACGTCGACCCGGTCGGCCGTCGCCGGACGAGGTGTCCGCTCCCGCATCTGCCGCTGCGCGCTTCGTGCCGGAACGGGTTCGTTGCCAACGGCAATTGGCACGGCGCGCTGAGTTCTCCGGTCGTGCCGAACGTTGCGCGCCTGATCATCAAGAACGGCGATCGTCGAGAGCGCGGCGTTCCATGACGCGATCGGCAGGACTCTTCAGCCCTTCTTCGGCGATGAACTCCAGGAAGTCCGCGGCCACCGGCTCGTGATCGTCCTGGTCGTGGAAATGGAACCAGACCTGCTCGTGACAGCGCCCTTCGGTGACCGGGAACCCCCAGTAGTCGCCGGTGCCCACCGCCGCCACGGCGACGAAGTCACCCTCGGGGAACCATTGCTCGTTCTCCGACCAGACATCGCCGTACCTGGCTGGTTTGCCCGGCTCAACGAGCGGGAACAACTCGACGAAACCGAACACGCCACCGCCGTATCGCGTCATGAACACCTTGTATCTGTCCGGAAGGACGATGCCCATCCGGCCCTCAACGAGCGCGATCACCTCAGGTGTGGAGACGAGCCCATCGACCAGCGCAAAACCATGCCAGGCCTGCTCCCGGGCCGACCTCTGCCGCAACGGCTCGGCCAGCATGTCGAACTCCGCAAAATCCACGTGCGAACCCTAACTCCGCCCTGCAGACAGCCAGCGCGCCGAGCATCGACCCGCGTGCGCACATCTGCTGCGGATCGGGCTCGTTGAACCACGACGCGTCGCCCGGATGCACGATGACGCCACCATCAACGGTACGGCCGCCTGGACCGATCAGGCGCTGGCGCCGACGCAGCGGAGCCCGAGCAGACCGGCGGCTGTGAGCCGGGCTGCCAGGACCGCCATCTCCGCTGGCGACCCGGTCAGCGTCGTCGTCGCTCACGAACCAGGAGGCTACGACGGCCGTCCGCCGGTGACCACGACGAACCACCTGCTGCCGGCACAAAACGCTCCACCGAGAGAAGTGCCAGAGCGAAAATCCGCTTACGATCTTGGTGTCCGCTCATGCCGCTGTCACGGCGCGTGCCGCCCAGCCGTTGCCCGCCACAGACGGTAACCGCCTTGTCGAGATCAAGACGCGCTGTCCTGCCGAGATGCGTGCACATGATCTTGCGGTGGGGTTCGATGCGGGGGCTGCGCGACGCCGGACCGCTGACCGTCGGCAGCGGGCCCGCACCGCTGGCGCGACAGCTATTCTCCGCGCGTGAGCACCCACCACTCGATCATCGTCGCCAGATCCGCGACCTCGTTGCCGTTGCTGCCGGAGGTTTGTAGCGCGTTCGGCACGGGCTGCTTCAATCTCGTGCTGTACGGCGACGGCTGGCAGATGGCCGAGATGACCGTCTGGCCCCACCAGTGGCCCACCGTCGGGGCTGGTCCAGGGCCGATCGCCGCCGCGACCGGCGCGCCGGTCCTGGCTGCCTGGATCTCCGACACCGCCTGTGCGCAGATGGCAGCCGATGTCCCCGTCGCTCCTTCGTGGACCGCGCACCTGGTCAGCGGAGCCCGGCAGGACTGCGGCTACGACCACGAGATCATGAACACGCTGCGGTCGCCCGGCCCCGAGCAGCCGCCGGCCGACCACCACCGACTCGCCGCCGATCTCGCCGCCTGGTCCGCGGCGGCCGGCCGCACCACCACGGTGGAGCGCATCGAGGCAGTGCTGCGGAACAAGAACATGCTGCTGCAGCACCGGTACCGCGCGATGGTCGGCGAGTTGGGCCTCGGCGCCGGCGTCGCGTTCGAACGCTCGTCCTGGACCGACGACCGCATTCGCACGGCGTGGTCGGAAGGGTTCGCCGCCAGTTACGAGATCCCGACGCCGTGGAACCGGCGGTCGAAGGCGTCACCGCGCTCCACCGCACTGGTCGCGTTCCTGGAACTGCACGACGCGGCCAAGTTCGATCCGACCATCACCGAGGCCGACCTCATCATGCATGCCAAGAAGGCACTCGCTACGAATGAGTGAAGCCGACACCACTGCGTGCTCGGTCATGCCGCTGCCATTGTGCGGAGCTCGGGCAACTGTTCGTCTTCTGTGTTCGTCGCCGCTCGGCGGGGTCCACGACGTTGCGATGTACGGGGAGTCGGCGCGCTCAGCCAGCGCCAGACCTCGTCGTCCCGGCCGCCCGCTGCGAACAGGGCGGGGACATGAGACAGAACAAGGGGCTCGAGACGTACGAAGAGGCCTTCAAGGACCGTCAATCGTCGTGACAGATCGACGACGACGGTCCCCCGTTGGGATGACACAGCAGACCGGCGTCTGCCATATCATGCCGACTCTCATCCTGTGGACGCCGCCAGTCGCGACACACTTCAGGTGTGCCAGCAATGACCGAGGACGAAGCGATCGCCTTCCTGGCGGAGGAAACCCACACTGGCAAACTCGCCACGGCCGGGCCGACGGGCGACCCGCACGTGGCGCCGATCTGGTTCATCGTCGACGGCCCTGACATCGTCTTCAGTACCGGCCGTGACTCTGTGAAAGGGCGTCACCTGCGCGCCAATCCCAGAGCCGCGCTCACCGTCGACGTCGAGCGGTTCCCGTACGCCTTCGTTGCGGTGCGCGGCGGCGTCTCCATCGCCGAGGATCCGTCGGACCTGACCACGTGGGCCACCCGGATCGCCGAGCGCTACGTCCCGGCCGGGAAGGCGGAGACGTACGGTCAGCTCAACAGCCAGTCCGGCAACGTGTTGTGCCGGCTACGCATGAACCGGGTCGTCGGGATCCGCGACATCGCAGCGATCTAGAGCCCTGCCGACGGGACGGTTCAGTCCGAGGAACTCGCGTTCCTCGCCTCGACACCGGCCACACCCCGTCGTAAGGCTCGCGGATCTCGATCCGGTCGCGTTCCATCAGGTCGGCCACGACCTGGGCAAGTGCGGGATCAACGACCGTACGGCCGCCTCCGATATCGGCGGCGCGGAAGCAGCGCCATCCCGGATGACGCCTCGGCGGTGAGCTGCCAGGCTGCTAGGCGACGGTCGAGCGGAGGTGTGCGATCACGGTCAGCAGCTCGGCCTGGTTGTCGCGGGTCATCATCCAATCGGGCAGGGAGGTCTCGCCTGGAACCGGCCCATAGCCGGTGCCGTCGGTGCCGAGGCGGACTCGTGCCCGTAGGTAACGGTCCATCCGGTCGAGATCCTCGAGATTGTCGGCCTTCAGCAAGTTATCTCCGCAGCAGCGGGCCTGTAGCCACAGCGGGTGGCCGAAGATAGGTCCATATGCCTCACCTCCGGCCGGGCGTCGGATGGCCGTCCATCCGCTACGGTGCTCGGAATAGCCGCAGGCTGCGCATGCGGCATGCCACGTGGCGTCTGTCGCCAACCCCTCATGTTCGTCTGGGCTCACCGTGGCCTGGGCGACGCAGTGTGGGCAGCGAACGAGTACTACATGCTGGTACTGGAACCACGCCGGAGTTCTCCGGCCCCGCACACGGGTATGCTCTCCACGGCCGTGCTGCTCGCGCAGGTAGCGTTGCCACTGCGAGAACTTGGGCTGGGGCCGTCGAGGGTCGTCAAGAAGCCACAGCAGGTAGCCAGCCCGCTCGCGTACGACTGCGTCCCCAGCCGCGAGTAGGCCCTGCAGCTGTCCGGACAGCGGCTCGCGGGGCAGCACCCGGGCCAGCTTGGCGTACCACTCGTCGCCTAGGCGCTGTGGCCGGGAGGCCGCCTGCACAACCAGGTCGGCCAGCAGCCCCACGTAGCGGTCGGGTATCTCGCCCGCTCTGCGCGTCAACAGGCGCAGCATGCTTGTCTTGCTGCTCCATTCTTTGGCGTGCCAGGTCCACTCATTCGGGAATCGGGCTTCCCACTGCAGGTACAGCAGCATGTAGGGCAGACCTGGCCAGCTGCGCAGATCCTCGTCGGGTCGCCATGATGCCCAAATCGCGTCAGGCAGCAGCCGGAGACGTGTCTGCCGGTGTTGCTCGTGAAGCGCCTCGTTGCCGGGCTCGTTCCTTACCGCGTTGGAACGTCGCCACGCCTCATAGCGATCCAGCCTGACCTGCTCCAGCATGAGATGGGCCCTCTCGCGGCAGGACGGATCGTCGCTGATCAGGCCCAACGCCCAGCCCAGCCGCTCATCCCAGCCTTCGCGCACCAGCGCAGTGGATCATTGCCATTCACCCTTCGGCAACCATCTTTCGTCGCCGTTAGCGGCGCCCGCCAACTCACCGCCTGGATCACTCAAGATCAGACACGTAGCCGCCGGTGGTGCGCGGCGGGCGGTCAGCTCTTGTCACTGCGGGTAGCAGGCGCGGCGAAGCCGTCGCTTCCTGTCCTGCCGATGAGCGAGCGGTAGGGGGCTGGCGAATCAAGCAGCCCGGATGTCGAGCAGTTCGGGCGAGGAAAGTTCATCTGGATCCGTCTTTTCGACGCCGACCCACTCGATGCCGCCGAGAACCTCCCCCCGCTGAGGGTCCTGGATCGTGTAAAGAATCAGGCCGTCGTGGGAGCCTCGAACGCCCGCATTGACTCGTATGCCCATCCCGAGGCCGCGACCACGCTGGAAATCGATGGACGGGCATCCGCAGCCGCATGTGCCGACGACGACCGCTTCCGCCGCCTGGTCCCGCAGGGGTTCGACGTTCTGGACATCAACCGCCAGCAGCGCCTCAAGCACCGCCCGCTCTCGCTGAGTCAGTGGTCTCGTGCCCATGTCAATGATCGTCTCACCAGTGCCGGAGGCCGACATCCGCTATTGCCGCTGGTCTGGCGCAGTGGCTCGGCGGTGACCATCACGCTTCGTGCACCACGCCCGGAGCATCCGTGCGCACTCGTGCCGATGTCCGGACGCTTCCTCCGGACGCACAACGAGGGCAAGCGAACGGACTTCCCGAGCCAACAGGCTCAGTGCAGCGAGACACCGCCGAGCATCGCAGCTGCCAATGCCCGCGCGGCCTCCTCGGCCTGCCCGGCGCCGACACCCCCGTCATACCGCAAGATATCGACCGTGACGACCACGTTGGCGCGGCGGGCGAAAATCCTGACCCCGGTGCCGAAGGCCGACACGAACGCCTCGTCGCCGATGCCACGCAGTGTCCGCGGTTCGGGCAACCCTATGCGGTCGCTTGCGAAGCGGTCGACCGCCACCGCGATGCTGGACCGGGTCGCCTCCCCGTCATAGCGCGTCACGCTACCCGTCAGCCCGAGGAACGGCGCCACCGGCCCGCCCGGCTCGTCGTCACGGCGGAACCAATCGCATCTCGTACGCACGCCGTGGCTCATCGGGTCGGATTCCTGGTGCAGCAACCGGCGCGAGTTGGCCGGCCAGTACGGGTCCAACCCAGCGGCGTCGAGGGCGGAGCATGCGCTGTCAGTCCGGGTCGCGGTCGGTGTCCACGGCCAGACCACACCGCGGCTCCCCACCACCGCCACACCGACGATCACCGACCAAAGCGCCGCCACGACCACCCACGTCCGGTTGACCGCTCGCGGTATCCGCCGCTGGCGTAGCCGCAACAGCATGAGCAGCGCCGCCAGAGCCACGGCGAACAGCAAAACCATTGCGTGGAACCGGAAATCGAACGGCCCGGGCCGGACCACGAATGCGACCAGCAACGCCACGCTCGGGACCAACATCGCGACGATGAACACGATCGTCGCCCGCGGCCGCCGCGCATCCGGAGGCGACGGCTCACCAGGCTCCACATCCGACGCCGAAACTGTATCGGTATCCATTCCGATCCCTTCAGCCGAACCGCACCCGAGCGTCAATCCAGGTGACCAGCACCCGCACGACCTCGCCGCCTCGGTCGTCCGCGATCAGACCCGGTCCGGATCCAGATCGGCGTTGAGCACCACGTCAGCGCGGGGCCACCCTCACCACGCCGCCCACGAACCGGTGATCCAACGATGCGTAACAGCCCGGCACAAGTTCCCACCACGATGTGCGCGTCACCGTCATCTCAACCCAGTCATCCAGACCGCCCACGCCACCGTACCGGCGCCACACCAGTTTCGTCGTCCTGGATCTCACCGGAAACCGGGTCGTCCTGACATGGGCTCCGTTGCGTTGGCCGACGGCAAGATCCGGCAGCACGGTCCGGTGATCCTGCACCCGTGGTCGCGCACCGTCGCCCGTGCCGTCCGCGTTCGTCGGGTTCCGCTTCCCAGCCGAGATAGTCGCAGGACTGAGCTCAGGCTTAAGTTTTCCGATCTCTTGACCCAGCCAACCGGCATCGAAATTGCAAGATCACGAGCACTGATCTGCCGCGATCCGAGCGCGGATCTTGTCCATGAGCTGGTGTTGTCACGCTTGCAATGACAGAGGTCCTCGCATGGCTCGAGCGCGAGGGCGCGGCCGAACGCTGCTCGTTCCGTTCATCCCATCGGGTCCGGCCACTCGTGGTAGGGCAGCAGGTCCCTCAATTCGACAGACCGGTCCGGCCCGAGGACCACCGCTGTGCCAATGTTGGCGTCGTCGATCTGGCGAATGAACTCCCGGCACCGTCCGCAGGGCGGCAGAACGTACAGTCGTCCCGATTCGTCCCGCCACACCGCGACGATGCGTGCGACGCGGTATTCGCCAGCAGTGACCATCGCGGCCACGGCCGCATGCTCAGCACAGAATCCGTGCCCGAACCGGTGTCGATACAGACCCCGAGGTACTGATTGCCATACGAGGTCACCAATGCAGCCGCGACGTTGCCGAACAATCGATCGCGCACAATGCGTGGGTTGAGTGCCGCGACAGCGGCCCGGATCAGCTCCAGGTGCGGCCCGTCGGACACCAACGCAACCTACCAGCTGATCCCAGCGGACGCGATCGGGAAAGAGCACCTCACCACCACGTTGCATGGACCAGCATGAACCCTGTCCGATCTGCTTGATCGGCTGCGCGCTCATGGCCGCTGGTCTGGCGCTGCGGCTCGGCGGTGACCGTCACGCTTCGTACACAACGCCGGGAGCCTCCGTGCGCACTCGTGCCGAATACAGTGCACCCGATCTTGCCGTGCGCCGTGGAGATTGCACTGCCGCGCCGCTGACGGCTTCGCACCCACGGACGGGCCGCGTCGGTGCCCGAGTGAGCGTAGTCTGGCCGGCATGCATCGTAGTCGATTGGCGAGTGTCGTCTTCGACACGCCGGTCGCGCAGGTCGGCCCGGAGGTGGATTTCTGGTCCGCGGCGCTGGGCACCCCGACCTACTCGCCTCCCAGCGAGGAGCAGTTCATCGCTCTCGTCGGCGCCGTCCCCGACTTCTTCACCGTCGTCCAGGCGGTCGGCGACGACCCGCCGCGCTACCACGTCGACATCGAGACCGACAACCTGGCGGCAGAGGTAGCTCGCCTGACGGCGCTCGGTGCGGAGTCGCTGACCCGCTGGAAGGACGCCTTCGTGATGCGCTCGCCAGGTGGGCACCTGCTCTGTGTGGTGCCCGTGCACAGCGATCCCGAGACGTTCGCCAGAACAGCGCACACCTGGCCGTGACCCAGCCGCGCGACTCGAAGCCGGCGCGGTGCACGGCGGGGTAGCCCACGATGGCCACGTGGTCACTTCCCGATCCACGACGTCGACCCGGTCGGCCGTCGCCCGACGAGGTGTCCGCTCCCGCCGGTGCAGCCCGGAGCGTTGCACATCGTCGAGAGAGATCAGGTCAGCTGACAACGACCAGCCGCCCGACTATCTCGGTTTCCGCATCTACCGCCGAGGGTGAGCGCGAGTTCGACCGTGTCCGTCACGCCGCGTGATGAGGTCACGCGGCGACCGGCGCGCTGAACTGCCGATGAGCGCGTCTCGTACGACATAATGCGGCACGTGGATCTTGCCGGATTCTGGGCGCTCATCGAGCGCTCGGCGCAGGAAACCGCCGATCCGGTCGAGCGAGGCGACTGGCTCGCAGAGGCACTGACCGGGCTCACGGACGAAGAATTGATCGACTTCCAGGACCATCTCGACGCCCAGATGGATCGGGTGGGCTCCTGGTCGATGTGGCACGCGGCCAGCCTGATCCAGGATGGGTGCAGCGATGATGGTTTCAGCGGGTTCCGCGCGTGGCTGGTCGGCCTTGGTCCCGTCGTGGTCGACGGTGTCGCTGACGACCCTGACGGGCTCGCTGACCAGCCAGAGGTACAGCGCCTGGCCGGCCGGCACCCGCGCACCTGGGCTGAAGCGGAATGGCCCTACTGGGAGGAATTGGAGTTCGTTGCCGTCCATGAATACGAACGCCGTCACGGTGGCTGCGCGAGTATCCACCACGCGCTGACGTCCCGGCTGACCACCGCCGAGCCAGTGCCGCAGCCCGTCGAGGAAGGACGCTGGGATCACCACGACCTGGCAGAGTCCCGTCGGCGGCTGCCGCGACTCGCCGCGATGTTTCCCCAGGCCGGACCATCCCAGGCCACGGCCGAGGCCGCGCAAGCCTCCCTCATGCAAGCGCAGGAGCGCCTCGAACGACAGCTCGCAGGATCCGGCCGAACGTTGGCCGAGTTCTTCCGCGGGATGCCGCCCAGGACTCCATGACCAACGAGTACTCATGCCGCAGTTCGTGCGGTTGAGCTGGGGGTGTCGGTGTCGTGGACGGCTGGTCAGGTATGCCATGGCAGTAGGTCCGTCGGGTCGGTCAATTGGGGATCGATGGACTGCACGAACGCTGCGTCGAACGGCCATCCTCGTTCGCCTGTTTCGCGGGCGAGCAGGAATCGAAGGAAGTGCCAAAGGTCGCTGGCGACCCGCCAAGCGTACTTGCGACCGCCGGATGCATGTCGGTTCCGAGCCACGCTCTCATGGCCGCGGTTCGTGCGCGCTCGCCAAAGCCGCGGACACACCGAGGTCAGCGCGTGTTGCGCGCCGGTTCGTCTGGCCAGTCCGCCAGGATGATCAACGGCAACGAGTCCGGCGACCGATACTGATCGCCCCGGTAGTACTCGATGTGCTGATGGCGATTGACACCTCGGTGATCCGCTGTCTCGACCTCCTCGGCCACACCGTCGAGTGCGTCCCAGACGATGTCGAGGTACGTACGGCCGCCGGTAAGACGCAGTGTGGTGTCGTTGAGGCCGACAAGGAGCGGGCCGTCGGTGATCTCCTGCGCGACGGTTCCGCCCTCTGTCGGAACCTCGACGGGCTCCACCTCGCATCGAAGGAGTTCGCTGAGGGCTCGCAGAGCAGCCGGTGGACCGGCAAGCTCCAACTCGCCTCCACTGACCGAAAGCCGGCAATGCTGCTGATCATCCACGGCGGCACTGTCGCTCGCGTCTCGCCCTGGCCCAACCGCGGCATCCGCTCATGGCCGCAGTTCTCGCGCGTCGGCGGGCTTGAAGGTCGTCACGCTTCGTGGTGAGCGCCCGTGCGCGTCGAACCGTGCAGCTGTGCACACTCGTGCCGATGTGCGTACGGCTCGCCCGCCTCTGGTTCACCGGTGCACCATGCCGGAGGATGTGTGAGTGCCGCATATCGTTGATGTGCCAGGTTCGCTGAGCGATCGAGCGCGGGCATTCCTTGCCACACATGCGCGGACGGTCCCAGTTGATACCGGTCCGAGCGATGAGGACTGCCGGGCAGCAATGCTCACGGCGCTCGGGCGAAGCGACGAAGTCGCGCTGGCCACCCTACGGCGGCTCCAACGCCGCTACTCCGGGCTCACCTACCGCAGCCCATCTCGAGACGACGAGATCGTCTTCGAGCCGGTGCTGGAGGTGGACTCCGACACGGTAGGAGTCACGTTTGACTACGCCATCATGGATCGGTCGCCGGACGGGTGCCGCAGCGGCTTCGTGCTTCCTGACCTGACGGTCTGGTTCCGTCTTCTTGACGTCGATGTGCGGACGTTCCCCTCGCTCGACCACTTCATTGAGTGTGACGCGCTGCTCCACGACCTCGGCCACCAGCGCCCAGCAGCCGTGGAAACCCCGCCGGATGCCAACGCATACCTGGAAGGTCTACGCGAACGTCACCCACAGTTGCGCCGAATGACGGCGCAGAGCGGGTTCTGCATCGAATGGTGGGGCGACGACCACAGGCTCGTGTACTTCAACGGGCTGGATGCCCAACTGTGGGCAGGAAATGGCGACGGTTCGGTGCCGACCGTGGTAAGGACCTGGCTCGTCGATGGTTCCACGTAGTGCCACAGCTGGCCCTGCACGGGCATCCGCTTCTGCCGCAGGTTTCGCGGACGCCGACATGAAGACCGTCACGCTTCGTGGCGGCGTTCTGCGGGTCGAACCACCGCCACGGTGTTCGCTCGTGCCGAGAAGCGTGCGTCTCTGCGGCGGGGTCATGGCGCGCGGCGGACTGTGTGCGCGATGGCCTCTGCGATTTGGCGTCTTGGACAGGTACGGGCTCAGCCGATCAGCGGGCGGCTGACGACGCTGTCGGTGCGGCCGCTCAGTTCCCGGTCCAGGGTCTCCTGGGCGTCGCGCATCGCCTCGGCGTACGGCGGTTCGGCGAGCCGCCGCATTCCTACCTCGGGTGCGACGTCCTCGACCACCGCGCTGATCCACCAGATGTTGCCGAACGGGTCACGTATCCGACCGCCCCTCTGGCCGAAGGCCTGGGTCGCCGGTGCGGTGACCACGCGGGCTCCGGCGGCGACCGCGCGCTCGATCGTGGCGTCGGCATCGGCGACGAAGACCCGCAGTAGCGACGGCATGGCCGGCCAGTCCGGTAGCCGGTCGAAAGCGAGCAGGACGGTGTCGCCGACGCGGATCTCGGCGTGGCCGATGGTCCCGTCCTCCAGCCGTACCCGCCCCAGCTCGACCCCGTCGAACACTGCGGTGAGGAAGTCCAGCAACTGCCCGGTGTCCGGCGTGACGATCCACGGCGCGACAGTCGTGTACCCGGCGGGCGGGGTGCTGCTCATGACGATCTCCCTCGTGTCCTGGCGGGCCTGCGCCCCACGGTAGATCTCGTATAGGTCATCTCCCGTCCTAAATCGAGCGGCACACTGGCAGCCATGTCCGACGCGCGTGCCCGATTGCAGACCCCTTGGCTGTGGCCGGGCAGCGAGCTGGCGCAGCGGCTCGGGTATCCGGCAAGACCGTGCGGCACAACATCGACCGGTCGCGCGAGCACATCGACACAATCGCCTCTCCACCAGCAAAGCCCGTCAAGGTGGGGTGCACGGACATGCCGTTGCGACACGAAGTCACACCTTGCCGATCGAGGCGTGCAGCAGCAGCGGCGTCACCGCGCGCCGCGCCGCATGACCCAGTCTGCCGGCGGATGGACTGGGGGACGACCGGCATTTGTGGGCGGTCGTCCAATTTAGGTCCCTTCGGTGGTTGTCCGAAGTAGTTGACTGTCGCGTGTGCCCGTGCGGGCCGGCGTTGCGGCCGTAACGAAGGCGAGCAGGTGTTGCGGGTTGGCCAGTAGTGGGGCAAAGCCGAGTTCGGCGGCGCCGACAAGGGTCGCGTCGTCGCCCAGACCCGAGGTGCGCAGTCGTACCCGCTCGCGGGCCACCGGCAGAACGTTGGTCGCGATCCGGGCACGCACCTGCGCCGACGCGGCTGGGTAGACGTCGCGGAGCATCCCGCCGAAGATCACCATGGCCGGGTTGAACAAGTTGATGAGATTGGCCACGCCGATGCCGAGCCAGTCCCCGATGCGCCGCACCGATTCCAGCGCGGCCGGATCGCCCCGGTCGGCGTCATCGACCACAGCCCGTACGGCATCGCGGCCGAACTGCGTGGCGGGCCTGCCCGCGGTGTCGAGCAGGGCTCGTTCGCCCACCTCAGCCTCGAAACAACCCCGCGAGCCGCAACCACACGCTCGCCCGTCGTACGGGTTGATCACCATGTGGCCCACCTCGCAGCCGTAGCCGCCGTCTCCGTCGAGCAACTTGCCCCCGACGATGATCCCGCCCCCCACGCCCACATCACCGTGCAGATAGATCAGGTTCTGCAGGCCGATGCCGACACCGCGCTGCTGTTCGGCTAGGGCGCCCAGGTGTGCCTCGTTACCCACGGCCACCGGCAGGCCCAGTCCGAGCCGCCGGGAGAGTTCGGCGCCGAATGCCTGGTCCACCCAACCCAGGTCAGGGCCGAAGCGCACCATGCCGTCATCGGGCCGGATCATGCCGCAGTACGATGCGCCGATCCCGACGCAGGCCGAACTGGCCGGCGCAGAGCGGTGCAACCGACGACCGAAGCGGGCCAACACGTCCACGACCCAGTCAAGATCAGCACCGGCCCGTGGTCGTACCGCCTCGAGCCGGTCGAGTACGGTCCCGCCCAGATCCACCCTGGCCGCGGTCACCCGGTCCACGGCGACATCGAAAGCCAGCACGTGTACCCGGTTGGGCTCGGGGCGCACCACCAACGACGGGCGCCCACGCCGACCGGCGCCGGCCGGCGCCTCCTCTCGGACCAGGCCGACAGCGATCAGCTCGGCAGTCAGCGCCATAATGGTGCTGCGGTTCAGGCCCATCCTCTCGGCCAACGCTGCACGGGAGACCGCACCGTCCAGATGGACGTGCCGCAACAGAATGCCGAGGTTGGGCGATGGATCCTGCAGAACCACGCGAACCTCCGACATCGGCTCGGATGCGCCAACAGCCGAGCCCGGAAACAGGACCGGCGGGCGCCGCAGTCCAAGGCCACAGCGTACCGAGAACCCCACCCCGCGTTTACGCTCGGCCAATGCGCCCATCTCGGTGTCGCCTCCACCAACACCGCAAGCCGTAACCGGCTCTGTTGCGTTGACGGTGGGCATGATCGAGGCAGGCTTGAGCGATGAAGGTCGCTGCCCACCAACGCCCGATGATGCCGCCGGGGTCAGCGTTCGCCGGGTACCGATTTCCGCCCGAGGTGATCGTGGTCGCGGTCCGCTGGTATCTGCGGTTCGGCCTGTCCTACCGTGACGTTGAGGAGCTGCTGCTCGAGCGCGGTGTCGAGGTCGACCACGTGACGGTGTTCCGGTGGGTGCAGCGGCCAGCTGGTTCTTCCGCCGAGCGTTGGCCACGTTGAAGGTGACACCGAGCGAGGTGATCACCGACGCGGCACCGGTGTACCCGGCCGTGCTCGATGAACTGGTCCCGTCGGCGCGGCACCACGTTGAACGCTATGTCAACACCCGATCGAGGCCGATCACGGCCAGCTCAAGCACCGGCTCAGACCAATGCGCGGCATCGTGGGACTGATTGTCGTCGCCCTGCTGCTGCCGATCACCCACGTGGCGAGATACCGTGATGCCAGGCAGCCTCCGGCCGTAGCAACGTTTCCCTCAGCATGGAACGGCGCGTCCAGAACAGTGACGTGGCAGGCTTCGACGAACGGTCGGGTCTTCATGTCCGTGCAGGCAGGCATGCCATCCAGCAACCCGAGCCGGGCGAGCACCAGCGCGCCGGAGCACTGCGCACCGATCAGCTGTCGTGAAGGGTCGAGCGGCAGCCTCGAGAGCATCCGATCATCGGCGACCACGTCACGCGCCTTCACCCCGCTACCGATCAGCACGAGGTCAGCTTCGGTCACGAACTCCATCGGACGCTGCCCAGTCACCTCGACGCCGTTCATTGACATGACCACCGGAGCCGGCGTCGTGATGAAGGCTTCCAAACCGTCACTCCGGCACCGGTTGATCAGAGCGGAAGCGATGAAGCTGTCGAGCTCGTTGAACCCGTCGAAAGTGACTACGGCTACCTGCAACACAGCTCTTTCGGTGCGGCACTAGAGTTCCACGCTCCCGGCACACCCGCTCCAGGTCGAGAGCCAATCACAGCAGGCGGGATGCGCCTGGCGAGTAGATGACACGGCGCCAGTTCCCGTGTTGCCGGTGTCTGGGCGCCACCACGGATGGGTGGCATGGCGACATCCCGCACCGCGACAGGTAGACCGTCTCTTCTCGAGGTCGCCGAACTGCTCCGCCGGCGCGTGCCGAGGGTTCGTCGGTGACCTGCGGGTAGGTGCCAGGTAACCAGCGACGCAAGGAGACGACAAGGAGTTGTGCCATGGCCGAGTCTCATACCCCTGCCGATGACATCGTCTACGACCTCGTAAGCATCCAGTACCACGCCCTCAAAGGCAGCCAGGTGTGCGCGAAGTACGCTGCCGACGCCAAGGGCCACGACGACGTCGAGGCGTTCATCGAACAGGTCCGCCGCGAGGACGCCGACCGCGCCGTGCGCGCCCACCAGCTGCTGGGCAGGCTCACCGCCGCGCGCGCCGGCATCGGCTGAACAAGGAAACATCGGCGGCCACGGCCAAGGTTCGGCCTTTGTCCGCCGCCTCCACTGACCGGGCGTTCCTCCATGTGCGTCTGCAAATGGTAGAGCAGACGTAGCGACACGGGTAACGATGATGCCCGACGGTTTGGCCCAGCGCGGTACACCAGTCCAGGTCAACCACGATGACTGGGTTCTGGAACCCCACAAGATCCGGGACTGCAGGTGCCGCCCGGAGTTCCGGGCGGCACCTCCGGTGTATCACGCGAGCGTGGCCGCCGCCCGCTTGATCAGATCGGCGACGACACCGGGTCGTGACACGTAGATCGCGTGGCTTCCGGGCGTCTCCGCGACTGTTGCCCCGATGCGCTCGGCCATCGAGGCCTGCGCGGCCGGGGGGATCATCCGGTCCTCCGTGACGTGCAGGTACCAGCTGGGCTTCGTGTGCCATGCGGCCTTGGTCACGATCCCGCCGAGCGCCTCGAGGCCCCAGGGCACCTGCGAGTCGGCCATGAACGCCGCTTCCTGCGCGGACACGTCGGCGGCGAACGACTCGGCGTACCTCGTACGGTCGAGGAAGAGGTAGCCGTTGACGGGCGGCAGGATGGGCGGCTGGGGCCCGTCGGCGGGGAAGGTGCCGAGAAGGGTGTTGACCGACTCGCCCTGGTCGGGCGCGAACGCGGTGACGTAGACGAGGGCTTCAACCTTGTCGTGATTGCCGGCTTCGGTAATCACCGCGCCGCCGTACGAGTGGCCGACGAGCACGACAGGACCGTCGACGGCGTCGAGCACGTCGCGGGTGGTGGCGGCGTCGTCGGCGAGCGACTTCGTCGGGTTCTGCACGATGCGGACGGCGAAGCCGTCCGCTTTCAGCTCGTCGTAGACCCGGCGCCATCCGGCACCGTCGACGAAACCGCCGTGCACGAGCACGATGGTGGCACTCATGTTGGCTCCTTCCAGAATCTGGTGGACAGGAGCGAACCTAGAGATGACGCGGCTTCGAGCGGATCTGTCAGATGACCTAATTCGTCTCCGAGCCATCGACACGCAGTGCGCAGTAGAGTCTGAGCCGTGCCGGGTCGGTTCTCCACCATGCGGCTCGTCGGCCGTGAGCGCGAGCTGGTGCTGCTGCACGAGTTCGTCGACGACGCGGCTTCCGATGGCGGCGCCCTCCTCATCGTCGGTGAGGCGGGTGTCGGTAAGACCGCGCTTCTCGACGCCGCGGCCGCCCATGCCGCCACACTTGGGGCACGCGTACTGCGCGCGTCCGGGGTCGAGTTCGAGGCCGAGGTGAGCTTCGCCGGGCTCCACCAACTGCTCTCCCCGCTCATTGCCGAACTCGCTGCCCTCAAGCCGGAGTACCGGCGCGCGATCGGCGTGGCGCTGGGACTCGAGGCAGGGCCGCCGCCAGATCCGTTGACACTTGTGAACGCGCTGCTCACGCTCCTGGCCGGCGACGCATCCGTCCTGATGGTTGTCGATGACCTGCAGTGGCTCGACCGTGCGAGTGCCGCCCTCTTCGGAATCCTCGCCCGACGATTGCCCGGCACCGGGGTCGGCCTGCTCGGCGTCGTACGGACGGGGGAAAGCAGTGTGTTCGAGGACGCCGGACTTGGCGAGATCGCGGTCGGACCCCTCGACGAGGCCGCCGCAGCAGCGCTCCTCGCCGAAGCGTTCCCCGGGCTCGTACCTCGAGCGGCCCAGCGCGTGCTCACCGAAGCACAGGGGAACCCACTGGCGCTGATCGAGCTTCCGACACACCTCGGTTCGGGCGTGCCCGAGCCCTCCTTGGGCCGCACCCCCGTGGGCCGGCGGCTGCAGCTGCACTTCGCACGCCAGATAAACGGGCTGCCCGGCGAGACACGCGCGCAGCTGCTGCTGGCCGCGCTCGACGGCACGGGCGACCTGTTCCCGACGTTGTCGGTCAGCGACCTCGAACCAGCCGAGCGGGTCCGACTGATCCGCGTGCATCCCATCACGCACGGCATTCAGTTCCGCCATCCGCTCACCCGGTCCGCCGTCGTCCAGCTGTCGACCGACGAGGAACGCCGTCAGGCGCATCGACAACTGGCGAGCCGTCATCAGGCCGAGTCGGAGCGCCGCGCATGGCACCTGGCAGAGGCCGCGTCCGGGCCGGACGAGCAGATCGCGCGACTGCTCGAGGAGGCCGCGCTGAAGACGAAGGGCCGCGGCGACCCGGTCGGGGCGATCGGCCTGCTGCTACGGGCCGCGGACCTGAGCCCCGGACCCGACGACCATCACCGTCGCGCCATGTTCGCGACATACCTCGGCGCGGATGTCACCGGCGATCTCACAGACCCGCACGTGCTGGCGGCCCAACCGAGCGGCGGACAGAGTCATCCGATCGCGGCCGCCGTCGCCGCGGCGGCATACATGGTCAACAGCGGCGGCGACATCGACACCATCCACCGGGTGCTCCTCGCAGCGCTGCGCAACGCCGGCCATCCGGTGCCGGTCTGGGACCCACCGCTGCAGGAGATCGTGTACGTCCTGCAGGCAAACTGCTCGTTCGGCTCCCGCGCCGACTTGGTGGCCGACTATCGAGCGGCGCTCGACCGGCTCGGCCTCGATCCCCCGGAGATCCTCGGACTGCTCGGCAGCACGTTCCTCGAGCCGGCACGCCTCGCATTACCGTCGCTCGCGCGGCTGGACGAGGCGATCGCTGGAATCGGTGATCAGGCCGATCACGCTCACGCCGTTCGACTGGGCATCGCCGCGATGTACGTCGACCGGTTGGCGGGATGCCGCAATGCGCTGTGGCGGGTCGTCGATCACGGCCGCGCCGGCGGCGCCATCGCATCAGCGATCAAGGCGTTCGTGCTGCTGGGCTTCGATGGGCTTCTCAGTGGCGACTGGGACCGGGTGCTGAGTCTGGCCGAGGAGGGGCTCGCCTTCACGGAGCGGCACCACTATCGGCTGCTCGGCGGGTTTCTGCAGTACGACCAAGCCATGGTCGCGGCTGCCCGCGGCGACCGCGGCGCCGTACGCAGGATCACCGACGATCTGGTCAACTGGGGAGCGCCGAACCGGATCGGCTTCGTGCTGCAACTCGCTTCGCACGCGAAGTCGCTGGCCGCGCTGAGCCATGGGGAGTTCGAGACCGCGTACCACCGTGCGGCCGAGATCTGCTCGCCCGAAACGGTGCCCGTCTACAAACCGGCCGCGCTCTGGGTTCTGCTCGACCTGGTTGAGGCCGCCGTCCGGGCCGGGCGGATGACCGAGGCGAGGACGCACGTCGCCGACATCGAAGCCGCAGGTGTTGCCGCGATCTCGCCTCGACTGGCCCTCATCGCCGCCGGGGCCGCTGCGATGACGGCGTCGGGCGATGCCTACCGCGATGCCTTCGAGGCTGCGCTCGCGACGACGGGGGCGAGCCGTTGGCCGTTCCCGCAGGCACGGATCCAACTCGCATACGGGGAGCGACTCCGACGCGCCAAGGCCACGACCGAGGCTCGCAGACAGCTGGCCGACGCACTCGACACCTTCGAGCGACTCGGCGCCGCCCCGTGGGCGGCACGCGCGCGCAATGAACTGCGCGCAAGCGGGCTCGCTGGCAACCAGGCGCCCGCTCCCGCAACAATGGACGCGCTGACCCCACAGGAACGGAAGATCGCCGAGCTCGCCGCCGCCGGCCTGACCAACAAGCAGATCGGGGAACGGCTGTACCTGTCCCCCCGCACGGTCAGCGCCCATCTGTACAAATTGTTCCCCAAGCTCGGCATCACCTCGCGAGCCGCGATGCGCGACGCACTCGGCGACGCTCCGCTCACCGGGTCGATGTAGCTGCACCAGCCGACGGTGGCGCCGCAACACTCGCATCGAACTGGGCCACGCTGAAGGGATGAGCGACGGGCGTTGCATCGCCGACGCGGTGCGCTTCCGGTCGCAGCGCTGGACGCGTGGCGCCGGCTCATTGATCTCGACGTCTTCGGGGCGCGGCCGACGATGCAACGCTGTTGCCGCTCGATCGGTGGCCGTAGGCAGTGGCCGTTACGCATACTGGCCAAGCTGCGCTACGGGTTGCTGACCATCGCCGAGCCCAGCGCCGCCAGCAGTGCCGTTTGGTCTGAGCGCAGACTGTCACCCTGTGTGCGGCTGACCGTTGGTCGCCTCATCAAGCTGTCGGCGCAGGTCTGCTACCTCGTCAGCGCGGCCGAGTCCGTCGAGGACATCGGCGAGTGTCCGCCGATGCGCGGGCTACGGACTGACCGGACAGCACTGCCCTCGAACACCAGCTCACCAGCACAAACCCACCCTTGCCCCCGCAGCGGCGACCTGAGCGCCGGGAATTCGCAGAACTGCCTGATGTGCGAGCGGCCCCTGCCCGCGAGCGGCTGGGCGCCCTGACTTTGAGCCGGCGCTCATGTCGACGCCACCCCCGGCGAGGTGTGATCGGGAGTGCTGGCCACCTCGGCGAGCCGGTCGACCGCCGCGTCAAGGGCATCGTCGGTGGCGGTGACGGCGATGCGGAGGTGAGAGTTCCAGGAGTCGGTCGGGGTGAGAGTACGCCCGGCGGTGACGCCGACGTGGACGCCGGCGGCGGCGTGCACGATCGGGTCGGCGTCGGTGAGGTGGGTGCGGACCCAGAGGAACGGGCCGTTGTCGCCGCCCGCGTCGGACCAGCTGGGGAGGTCCTGGTGCAGCCGGTGCCTGAGGTGACTTCGTTGGTGTGCGAGTTGTCGGCGGCGGTGCGCGGCGAGGGTGTCGATGTGCGGCAGGCAGTGCAGGACGAGTGCCTGGTCGAGGGCGGGCGTGGCGAGGTCGAGCGCGGCCTTGCGGGCGCTGAGCCGGGCGATGGTCGGCGCCGGCGCGCGGAGCCAGCCGACCCGCAGCGCCGACCAGAGCACCTTGCTGAACGTACCGATCGTGATGATGTCGGCGTGGGGGTCGTGCGTGGCGAGAAAGGGCGGTGGCTCGTCGGCGAGGAAGCGCAGGGCTTCGTCGTCGACGAGGGTGGCTCCCCAGCGCCCGGCCAGCTCGACGAGGCGTCTGCCGGTCGATGCGTCGAGTTGCCGGCCGGTCGGGTTGTGCACGGCAGAGGTGACATGGACGAGATCGACACGTCGTTCGCTGGCGGCGAGTGCGGTGGCCCGCTCGAGGCGCTCGACGCCGAAGGGCAGGAGTCTGGCACGGCGGTGCAGGTAGGCGTGCAGCGCACCGAAGTAGGTGGGATCCTCGACCATGACCCGGTCGTTGCGTTCGAGGTCGGAGGCAATGAGGGTCAGCGCCTGCTGCGAGCCGGTGGTGATCAACAGCTGGGCCGGCTGGGTGTGCAGACCGCGACTGGTGAGATGGTCGGCGAGCGCGGATCGCAGTTCCGGCAGGCCCGCCGTGTCGTGGCCGTTGCCGATCAGGTCGAGCAGCACGTCGGTGCGGTGGGCGAGGGTCTCGGCCAGGAGTGTGGGTGGGTCGAACCGGCAGACCGTGAGGTCGATGTAGTCGGTCGCCTGCCGTGGGTGGGCAGTGCGGATGAACGGGTTGGCCGCCAGGGCCGCGATGGCTGGATCGTGTCGTGCGGTTCGTACGCCGGTCACGGTCGTGCCGCTGCCGCGGACGCTGTGCAGTGCTCCGCGTTGACGGAGCAGGTCGTAGGCGCCGGCGACCGTAGTGCGGCTGATGCCGAGCCGCCGGGCGAGGGCCCGCTCGGATGGGAGTCGGTCGCCCGGGCGGAGCAGCCTGGCGTCGATGAGCGATGCCACGGCGAGCGCGAGGCATCGGTGGAGGGGACCGCCGCGGTTCCGCCAGCCGGTGAGGAGGGGTACGAGGTCAGGTGCGCTCACCTGGACCACTTTGCCGCCGATTGGCCCTTGAGGCGACGGCCAATCGGCGGGACGGTGGCCTGCATGCGCGAAATCGTGACCAGCCCGCAGATCGCCCCTCCGGCCGGACCGTACTCACACGCCGTCGTCGGCACAGGCGACCTCGTCTACATTTCAGGACAGACAGGACAGGACCCATCGACCGGCGGGATTGTCGCCGGTGGTATCGCGGCCGAGACCCGTCAGGTGTTCGCCAACCTGTCGCAGGTGCTGAACGCCGCCGGCCTGGACTTCGCTTCGGTGGTGAAGTGCAACGTGTTCCTCGTCGACATGGCCGACTTCGGGTCGATGAACACGGTCTTCGCCGAGGTGATGCCCGGCCCGTATCCGGCCCGCAGCACGGTCGCGGTCGCGGCGCTGCCGCTGGGCGCCCGGGTCGAGATCGAATGCGTCGCGACGCGATGAACTCCTGGCAGGTGGACACCGTCGCCGCTCAGCGACGGCCCGTCGACGGTCTCGTGGGCGTCGACGTGGCACCCATGATCCATCCGACCGCCGCGTTCGCCGCGCCGACCGCTGCCGCGTTCGCCGAGCTGGCGGTCCGGCCACGGGCTGATGACTTCTACACCCGCTACGGCAACCCCAACCACGCCGAGACCGCTGCCGTCATCGCCGCGCTCGAGGGTGGCGAGACCGCGCTGCTGTACGCCTCGGGCATGGCCGCGATCACCGCGACGATCGTCGCCTTCGGCGCCGGCTCGCGGGTCGTCGCCCAGCGCGAACTGTACGGGGGGACCGTCGGCTTCCTGGAGAGGATCGCTCCGCGACTCGGCATCGACGTCGACTTCGTCCACCACGCCGACCTGGCGGGATTCGACCAGGCACTGCGCACCCCGGCGGCACTGGTACTGCTTGAGACGCCGACGAACCCGCTGCTGCGGATCACCGACGTCGCGGCGGTCTCGGCACTGGCCCGACGCGCCGGGGCGGTTGTGGCCGTCGACGCCACGCTCGCCTCGCCGATCAACCAGCAGCTACTCGGCCTCGGCGCGGACATCGTCCTGCACAGCGCCACCAAGTACCTCGGCGGACACGGCGACCTCACCGCCGGCGTCTCGGTCACCTCGAACGCGCTCGCCGAACGGCTCTGGAGCGACGCATACCTGTTCGGTGCAACGCTGTCCGCTCATGACGCGTGGATGCTGCAGCGCGGGCTGCGTACTCTGCCGGTGCGGATCCGGCAGCACAACCGGTCGGCTGCCGCAGTCGCGGCCTACCTGACCGGGCATCCCGCGGTGGTCCGGGTGCACCACCCCAGCCTCGCCGGCCACCCGCAAGCGGAGCTGATCGCCCGCCAGATGTCCGGCCCCGGCGGTGTGCTCAGCTTCGAGGTCCGCGGCGGGTTCGAGGCGGCCGAACTCGTGACCTCCCGCCTGCACCTCGCCGCCCGGGCCGCGAGCTTCGGCGGACCGACCCCTGCGGTCGTCCTCCCGGCCTCGATGTGGTCCGGCATGGCCAGCTCGGCCGTGCAGGACCTGGTGCCGGCCGGACTGATCCGGCTCGCCGTCGGCCTGGAGGACCCGGCCGACCTGATCGCCGACCTGGACCAGGCACTACACACCCAAGGACAGCCGCAGTGAGAACAGCATGAGACTTGTTCGCCACGGACCGCCGGGCGCCGAACGACCCGGGATCCTCGACACCGCCGGGACGGTTCGAGACCTGTCCGCGCACATCGCCGACCTCGGCCCCGACGCGGTGCAACCCCAGCAGCTCGCCCGGCTCGCCCGGCTCGACGTCGACCAACTGCCGACCGTGGCACACGCGACCCGCATCGGACCATGTCTCGCGCACGTCGGCAAGATCGTCGGCGTGGGCCTCAACTACCGTTCGCACGCAAACGAAGCACAGATGACCCTGCCCGACGAGCCCCTGCTGTTCCTGAAGCCGGCCTCGGCCATCAGCGGCCCGAACGACCCGCTGCTCCTGCCACCGCTGAGCGCGACCACCGACTACGAGATCGAACTGGGCGTCGTCATCGGCCGCACGGCATATGGAGTCAGCACGTCCGAGGCGATGGACCACGTCGCCGGATACTGCATCGTCAACGACATCACCGAACGCACCTGGCAGCTGCACCGCGGCGGCACCTGGGACAAAGGCAAGGCACACGACACCTTCGCACCCATCGGGCCCTGGCTCGTCACGACCGACGAGATCCCCGACCCGCACCGCCTCGCCATGCACCTCTGCATCGACAACGAGACCCGACAGCAAGCCAGCACGAACGACATGCACCACCGAATCTACCAGCTCATCGCCTACATCAGCCAATTCATGACCCTGCACCCCGGCGACATCATCACCACCGGCACGCCCGCCGGAACCGCACTCGGCTCCCACAGCAAGCACTACCTCAAACCCGGCCAGACCATGACCACCACCATCGAAGGACTCGGCACCCAACACACCCCCATCACCGCCGCCATCCGGCCCGTTCCAGTCGATGTGGCTGCCGGCAGCTGACCACGCACCAGCCCAACAGCTTCGCCGTAGTCGGGCCGACTGCCGCAACGGGAAGCGCGGCAGCCGCTCTGGCAGGGCCATGTGCTCGTCAATGTCAAGTACGAGGCTTCCGGGCGCCTGCTGGCGGAGTTCGGAACTCGGCTCGAGGAGGTTCCGGACGACGAGATCCGAGTCGAAGTCATGCAGATCGTGCCTCGCCCGACTGGCTACTCTCGGCCCGCGCTGCGCACGCTGGCCCGCCGCTCCGCCGTCCCGGTGGAGCGCGACGCCCAGGTCGACGGCGGCAGCCGGAGCCGATCGAGGTCGCGGCCTACTACGTGGTGGCGAAGGCGCTGACGAACTCCACCAAGTACGCTCAGGCCACGCTCGTCCACGTCTGCGCGCAGGTGCGGGGTGAGAACCTAGGAAGTCATGTTCATCTCTTTGGCGAGACGACATGATCACCGAAGGCCGTCCGTATGTCCACTCAGGACACCGCACACCGTCAGGCCAGAGCCCGAAGGTTAAAACAAGCCTAGCCAGTGTTCGGTAAGTCGTTGTGGGGTGCTGGCTGCTCGTCGGTGTGGCGGTGATCAACAAACAGCGAGGTCTCCGGTAGTTGGCTCGTTGTCGATGAGCTGGACACCCCGCGGCGGGCGCTCGCGGCTGAGCGACTTCTGATGGACACCGCTGCGTATTGAACTGCCGCCCGAAGGGCGGGTGCCGTCGAGGCGAGGAATGCCGCCCCGGCGATCACCTCATGTGGTCGCCGTAGGAGAGCGACGGCTCTGCAGCGCCGCCGAGAAGGTCGAGCGTGGACCGCAGTTGCCGCGAGCAGTGCACGATCAGTCCGCCCGGCACGGTTCGCGCGGACTGCAGCATCAGATTGGCGGTGGCACCGTCGGCGAACCGCAGCGCCGACGCGTCGATCATCATCGGCACGCCCGACACGGCGCAGTCGTCGCGGAGTTCTGCAACGCAGAAGTGCAGCGCGAGGCGGTTGGACAGATCGCTGTCACCGATCAGCCGTAGCACGGGACCGTCGCGAAGGATTCGCAGCAGCGACCGTTCCGTGTCCGATGGTGGCCACTGGTAGATGGTGCCCGGATGCGCCATGGTGATCGGCCGCAGCTGTCGGTGGCGGAGCAGTCTGCGGTCGTACTGGCAGGCAAGGGTCACGAAACCGCCGATGACCGCGCGGTTGAGCAGCAACTCGTAGCGGGCGAGCGCGTCAGCGCTGACTCCGGCCCGGTGTGCCCAGGACATGTCTGCGATCGCCCACAGGCCCGAGTAGCCGGCGGCGCGGGCGTCGGCAACCTCCGACGCCAACTTCCGCACGACCGCCTCCGCGATCAGCTGGCCGTCCTCGAGGTACCAGTCCGCAGGTGAAGGCAGCGACAATTGGCCAGCGTCGAGGGCTGCCGCTACCGCGACGCCGAGTTCGCGCAGCCCGGCGATCGCGGCCAGCGGGGCGGCGGTGCACCACACCACCCTGTCTCCCGTGCCCAAGCCGGCCGCCACGAACGCCGCAGCCATGTCGAGCCGTGACACCGGGTCGTCAATGCACCAGCACACATGATCGCCCAGCTCGAAGCCAGCGGCCGAAGCGCGCGACACCCACACCACTCCCTGTCCTCCACGCCGCGCGCGCCATCCGCAGAACGGCCACTTCCAACGGACTCGCCCCTCACGGCGGTGGAACGCCCGCCGGCGGAGCGGGACACGCTGACCGGCCGAACCGACCATTCCGACATGTGCCATGCCGGTGCCTGATTCACACCTGTCAACTTGCATAACTCTACAACTGAAGAACCCATCAACAAGTGACGACAGGGCAAGGTCGCCAGTTCGGACCAGCAAGGTCGAGCCGCTGCGGCGACGCACGAGTCGGCGAACAGCCACTGCCCCCTCGCCAAGCAGTCGGCGCTGCCGCACAACGGTTGCCGTCAGGTGGCAGCACGAAGGGCACTGCACACCCTTTGGCACGGGCTGCCGGGGCGGTCGCGCGTCGCAGTCGGCCCGGCAGATCCGATTTCCTGTCCGCCTCGTGGCGCTGAGGCCACCCGACGTGCACTGCGATATCGCAGGCTTGGGGTTCGCGTCGTGATGGTGTCGTCGGCACTCCGGAACCGGCCGCTAGCGAGGTCGGGTTCAGCGGCCGACACACACGCCGGCGGCTCAGGCAGGCGAGGCGGCGGCCGCGCTGTGGAGGTCATGTCGAACCTTGGACTGCAACGGATGGCGTGCCGCGCTATACCGGCCTGGCCGCCTACGAACGCTTCGACGACCACTCACCCGGACCTCGGCCGTGCCCGCCTGGCGAGACCGGCGCCGCTCCTGGTCGGTCCGACCGCCAGCGCCGCGACGACCTCTGCGAGCAACTCGGCTTCGGTGAACGGCTTTGCGACCAGGGTGACCGACGGGTCCAGTGTGCCCTGCGAGGCCAGCACCGGCTGGGCATATCCGGACATGAACAGCACTCTGATGTCTGGGCGCAGCGCGCGGACCCGCTCGGCGAGCTCCTTGCCGACCATCTCCGGCATGATCACGTCAGTGAGGAGCAGCTCGAGTTGCGTCGCCTCGGCAACCAGGGCAAGCGCCTCGGCGCCGTTGGCGGCGGTGATGACCTTGTAGCCGTTGCGGGTGAGGATACGGCGGGTAACCTCACGCAACGCGTCTTCGTCCTCGACGAGCAGCACGGTCTGTCCGGCGCCGCGGTGGACGGACATCGGGCCGGGGGCCGGTGCGGGTTCCGGTAGCTGGTCGGTGACCGGCAGCATGACCGAGATCGTGGTGCCGTTCCCCGGGTCGGAATTGATGGCGATGGCGCCGGCTGCCTGCACCACGATGCCGTAGACGGTGGCCAGGCCGAGGCCGGAGCCCTGGCCTTTCGGTTTGGTGGTGAAGAACGGTTCGAAGGCGCGATCCACGACGGCCTGGGTCATGCCGGTGCCCGAGTCGGTGACCCGGACAAGGGTGTAGGCACCGGCGGGGACGTCCCAACTGCTGTCGTGTCCGGACGGCAGCATGACGTCGTCGGTCTCGATGCTCAGGACGCCGCCGGTGGGCATCGCGTCGCGGGCGTTGACGGCGAGATTGAGCAGGATCTGCTCGACGTGGCCGGGGTCGGCGAGAATCGGCCCGATCGTCGGGCTCAGGCTGGTCGTCAGTGTGATGTGCTCGCCGAGGGTGCGCTGCAGGAGCTGCCGGACGTCCTCGACGATGTGGTTGAGGTCGATCACCCGCGGCCGGGCGACCTCGCGCCGGGCGAAGGCCAACAGCTGATGGGTCAGTCCGGCGGCGCGTTCCGCAGCCCGGCGGATCTGGGTCACGTCCGCGCGGGCGCTGTCCCGGGCCGCCCGGTCCGGTTCGTCGGTCTCCAGGACCTCCTCGACGAAGGCGAGATAGTTGAGGATCACGCCGAGCAGGTTGTTGAAGTCGTGCGCGACACCGCCGGCGAGCTGCCCCAGGGACTCCAGCCGTTGTGCCTGGTGCAGCTGCCGCTCCAGCCGTTCCCGTTCCGCCTGCGCCTTGAGCTTCTCCCGCTCGGCCCGCGCCTCCAGCCGTTCGCTGACGTCCCGCACTGCAGCCGAAACCAGCAGACCGTCCTCGGTCTCCAAGGCCGAAAGGCTGATCTCGGCAGGGAACTCCGTGCCGTCCTTGCGCCGACCAGCCAGCTGCATGCCGGCGCCCATCGGGCGGGCCTTCGGGTCGGCGAAGTAGCCATCGCGGTGGTGCGGATGGACACCCCGGGCGGCCTCCGGCACAAGCATCTCGACCGGCCGGCCGATCAGCTCACTGCGGGCGTACCCGAACAACCGCTCCGCCTGCGCATTCGCCAGGACGATCGTGCCGGAGCTGTCGACGCCGAGGATCGCATCCGGTGCGGCCTCCAGCAGCCCACGGAACTTCACCTCCGCTCGTTGCCGCTCCGACGCGTCGCGGGAGATCGACGCGACGCCGACAATGGCGCCTGCGGTGTCGCGGATCGGCGACATCTCCAGCGACACGGTGATGACCCGGCGGTCACTGCGGACCCGCTCGGTCAGATGCTGCTCGACCTGTTCACCACCGGCGATTCGAGCCAGCAGCAGGTCTTCCTCCCCGGCCCGGTCCGGTGCGCAGAGCACGTCGACCCGCCGGCCGATCATCTGGCGGGCGGAATAGCCGTAGAGGCGTTCTGCTCCGGGATTCCACGTGGTGACCACACCGTCGAGGGTCTTGCCGACGATGGCGTCATGGGACGACTGCACGATCGCGGCCAGCTGCGCCTGGGCCTCGGATGCCCGTTTCCACGCCGTCACGTCCCTCACCGCCGCGACGACCAGCGACTCGCCCTCGACCTGCAGGATGGACAGGGAGATCTCGGCGGGGAACGTGGCACCGTCCCGGCGCCGGCCGGCAAGCTCCATCCCGGCGCCCATCGCTCGCGGATGTGGATCGGCGAGATAGTTCCGCCGGTGAGCCGGGTGCACACTGCGCGCCGCCTCCGGCACCAGCATCTCCACCGACGCGCCGACCAAGTCCCACCGGTCATAGCCGAACAACCGCTCGGCCTGGGCGTTCACCAGCACGATCACGCCGGCGGAGTCGACCCCGATGATCGCGTCCGGGGACGCCTCCACCAACCCAGCAGCCTGCGCCGACCACTCCACCGCCATGGCAAGCCTCCACCTCGCCGACAAGCGCGCCATGATCATCCAACCACGTTTCGCGGGACACCCACGCTGAAATGCTGCAACCAGCGTCGAAGGCGGATCAGCACTACCGACCGAGGACAGAACGCCGACTTGGTTGGTCGTCATGAACCACAGCGCGCTCACCCCGCGTCAGGGCCCGGGAAGACCAGCGCCTCGTGACCGTTGTCGAGCCGGCGCACCGTGCACGGCGGTGTGTGATCGGCGTGGCCGATGCCGGTGATGGCACCGATCCGCTGGCCGCCGCCGCCCGCGGTGCCACCGCACCGAAGCTCGGGGCGTTCGGTCCGGCTCTGCCGGGACCAACGCCCTGCCCGCGGCGCCTGTGGGAGTGCTGTGCTGGGACAGAAGGAAGAGGAGGAGATCACCATGCTGGCGACCAGACTGCGCGCCGCTCCGCTCATGCCGTTCGACCTCACCGGTCCGTCCTGGTTCCCGTTCACGGAGCCCGCGATCCGGATCGAGGAGGACCTGCAGGAGGACCGGTACACGCTGCGGGCGGAGCTTCCGGGCATCGACCCTGCGAAGGACCTCGACATCACCTACGCCGACGGCACCTTGCGGCTCGCCGTCGTCCGGACCGAGTCCCAGCGCGACAAGGGCCACTCCGAGTTCCGGTACGGCACGTTCCACCGCGCGATCGCGCTGCCGCTCGGTGCCAAGGAAGAGACGCTCGCGGCCGTCTACAAGGACGGTATCCTCGCGATCACCGTCGCGATCGGCGAGCCGCACCCGGCCGGCCGGCACGTCCCGGTCGTCGTCGAGGCCGCCCCCAAGCCGGTCAAGAAGGCTGGCTGAGCGCAGCGGCGCGGGTCCCGATTACCGACGGGATCCGCGCCACGGGCTACGGGCTGGCCGCCGCGCAGGTACAGCAGCAGGTTGCGGAGTCGCCCGCAGCGTGGTCGTCATCAAGCGGTCCATGGGCCACGGCTACGCCGGCATCGACAACCCGCTCTACACCGACCCGCGGACCGGCATGCTGTTCGCCGACGCGAAGCAGGGACTCACCGACATCATCGCCGCGGTCCGCACCCTGGTCGCCTGACCGCCGGACGTCCCGGGCGGGCAGGACGTCCGACCCAGCGCACATCCGTCCCCCAGGCCGACGCTAAACCCAGGAGCCGCGCGGAACCCCCCGCGCCCGATTCCCGGAGGGATCGACATGACACATCAGCGGTACACCGGGCGGGTCGCCCTGGTCACCGGTGCCGGATCCGGCATCGGCCAGGCGACCGTGCTGCGACTTGCGGACGAAGGCGCGAACGTCGTCGGCTGCGACATCGACCCGGCCGGTCTCGATGCGACCGGGAAGCTGCTCGCCGCCGAAGGGCTGCAGGCCGAACTGCTCACCGCGGACGTCACCGTGCAGGCCGACGTCGACCGGCTGGCCGCCGCGCTGCAGGGCGCGCCGGTGGACCTCCTGGCGAACGTCGCCGGCATCATGGACTACTTCCTGCCCGTCACCGACCTCGACGACGCCGTGTGGGAGCGGGTCATCGCCGTGAACCTGACCGGCCCGATGCGGCTGTCCCGGGCCGTCATCCCCGCCATGCGCGACGCCGGCGGCGGCGCCGTCGTCAACGTGTCGTCGATCGGCGGCCTCACCGGGGCCGTCGCCGGCACCGCGTACACGTCGGCAAAGCACGGCCTGATCGGCCTGACCCGGTCACTGGCCTTCCTCTACGGCCCGGACGGGGTGCGCACCAACGCGGTCTGCCCCGGTGCCGTGCGCACCGGCATCAGCAAGACCGCGTTCGCCCGGTCCCAATGGGCCTACGACCGGCTGGAGAAGTCGTTCGCGACGGCCACCCGCACGGCGGAACCGGACGAGATCGCCGCAGTGATCGCGTGGCTGGGCTCCGCCGAGGCGAGCAACGTCAACGGTGCCGTCCTCAGCGCCGACGGCGGGTGGACGGCATGAGCGCCAGCGGCCACGCCGTGCTGCGGCTGCTGAACTCGCCGCTGCACGGCCTGCTCAGCGGCCACGTCTGCACGCTCGAATACACCGGCGCCGTCAGCGGCGCACGGCGTTCACTGCCGGTCGAGTACGTCAGGGACGGCCAACGGTTGCTCATCGTCGCCGCGCACGCCTCGGCGAAGCGCTGGTGGCGCAACTTCGTCGGCGCCGGGCGCAGCTTGACCGTCACCCTGGGCCGGCACGCATACGACGCGCACGCCGTCGCCATCGCTCCCGGCGATCCCGGGTACAGCCAGGCGCTGGCAGCGTACAAGCGCCACCACCGCGCGCCGCAGGACGCGGATCACCGCCTCGTCGTGATCCAGCTGGCGGGCGGCTGAACCCGCACAGAGCCCTCCGGCCCGCGGGAGGTCGACACCGAGCCGGCCGCGGTGAGACGGCGGGTGCCGGCGGCCGAACGCCACCGGTGCCGCGCCTGGAGTCGGCCCTCGCTGCCCTGTCGCCGCAGCTGGCCAAGGTCGAGGCAGGCGACGCCGCTGCCCGGCGCACGGCGCCGGCCGGCAGGTCGCGGCTGGGCGGATCGCCCGGTTCCCGGCCCGGCGGGACGTCCGGCCCTACCCGGGGCAGATGCGACGCTTGACAGTCCTCCCCGCCCTAGAGGGCGGGGATTTCCTGGGTCGCCCCAGGGGGTTCCTGCTTCACCGGCGACTGCCCCGTCCGAGAGGACTCTCGTTGAGGTCTTACACCGCCTCCACAGGCAATCACGGAGAGTCCCTCCGCGAGGATGTTGCGGGCGGCGTTGACGTCGCGGTCGTGGACGGTGCCGCACCGGCAGGTCCACGACCTGACGTGCAGCGGCATCCGCTCAGCGAGCGCACCACAGGTCGAGCACAGTTTCGACGACGGGAACCAGCGGTCCACGACGACCAGGGTCCGGCCGTGCCAGTCGGACTTGTATTCGAGCATGGTGCGGAACTGCCGCCAGGCCGCGTCGGAGACGGCGCGAGCCAGGCGGTGGTTTCGGACCATGTTGCGGACGGTCAAGTCCTCGATCACGATCGTTTGGTTTTCACGAACGAGCCGAGTGCTCAACTTGTGCAGGTGATCCCTGCGCCGATCGGTGATCCGGGCGTGCACGCGGGCGACCTTCAGCCGGGCCTTCGCCCGGTTCGCGGAATCCTTCTCCTTCCTGGCGAGATTCCTCTGGGCGCGGGCGAGCGCGGCCCGGTCCCGGCGTTCATGCTTGGGGTTGGTGACCTTCTCTCCGGTGGACAGGCAGAGCAGGCTGTTGAGCCCTGCGTCGACACCGACCGCGCCCGTTGCCGCAACGTCGGGGATCACATCGTCACAGAGCAGCGACACGAACCAGCGGCCCGCGCTGTCCTGCGACACGGTCACCGTAGACGGCGAAGCTCCCTCAGGCAGCGGCCGGGACCACACGATGTCCAGGGGCTCAGTCATCTTGGCCAGGGTGAGCCGGCCGTCGCGCCAACGGAACGCGCTGGTCGTGTACTCCGCCGAGCGCCGCGACCGCTTCCTGGACTTGAACGTCGGATACCTGGCACGCTTCGCCCAGAAGTTCGTGAACGCCACCTGCAAGTGGCGCAGCGCCTGCTGCAACGGCACGCAGGAGACCTCGTTGAGAAACGCCAGTTCCCCGGTCTTCTTCCAGCCGGTCAGCATCGCGCTGGTGGCGGTGTAGCTGACCCGTTCCCGGCGCAGTGTCCACGCCTCGGTCCGGGCCTGCAACGCCAGGTTGTAGACCAGTCGGACACACCCGAACGTCCGGGCAAGGTCGGCGGCCTGCCCGGGGGTCGGGTAGAAGCGGTACTTGAACGCCCGCTTCACAGCCCTGGACACGGCTCACACGATAACCGCCTGGATGGTGAACCTTGCGGTGACAAACGGGCAAACGCCGATCCGCCTTGGCGGCGGATCGGCTTTCCCTGCCCTGCTCCGCAGGAGTTCCGTTTCCTCCCCGGCCTGAAGGCCGGAGTATCCACGGAAGGAATCCGATGACAAAGGACTGGACGTGATCGACCCGCAGCGCCGGGCGATGCATCTGAGCCTCGGGGCGGCGGTGTACAACTTGCGGCTGGCACTCGCCGCTGCAGGCCATTCGCCGGTGCTGGTCCCGTTGCCGGGCGGCGACGAGCGGGTCGCCCGGGTCGAGGTCGGTCCGCGCCGGATGCCCGCACCGGACGTCCGGCTGCTGGCTGCGGCGATCCGGTACCGGCGCACCAACCGGCGGCCTTACCGGGGTGGGCTGGTGCCCGCCGGTACCGTCGACGAACTGTGCGCGGCAGCGGGCGCCGGCACGACGCTCACCGCGCTTGATCCGGCGCGACGCAACGCCGTCCTCGGGCTGACCTGGACGGCCGACGCCCGGCAGCGCGCCGATCCGGCGTACCGGCGGGAGATCCTCGCCTGGACCGCACCGACCGGCTTCCGGCATGACGGTGTGCCGCTGGAGGCGTTCGGCCCCCGCCCGGCGATGTCCGCCGTCGCGGTGCGCGACTTCGGGCTCGGAGTGCCGCCCGACGCGCGGCCGACGGCTCGGTTCGAGACCGAACCACAGCTGCTGGTGCTGTACAGCCTCGGCGACGACCGGGCGGCGTGGCTGCGCACCGGCCAGGCCTTGCAGCGGGTGCTGCTGACCGCGACCGTGCGCGGTGTCGCCGTGCAACCGATGACGCAGGCGTTGGAGGTGCCGGACCTGCGCCGGCAGCTCACCGGCGTGGACGGCCGCTGGTGGCCGCAGATGCTCCTGCGCATCGGGTACGGCCAGACCGTGCCGGGCAGTCCCCGGCGCCCGTACACCGCGTGCCTGCCGCCCAGGCCATGGCAGCGCCGGCCGGAGGCGGGAGCGGCTTGACAGGACCATTGGCCCGTCTGGTCCTGGCGGAGGGCTGACGGGACGGCCGGCGGGCTGCAGGCGCTGGAGCTGGCGTCCGGTGGCTTCGCCGATCTGCGGCTCAGCGCGATCACCGAGCACGTCTCGGAGCACGCGGACGTGCCGGCGCTCATCGCCAGGCACTGACACCCGCCGCACGACAGGGCGGAAGTCCCGTCCGCAAGGAACGCCCGGCCCTGCCGGGGCTTGGCGGGGGCGGCGGACGCTGGGTGCGGAGCATCGCCGAAGGAGGATTGCGATGGACGCGCAGCGGATCGTGGTCGGATACGACGGATCGGTCGAGGCTCGTGACGCCGTCGACTGGGCCGCGGCTGAGGCCGAACGGACCGGTTCCCGGCTGCATATCGTCTACGCCTACCTGCTCGTCTGGCCCGGCGTGGACCGCGACAGCCCGGTCGAGTCGATGATCGCCGAGGGGCAGCGGCGCGGTGACGCGCTCGTCGCGGAGATCGTCGAGCACATCCGCCGGCGCGGCACCTGCATCAAGGTCGTCGGTACGGCGGTCCAGGCCGCGCCCGCACCGACGCTCATCGAGCTGGGTGACGGCGCCCGGCTGATCGTCGTCGGGAACCGGGGCGGCGGCGGGCTCGCCCACCTGCTGCTCGGATCGGTCAGTCAGCAGGTGGCCACGCACGCGCGGACACCGGTCGTCGTCGTGCGCGGCACCATCGCGGCCGCCGGCCCGGTCGTCGTCGGTGTCGACGGCTCCTCCAGCGCCGATGCTGCGCTCGGCGTCGCGTTCGAGGCTGCCCGGCTGCGCGGCACCGGCGTGGTCGCCGTCCGCGCCTACGTGCCGCCCGCCGTCACCGCCCTGCCCTACGCCCTCCTCGAGACGACGGAGCGGCAGCTGCTGGAGGCGTCGGTGGCAGGGTGGACGGAGAAGTACCCCACGGTCGCGCTGCAGGCCCGGCTCGTCGACGGCCGGGCCGCCCAGGCACTGCTGGAAGCCTCGGGCTCCGCCCAGCTGATCGTGGTCGGCAGCCGCGGGCACGGCGGGTTCGCCGGTCTGCTCCTGGGCTCCGTGGGTCAGCAGCTGATGCACCACGCCGCGTGCCCGGTGCTGATCGTCCACGCGCCGGGCGTCGCCTGACCCGGGCAGCGCCGACCGGCGCGGAACGGAGCGCACACGACCAGCATCGAGACCGGCCGGGCGGACGCGCCGCCCGCGGCGCGCGATCCCCCGGGAGCCGCCGGAGCTGCTCATGCGGGACCTGCGCTGCGGGCGGGACAGGGATGTCGGCCCGCTCCGTGCGGCCGGAAGCCGCGCTCGGCCAGCCACTCCCCCAGTTCGTGGCGGGTGTCATCGGCCGCCGCGGGATGGACACCGACTGCCATGATGGCGGTACCGGCGGGAAGGCGGGACGCGACGACCGCCTCGCCGTCCTCGATCACCAGGTAACCGATCTCCACCTGAGCGCTCCACGTGCCGTCCAGGTGCCGGACGAATAGCGGCATGATCGCGGACACGCCCTGCGGGGTTTCAGCCATCCTGGCGTCCTTCCGGGCTGACGCCCGCCGAGCGCGGACGCCGCGAGCGACTCACGCATGATGTCCTCTCATCCACGACGCTGATTGCTCTCCATGGCACACCGTTGCCACGACCACGCCATGTGACGACCCGCCCTCCGCGGGCGGGTCGTCCGGCCCAAACCCGGGCCCGGGCACTCACGGGGAGGCCCGGGCCCGGGTTCGGGGGACTTGCGTCATGTAAGGAGCTCCGGTACTTGATCGGTCCGGGGTTCCAGGGTTGCATGAGCATCCCGGTTGGTCCGGTGGGCGGCGTCGAATGTGCGTCTGAGGGTGAGCCTCGTACGACTGATTGCTGCTGCTGGCCTGGCCACGGATGCCCCGGATGAGGGAAGTGGACCGGCTCGGTGAGGTCGGGTCCGTTTGCAGCACATGAGTGGGAGCCGTCGTCAGGACGCTCTGCCTCCTTGGGGCCGTGGCCGTGAGACGTGTCGTCTGTGCGTGGGCCGCCGGAGCTTGTTGGGGCTGACGGAGGGAGCGCGTGGTGGTGCAGCGACGGCTGGTCGGGGTCGATCTGGGGATCGCTTCGGCGCATACCGTGCGGGTGCTGGATGAGGGTGGGCGGGAGGTGTGCCGGCGGCGGTGCGAACCGACGGTGGAGAGCCTGACCGCGATCGAGTCCGCGGCCCTCGCCGGTGCGGCGGCCGGGACACGGTTGGAGGTGGTGTTCGAGCCGACCGGTCCGGCGTGGTTGCCGATCGCGGTGTTCTTCACCGGCCGCGGTCATGCGGTGTTCCGGGTGTCGTCGGCGAAGGCGGCGGACCTGCGCAGGTTCCTGTCGCGGCATGCGAAGTCCAACGGCATCGATGCGGACACCCTCGCGCGGTTGCCGCTGATCGACCCTGGCGGGTTGCGGGAGCTGGAACTGCCCGGTGCTGAGGCGGCGGCGTTGGACCGTCGGGTGAGGGCGTGTGACCGGTTGACGATGGCCGCCGCGGAGCACAAGGTGCGGATCAAGGACCTGGTCCGGCAGGTCATGCCGTGCACCCCGCTCACCGGTGACCTGGGCCAGGCCGACCTCGCCGTGCTGGAACGCTACGCCGACCCACGGCTGCTGCTGAAAGCCGGCCGGGCCCGGGTGACCGCGGTGATCGTGAAGGCGTCCAACAACCACCAGGGCACAGCCCGGGCCGAGCAGTGGCTGACCGCTGCGCAGGCCGAGGTCGACCTCTACGGCGACCACCCGGCGGTGGCGTTCACCGACCTCGCTGCCGAGATCGCCACCGAGGTGCGGCTGCTACGCGCAGTCGGCGCCGAGCTCGCCGCGCACGCCGCGGAACGCGAGACGTGCTACCGGTGGGCCGACCCCGCGCAGCTGGCCCGGACCCTTCCCGGGCTGGCCCTGGTCGGCGGCCCGGCGGTGACCGCGGTCGTCGGCCGCCCCGGCCGGTTCCCGTCCGCGGCGCATTTCAAGTCCTACCTCGGCCTGACTCCCCGCGCGTCGGAGACCGGCAACACCGACCGCAAAGGCCAGCCCATGTCCAAGGCGGGGTCCCGGCTGGCCCGCTCCACCCTGATCCGCGCCGCGGACTGGGCCCGCAAACAAGACCCTCAACTGGCCAGGGTCTACCACCAGCAGATGGTCGAACGCGGCGCCGAACACCTCAAGGCCCTCTGCGTCGTCGCCGGCCGGCTCGCCGAACGACTCTGGACCGTCATGCACCGCGGCATGCCCTACGTCATCTGCGACACCGACGGCCGACCAGTCACTCCCGACCAGGCGAAAACCATCATCGCGGAGCAATGGACCGTGACCGAGGACGTCCGTCGCCGACGCCGCAGCAGCAAGACCAAGGCGGGGAAGGCCCCTCAGCAAGCCCACACAGGGCATGACAGGTCACACGCACAAGGCGCGGACAAACGAGGCAACCTTCCCCACCAACGATCCTCCGACCGAAAACCAGCCCGGTCAAGCCGGGCCTTGACACCCGATCCCCGATAGGGAATCAGGCGTTGACGAGCCCTTCATCGCCGGTCTTCACGGTCTGGTCGGGGACCGCGAAGCCCTTGGTCCCGGGGGTCGCGGCGGCGTGGACGAGACCGGCGGCGCCGAGCAGGAGCAGCAGGCCGGCGGCGAAGTACGCGACGAGCGCGGCCTGGCCGGCCTTGGCACCGAACTCGCTGAAGCCGTACGAGGTGAGCAGCAGGCCGCGCAGGGTCTCGCCCTTGAACACGGTCTCGCGGGCCGTGTTGGCGTCGGTCAACTGCTTCTGCAGATCGGCGACGGCCGGGTCGTCCTTCGGCAGCGCGGCGATCTTCGCCTTCAGATCGGTCTGGACGTCACCCATCTGGGCGTAGGTCTTGCCGCCCGCGATCGACTTGAGGTGCAGGCCGATGAACTCGTTGGCGTAGCACTCCGCCTGCTTGCCGGTGGTCAGCTGCTGACCGGCGTACTTGACCAGGCAGGCCGACTCCTTCTCCTCCGCCGTCAGGGTCGCCGCCGGCTTGAAGGAGATCTGTTGCTGGCCGAGCTGGTCCTTGACGTAGTCGTTGGCGAAGTTCGCGTTGCTGGTCAGCACCAGACCGGCCACCAGCAACAGCCCTGCCAGGACGACGAGGCCGAGACCGACGAGGATGTCGAGCGTCTTGCGCTTCATGGCGTGCCCTCCGGGGCCTTGGTAACTGCGTCGATGTGATGGCAACAGTTTCGGGCGCGGCTCCGACCCGGCCACAGAGCACAACCACCCGCTTCGACGGGACCTACGGCCTTTGGTACCGCGGGACCTCTGGCGGCACCGTCGACCACGGTTCACCCCTACGCACCTGCGGAGTTGTCTTGACACGACCCGCCGAACGACCGACACTCCTAACTATGTTAGGCAAACCGAATCGCGATAGGAAGACCGAACGCCGTTCGGAGACCCGGCGTGAGATCGTCGACGCCGCCTGGCAGGTCGCGCGGGACAAAGGGCTGGCGCAGGTGACGTTGCGGGACGTCGCCGACGCGGTGGGGATGCGACCACCGTCGCTGTACACCCACTTCGACTCCAAGAACGCCATCTACGACGCGATGTTCGGCGACGCTTGGACGCAGTTCCTGGAGCACACAACGGCGGCCGAGGCCGGCGAACCGGCCACCAGCCGGGCCGCCATGCGGTACTACGCCCGCGTGTTCTTCGACTTCGCGGTCGCGTTCCCGGCCCGGCACCAGCTGATGAACCTCCGTACACTGCCCGACTTCACCCCGAGCCCGCAGGCCTACGCGCCGTCCGTCGCGGTCATGCAGGGCTTCGTCGCCCGGATGGCCCGCCACGGCGTGCACGGCCAGGACGACATCGACCTCTACGTCGCCATCGTCTCCGGCATGGTCGATGCCCAGCTCGCCAACGACCCCGACGGCACGCGCTGGTCAATGCTGCTGGACCGGGCCATCGACATGTTCGCCGACAACGTCGGCATCACCGACGAAAGAAGCAGGCCATGACGACGCCGGCGCTACCCAGGAGCGACGCCCCGCCCCACCGGCCCGGCCTCGATCGGGACACGGCGACGCGCCTCGCCGCCACCGAGTACACGCGGTGCGCCGACCTCATGGCGCGCCTCGAACCGCGGCACTGGTCGGCGCCGACCATGAACACCGGCTGGGACGTGCGCGACACCGCCGGGCACATGCTCGGCATGGTGCAGATGATGAGCACCCTGCCGCAGCTGCTCGGGCAGATGGCCACGTCCATGCGCCAGTCACGCAAGGACAAGGCGCCCGTCTCGATCGACCACCTGACCGCACTGCAGGTCCAGCGCAACGCCGGCCTCAGCACCGCCGAACTGCTCCAGCGCTGGCGGGACCTGGCGCCGAAAGCGGTCCGCGGCCGGGCCCGCATCCCCGGGTTCCTCCGCGGCCGCAGCATGCCCGAGGCGCAGCTGGTCGGCGGTCAACTGGAGCGGTGGACGTTCGCGTACCTGGTGGACGTGATCCTGACCCGCGACCCGTTCATGCACCGGCTCGACATCTGCGCCGCCACCGGCCTCGACCCGCAACCCGACGCCGAACACGACGGCCGCCTCGTCGCCGACGTCGTGCGGGACTGGGCGCAACGCCACAAGCAGCCCTGCCGCCTGACCCTGACCGGTCCCGCCGGCGGTGACTGGAACACCGGCGGCGACCCGATCGTCCTCGACGCACTGGACTTCTGCCGCATCGTCTCCGGCCGCGGCACGGGAACCGGCCTGCTCACCACGGCCGTGCCGTTCTGACCTGCGTCCGGCCACGCCCCGGACGTGCGGCGACAGCCGTGCGGGCCGGCCGGCGGCAGCGGCCGCTGTCGACAGCTGCGCCCGCTCGTGCTGCGCGATGTTGCCCGGCCCTCACCGGCCCCGAACGCGCCGCGTTCGCCGCCGCCGCGTTCCGCCCTGGCGCGGCGCCGGCCGCCATGGCACCGCCGGCACCGGACGCGATGGCGGGGCGCCACGAGGACCTGCGCGGGCTGACCGACCTGGTGCTGGGCGGCCGCCACCGGATCGTGACCGTCACGGGCCCCGGTGGCGTGGGCAAGTCCCGGCTGGCCGCCGAGTTGGTCGCCTGCCTGCGCCGGCGCGACGGCCTCGACGTGTACGCGGTGGACTGCGCGACGCTCGCCGTGACGCGCACCTGCTGCGGGTCCGCAACGAGCAGGACGCCTCTCGGTACGTGCTGCCCGACACCATGCAGGAGATGGCCGGCGAGCTGCTCGCCGCCGGCCGCGACGAGGCGGCGACCCGGCGGGCCGCGACCGAGCACTACCTGGGCCGGCTGCGCGCGGCGGCCGGCCGCCGCGACGGCGTCGGCTACGGCCGCCTGGACGCCGATGTGGACAACCTCCGGGTCGCGCTGTGGTGGGCGCAACGCCACGCCCCGGACGTCGTCGACGCGGCGACGGTCGACGCCTGGTACCGCTACTCGGAGATCCGCGGTCGCTTCACCGAGGCGCGCGGCACGCTCACGACGCTGGCCGACGCCGGTGACGCCGGGTCGGTCCGGGCGCTGCTGCGGGCCGCCCGCTGCGCACAGGCCCTGGGCGACTTCGACGACGCGGCGCGGCTCGCCACCCGGGCCGGACGGGCACTGCCGCCCTCCGACCACAGCGGGCACGCGCTGGCCGCGCTGGTGCTCGGCATCTCCGCAGCGGCCGCCGGTGACCTGGCCGGCCACACCACCCGCTTACCGCATTCGAACACCTCTGTTCGATCCGGAAGGCCCTCGCGGTTGCGGGTCGTGGCATGTTCCACCGGCGGCAGCCGGGCCGGCGATCCGCCGATCCAGGGTGCTGACGTGGATCGAGTCGGGGCCGTACTCAGTGACGAGGTTCGAGGTCAGCCCTTCACTGCGCCCGCGGTGAGTCCTTCGGTCAGGAAGCGTTGTCCGAAGGCGTACATCAGCACGACGGGGATGCTGACGAGCAGCGACGCCGCGGCGAGCTGCCCCTGCGGGACGACGTCCCCGGTGATCATCGCCTGCATTCCCACGGGGAGCGTCTTGTACTCGTCCTTCGTGAGGAACACGAAGGCGAAGAGGAACTCGTTCCAGGCATTGGTGAGGGTGAACAGTCCGACTGCCAGTAGGCCCGGCTTGGCGAGGGGTAGCATCACCCGGCCGAACGCCTGGAGACGGTTGCAGCCGTCGACCAGCGCGGCCTCCTCGAGCTCGATGGGGATCGAGGAGAAGTATCCCGTCAGCAGCCAGGTGGCGAACGGAAGCGTGAAGGTCGGGTACGTCACCACCAGCGACCACAACGAGTCGTTGAGCCGCACGCCGATGAGCAGCTGGTAGAGCGGGATGAACAGCAGTGCTCCCGGCATCACGTAGGTGAGCAGCACCGTGACGGTGAAGCTCTGCGCCCCGCGGAACCGCAGCCGGGCCAGTGCGTAGCCGGCCAGGGCGGCGCAGACGAGCGCCGCCACGGTGGACGCCAGGGACACGAGCACGGTGTTGAGGTACCAGCGGCCGAACGGCTGGTTCGTGAACAGGTCGCCGAACTGCTGCATGGTCCATGGCGTCGGCCACAGGTCGCTGTAGTGCAGGACGATCTGGTCCTCGGCCTTGAAGGCCGTGACGACGATCCAGTACAGCGGGCCCAGCACGAAGAGCAGCAGCAGGGCCAGCGCGGCACCTGACCCCAGCCCCGACACCGCCGACGACGCCCGGCGATGGCCCCAGCTGTGCAGGCCCGAGGCCATCCGGCCGACCGCGGCCGCGACCAGCAGGATCACCGCGAGGATCAGTGCCGCCTTCCAGAAGATGTGCGGCGACGCCCAGGCCAGCATGCCGGTGACCATCACGGCCACGGCCCACGGCATGGCCCTGCGCACCGGCCCGGGCGGCCGGGAGGGCGCGTCGGCGTCGTCGCGGCGCATCAACCGGACCAGGACGAACACCAGGCCGCCGATGACCGGCAGCATCACGAGGGTGACCGCCGCCCCCGCACCGAACTGGAGTTGCAGGATCGCCTTCGAGTACGCGACGAGCACGTACGGCGCGGTCGCGTTGCCCGGGCCGCCCTGGGTCAGCAACCAGATGAGGTCGAAGTTGTTGAACGTCCAGATCGACGACAGGGTCACCGTCACGGTGATCACGTGCCGCAGTCCGGGCAGGGTCACGTGGGTGAACCGCCGCAACGAGGAGGCGCCGTCGATGGTCGCCGCCTCGTACAGGTCCGCCGGGATGGCCTTCAGCCCTGCGAGGAACGTGACGGTGAAGAACGGCACCCCCTTCCACACGTTGACGAGGATCACCGACGGCATGGCCAGCGACGCGTCGGACAGCCAGCCCGCGGGCCAGGTGTCCACCAGGTGCGCGCTGGCCAGCAGCGGCCCGATCCCTGATTCGGTGAGCAGGGTGTTGACGCTGCCGAAGATCGGGTCGAGCAGCGCGCGCCAGCTGAACGCGGTCACGACCGTCGGCACCACCCACGGCAGCAGGAGCAGCCCGGCCAGCACGGCCCGCCCGCGACGGCGATGATGCAGCAGCAGCGCCGCGGACAGCCCCAGCACCACCTTGAACACCTCGGCGTACGCGGTGAACACGAACGAGTTCACCACGCCGGTGTGGAACTGCTCGTCGCCGGTGAGGGCGAGGTAGTTGTCCAGGCCGACGAACACGCTGTCCTGCCCGTGCCGTTCCGTCGTGCTGGTGACGACCGATCGGGCGATCGGCACGAGCACGAGCCCGCCGACCAGCACGGCCATGGGCGCCAGGAACAGCGCGGCCAGCCGCCAGTCGCGGCCCAGCCGGCGCTGGACCGGGGTGAGCGAGCCGCGCCCCGGTGGCGGCGCCGTCGCCGCCGGGGCCGGCGCGGTGCGGACCGAGCTCACTGTGGCAGCCCCTGCTGGTTGAAGATCTGCACCATCTTCGTGTGGGCGGCCGTGACGGCCTTGGCGGGAGCCGTGCCCTGCACGACCTGCTGCATCATGTCGGTGAGGACGTAGGCCCCGACTGCGGCCTGCTGACCCGCGTTGGCCTTCTGCGGGAAGGCCAGGCCGGTCTTCGTCTTCAGCGGCAGCGACAGCTGGGTGATCTTGCGCAGGACGGGGAACGCGGGGTCACCGCTGGTGAAGAACGGGTCGGCGTCCCAGACCTTCTCCCAGGCGGGCAGGGCAAGGCCGGGCGCCTCCTTCGCCACCCCGAGCAGCGCCTTGGCGCTGACGAGGTACTGGGCAAGCAGCTTGGCGAGCGCGGCGTTCTTGGCGCCCTTGAACACGACGAACCCCTGGGACTGGCCGAGCAGCAGGGGGGTGTCGGTCGCCGGACCGATGCAGTCGGCGAACACGTGGGTCTTGTCGTAGACGGCGTTCTTCTTGGTTTTGGAGTCGGCGTACACGCTGAACTGGTTGCGGGTGTAGCCGAGGATGCCGGCCAGCCAGTTCTCGTTGTTGCTGGAGTCGGTCCAGGACGCCACGCCCGGCGGGAGCATGGGTGCGTACTTGGGGTTGGTGTAGATGTCGCCGAGGAAGGTCACCGCCTGCACGGTCTCCGGAGAGTCGAAGATGACCTTCCGGCCGTCGTTGTCCACGATCGAGCCGCCGTAGGCGTTGATCAGTGCCTCGATCATGCCGTTGGCGTCACCGGACCGGTTCACGGTCATGCCCCAGCCGTAGCGGCGCTTGCCCGGATCTGAGATCGCCAGGCACAGGTCGCGCAGCTCCTCCCAGGTGTAGACCTCCTTGGGGGCGATGCCCTTCTCCTGCATCCAGTCCTTGCGCAGGAACGAGCCGATCCCGATGAAGTGGTACGGGATGGCGTACCACTTGCCGTCGAAGACGCAGAAGTTCTTCGACTCCGCCGTCGGCTCGCCGTACTTGGCCGTCAGGGCATTGACGACGTCGCTCACGTCCTCCAGGTCGCCGAGCGCGTGGAACTGGGCGACGAACCGCGAGTCCGTCATGAACGCCAGGTCGCGGGCCACGCCGCCCTTCACCTCGGCGTCGATCTTCGCCACCACGTCACCGGCGTCCGCCTGGACGAGGCTGTTCTCGATCGTCGTCCCGGTCGTGTCGGCGAAGGTCTTGATCGAGCTGTCGAGGGCCGCGTTCGCCGCCGTGGAGTACAGCTTCTGCGACAGCACGCCCATCGAGGAGCCCTTCAGCGGCCCCGCCGCGTCGACGAGCTCCTGCGGAACCTCCGGCTGCACCTTGGGGGCCGACTTCGAGGGGCTGTCCCCGCACGCGGCCAGACCGGCCGCGCCGAGCACTCCCAAGCCCATTCCCAGAACGCCACGCCGGGACCACAACGGGTTGTCCTCCATGACCGTTTGCCTCCTTCGTCTCGCCTGACCGCTTTGCAGAGCTACATCCACGGGTGGTGGGCAGGACGGCGAGGATCGTCAGTCCACATCGGACACTGCGATCCACTCCGGCGGGTCTTATGAGCACCCAAACAGGGTGCTGTTCGATATTTCGAACAGCGTTCGGTATATCGATAGGACGCGACGGTAGAGGACCCTGCGCGAAGGTGTCAATGATGTCGATGGATCGATGTCGGCATCGTGCGCCCGACGGTCGGCTCAGCGCGGTGCGCGGTACCCCAGCCGGGTCGACAACGCGGCAGCACCCGAGCGGACCAGCTCCGTCCACTCCGCGTGCGCCGTGGGCGTCCAGCGGATGATCGGCGCGGAGACGCTCATCGCCGCGACCGTCACGCCGGCGTGGTCGCGGACCGGCGCTCCGAC
This sequence comes from Dactylosporangium sp. NPDC049742, assembly GCF_040674675.1. NCBI lineage: Bacteria > Bacillati > Actinomycetota > Actinomycetes > Micromonosporales > Micromonosporaceae > Dactylosporangium > Dactylosporangium sp. NPDC049742. Next base: position 99,984 of record NZ_JBFANF010000022.1, on the reverse strand, counting down.
GCAGCGGACCGCACTGTCGGACTCGCCGTCGTCGACCGCCACGTCCTCGGCGCGGATGCGATCGAGTTCAGCGCGCAACCGCTCCGGGTCGGTGATGCTGTCCGGCGTCATGGCAGGCAGGTCGCCGGGCGGCAGGAGCGCGTCGAGGTCGATCGGGTCGAGGCCCGCGAGCAGCATCTTGCCGACGGCCGTGCAGTGCGCGGGCAGCCGCCGGCCGACCGCAGAGACCATCCGGACGGGGTGCGTGCTGTCGACCTTCACCAGGTAGATCACGTCAGCACCGTTGAGCACGGCGACGTGCACGGCCTCGTCACAGGCGGCAGCGACCTCCTGCGCCACGTCCTGCGCCTCGCGGACCAGGTCCAGCTGGCCGGCGAACGCGGCGCCAAGCTGAAACAGTGGCATGCCGAGCCGAAACTGGACCGGCTGGCCGGGCACGGAGATCAGGTACGAACGGGCGACCAGCGTGACGAGCAACTCATGGACGGTGGTCCGAGGCAGGCCCAGCTGCTCGGTGATCTCGCGCGCCGACAGCCGGGGCTGGTCCAGAAAGAGTTCAAGGATGTCGAGGGCGCGGACAACCGCAGGTACCACGCGGGGCATGTGGATCCTTTCGAAATACCGAACCGTATTCGAGATTTCGACAGGATAGCGCTGGTGCCCGACAAACGCTCTCCTCGGTGAAGCGCGAGCAGCACCGCTGCGCCGGACGGCGTGATTTCCGCAACGATTCCCGTCAGGGTGTCCCCGACGCTCACGGTCGCCATGAACGCGGCAAGGGACTGGTCGTCTTTCCGTTGCACACATAATCGGCGTACATCTCTGTGAACGCTCCCAGTTCCGTGCGTTTATCGCACGGCCCTTGACAGCTATGACCTAGCAAAACAACACTGGGATCGGTAACGGTGATCCTGCCGCTAGGTCACCACACCTGCACTCCGGCCGCACCGGCCCGGCAGCCGGTGGCGGCCAGGCCTCTCTCAGCCCCGTCCCAAACCACATCGCTGCGCGACATCGACACACCCCGTCGGTCGGCGTGGCATCCCGAGCGGCCACCGCCAGCGGCCGCAACACCCATCGCACCGTCGACGGGGCGCCCACCGGCAGTGCGCGCCCCGTCGACCGCGACACACCCCAAGGGAGATCGCGATGAAAGCACGGAAGCGACTCATCAGCGCCGGGATCGCCGCCCTCCTGGCGGTACCGGCCCTCGTCCTCGCCGCATCCCCGCCGGCCCAGGCGGCGAACAGCCTGTCCATGCTGGGTGGGGATGTGTCGAGCCTGCAGCGCAGCAACGACCTCGGCGTCAAGTACTACGACGCCAACGGCTCCCAGAAGAACGCGCTCGACATCCTCAAGGGCGCCGGCATGAACTATGTACGGCTGCGGGTGTGGAACAACCCGGCCTCCGGCTACAACAACCCGACCAAGGTCTTCTCCTACGCCAAGGAGGTGAAGTCCCGCGGAATGAAGCTCATGATCGACCTGCACTACTCCGACACCTGGGCCGACCCGGGCAACCAGTGGAAGCCGGCCGCGTGGTCCAGCCACGGCATCCAGCAGTTGCAGAAGGACGTCTACGACTACACCTACTGGATCTGCAACACACTGAAGGCCCAGGGGACGACGCCGGACAGCATCCAGATCGGCAACGAGATCAACGTCGGCATGCTGTGGAACGACGGCTACGTCTCCAACAGCAACTTCTACAACCTCGGCCTGCTGCTGAAGTCCGGCTACAACGCAGTGAAGGCCTGCAACTCCGGCACCCAGGTGATCATCCACACCGCCAACTCCGACAGCGTCGCGCATCTGACGTGGTTCTACGACGGCATTTCGAACCAGGGCGTGAAGTGGGACATCACGGGCCTGTCCTACTACTGCTTCTGGCACGGCAGCCTGAGCCAGCTGTACTCGGCCGTGTCGACCGCCCGGTCCCGGTACACCAGGCCGGTGGCAGTGGTCGAGACCGCCTATCCGTTCACGACGGCGAACGCGGACTCGCAGAGCAACAGCAACGCCAGCGGCACCTGTGAGGGCTTCGATGCCAGCTGGAGCAGCCAGGCGACGCTGTTCCAGTACATCCAGAACACCACCCGCAATGCCGGCGGCATCGGCGTCTTCTACTGGGAGCCCACCTGGACCGCCGTGCAGGGCAACGGCTGGGACCCGTACAACATGAACGGCACCGGGGACGGCTGGGACAACATGGCCGTGTTCAACTGGGCCGGTCGCGTCAACCCGGGCATCCGCTGGTACGCGTGATCGAGGAACGCCGCTGATACGGGGCCGGGCCGGGTAACGCTGTGGCCCGGCCCCCTTGTTGCCGCGGTCACTGGGAAAGCGCTCAGTAGCTCCCAACAAATCAACGCACGCTTTCAGCCGGCCCAAAGGCTCAACATAAGCGCTCACGAGCTTTCAGAATGCCGCCGGAGTTCATGCTCGATGGGCCTTTGAATGCCCGCTTCACCTCTGGCGGAGGTCCGTTTCATCATGCATGATGGCCCGAGTTCCGCCACGTTCCCACGAGTTCCCCCGCGTTCGCCCAAACGCAAGGGGTTCACTCCGCCACACCCCATTAGTCGCCGTGGTGCTCGTCCCCGTCGTAGCAGGCCCGACCACATCAGATGGTTCGCGGCGCCCGACTGCGGCGATCACGTCCCCCGGGTCGTGATCGGTCATCAAACGTCGCTGGACTGCGCCCTGTGCTCCCGAAGGACAAGCAGATGAATGCTCGATCAAAACGCTGGATGATGGCCGTCGGCGCCACGTTCGCCGTCGCCGCCGGCGGTGGCGCGACGGCGGTCGCGTCAGCCTCGGCACAGTCGGCCGCGGCAAGCGGCACGGCGCAGATTCCGCCCGTCGAAAGCAACATCGCCGGAAAGTCGTGGGTCAAGTACTCGGCCAGCTCCGGGGAGAAATCGGCGTCCCTCGCGGCGGACGACGACGAGGCGACGGCGTGGAAGGCCACCGGACCGCGGGAGCAGTGGCTGCGCCTGGATCTGGGCGGCGCCTACGACAACCTGCGCAAGGTGCGGGTGGTGTTCCCGACCGCAACGGCGACGTACCGCTATGTCGTCGAGGCCTCGGCCAACGGCGCCGCGTGGACGACGATCGCGGACCGCTCGCGCAACGCGGCGGCGGGACCCGGTGAGGACCAGTTCGTCAAACCCGGGATCCGCTTCGTGCGGGTGCGGATCTCTGGCGCGTCCCCGGGCGCGGCGATCGGCGTCGCCGAGCTCAAGGTGTACAACTACCTTCGCCCGGATCTGGTCGTCGGCGCCGACATCTCCTACGCCGACCAGGACACCAACCAGGACCACCTCACCTACTACGTCGACGACCCGGCCACCGCGACGGACGTGCTCACGTCCGCGCGCAATGCCGGCATGCGCTACGTGCGGCTGCGCGTGTTCAACACCCCGCGCGACGAGCGGACGGGCAGCTACCTCAACCCGGCGTACCAGGGACCGGACCGCACGCTGGAGGTCGCCAGGAAGGTCAAGAGCCTGGGCATGGGGCTCGGCATCGACCTGCACTACTCCGACTCGTGGGCCGACCCGAGCAAGCAGGCCAAGCCGTCCGCCTGGGCGTCGCTGCCCTTCGACCAGCTTGTCACGGCCGTGCACGACTACACCCGTGACTACGTCGAGCGGCTCGTGGCCCAGGGGACCGTGCCCGACAAGGTCGCCGTCGGCAACGAGCTGATCAAGGGCTTCCTGTGGGGGTCCGAGCGCCCAGCTCCGTGGTTCACCGACGCCGCCGACTGGTGCTACGACTGCTACTTCAACCACGACCCCGCGTACACCGCCAAGCCCGGCGGCGGCATCGCCTGGGACGACTGGAAGGCCACCGACCCCGCGCGGCGGGCCGCCTACGAGGCCTCATGGGACCGGTTCACCACCCTCCAGGCCGCCGGCATCCGGGCCGTGCACGAGGTCGCCGCCGCGCACCGCGTGCAGATCGGCGTCGAGACGCACACCATCATCGACAACGGCCAGTTCGAGCGGACCCAGGAGTTCTGGAACCAGTTCCTGCGCCGCCTCAAGGCCAAGGGCCAGGACATCGACGTCATGGGCTTCTCGTACTACTCCGAGTGGCACGGCACCCCGGACGTCTTCGAATCCGAGCTGCAGAAGCTCGCCGCGCAGCACCCCGGCTACAAGATCGACGTCGCGGAGACCGCACACCCGTCCGCCTTCTCCGACCCGATCCCCAACTCGCCGTACCCCGTCTCCATCCAGGGCCAGCAGGACGCCCTGCTCCGGGTCTTCCAGATGGTCAACGATCTGCCGGACAACCGCGGCCTCGGCGCACTCGTCTGGGAGCCCGCGCACTTCCAGTCGATGGGCAACTGGACAACGTCGGCCTGGCCGGTGATCCAGTGGAACTCCTCGATCAAGGCCTACGGCGTCGTCCCACCGCCGGCGCCGACACCGGTCAAGCTGAAGGCAGGCGACGGCAGCCTGACGGTCACGTTCCGACCGTCCCTAGCCGGTGATCCCGCGCAGCTGGCCTACCAGGTGAGCGTGGACGGCGGCGCCACCTGGCGGACGCCGACGATCTCAAGCCAGAGCGACGGCACGGTCTCGGCGAACCTGCAGAGCCTGCGCGACGGTGTGCGGTACACAGTGTCGGTCCGGGCGGTAAGCGCGCTGGGCGGCCCCGGCGCCGCCGCCTCCGCCGGCACGGTGGTCCTCAACGCGCCACCGCCGGGCCCGAAGCACCGCTAGCCCGACACCCAGACCGGGCGCTCACACGAAGCACAGGCAGGCGCGGCGATCGATCGAATCGGCGCCGCGCCGGTCCCGAGACCGGTCGACGCGTACCAGCCGCGACGGCCGGTCCCGGTTCCACCCCGACCGGATGCGGGATCGGAGGATCTGATGGGCACCGAAACGCAGTGGATCGCCGTGCCGTTCATCGGTGAGGGTGCCGGGACGTCGCCGATGACCTGGGCGCAACTGGACGTCTGGAACACGATGGCTCGCAGCGGCATGAACATGAACATCAGCGCCGGTGACCCACGTCGTGATGTCGTACTGCCACTTGGCCGTCGACGGCCTCGGCATCGACGCCATCGTCCGTGACATGGCCAACCTCGACGCCGCAACCGGGGAGGCCGTCGCCCGGGTCGGCGGGATCACCCCGTTCGAGCTGGCCGGGCAGCAGGCGAGCGCCGCAGGCCGGCGCGCGGGTGACAAGTCGCTACGGCACTGGGAACGGGTGCTGCGCGCGCTCCCGCCCCGCCGGCTCGGCACGTCCGACGACCCGTGTACACCCCGATACCGCGAGCTCGCCCTTCGCTCTCCCGCTCTGCGCCGTGCGCTGCCCCGGATCGCCGCCCGCACGGGCATCGGCACCGGCTACATCCTGCTCGCCGCCTACGCGATGGCCCTGCATCGGCTCACCGGTCGCAACCCCAGCGTCGCCCAGTTGGTCGTCAGCAACCGCTTCCGGCCCGGCTGTGCCGACTCCGTCAGCCACCTGGCCCAGCTGAGCGTGTGCGCCGTCGTGGTGACCGTGGCCGCCGACACCCATCGCCTCTCGCCGACGCAGATCGAGGCCCTCGCCCGGGAGATCGAGCGCATCCCGCTGCGGTCCGCCGCGGCGGCCGGCTGACCCGGTCCACTCCCCCGCGGCTACCCACGGAAGCTCACCGAGGGGTCACCGCCACCCGATGAGCTGAGTGTCGCAGCCACTGCTCAGTGCGCCGGGCCGCGACCAGTATGAGGCGGTCATCGCCTCGACCGATCGGGACATCGACGCGAACCTCCGATTCCTCACCGCTCAGGCGGACTCGCGGACGACGAGCTCGGTCGGGACGATGACCGCCGCCGGGCTGTACCCGTCGATGAGGCCGAGCAGGAGACGGACCATCTCGGCACTGATACGGGTGTAGGGCTGGCGGATGGTGGTCAGCGGCGGCTGGGTGGCGGTCGCCACCTGGCTGTCGTCGAATCCGCCGACGGCGATGTCGTCGGGGACGCGCTTGCCGGCGCGTTGCAGCGCGTTGAGGGCGCCCGCGGCCATGAGGTCGGACGCGACGAAGACGGCGTCGAGATCGGGCGCCTGCTCGAGCAGACGCTGCATGGCCTGTTCGCCGCCTGCGCGGGTGTAATCGCCGTGGGTGATGAGGGCCGGATCGCCGTCGGCGCCGACAGCCTCGCGGTAGCCGGCGAGACGTTCGATGCCGCCGGGGGTGTCGAGCGGACCGCTGATGGTGGCGATCCTGCGGCGGCCGATCGAACGCAGGTAGCTGACCATCTGGTGGGCGCCGTCGCGATCGTCAGCGGCCACGTACGCGGCCTGCCGCTCGTAGCCGAGGGGTTTGCCGCAGGCGACGACGGGCAGCCCACGGCCGAGCAGCTCCGGGATCAGCGGGCTGCCACTGTGGGTCGACACGAGCAGCGCCCCGTCGACATGACCGCCCGCAAGATACCGGCCGAGGCGTTTGCGGTCCTCGACGCTGCTGGCCAGCGTCAACAGCAGCGTGATGTCGTGCTGGGCGAGGGCCTGCGTGCAGCCGTGCAGCAGGACGTTGAAGTTCGGGTCCTCGAACAGGCGGTCCTGCGGCTCGGAGAGGACGAACGCCACCGACCCGGAGCGTTGCGTGACCAGGCTGCGAGCGTGCTGATTGACCACGTACCCCGTCTTGCGCATGGCCCGTTCGACGGCTTCGTGGGAGGCCGGGCTGACGTCGCGACCGCCGTTGAGCACGCGGGACACGGTGCCCCGGGACACCCCGGCCGCCGCCGCCACATCGTTGATCGTGGGGCGGCGGGCGGGGTGACGCCGAGGTTCACGTGCTTTTGTCATGCCTGCAGATCATCCCTTGACCGCGCCGGACAGCAGGTCGACGCGCCAGTACCGCTGCAAGGTCAGGAACAGCACGACAAGCGGCAGAATCGACAACAGCGCCCCAGTGATAACGAGCGTGTAGAGCACCGGGGTCGTGTTGCCCTGGTTGAGCAGAGTGTACAGGCCGACCGTCACCGGGAACTTGCGGTCGGAGGTGAGCATGATGAAGGGCAGCAGGAAGTTGTTCCAAATCGCCACGAACTGGAACAAGAACACGGTGACGAGGCCGGGAACCATCGCCGGGGTGGCGATACTGGTGACGATGCGCACCTCGCCGGCCCCGTCGGTGCGGGCCGCCTCGATGAGGGAGTCCGGGATCGCGGCGGCGGCGTAGATACGGGCGAGGTAGATGCCGTACGGGCTGAGGATGCTCGGCAGCAGCACCGACCAGTACGTGTCGGTGAGCTGGAACTTCGCCAGCAGCAGGTACTGCGGGATGGCCAGCACGACCGTCGGCACGAGCACGCCCGCCAGCAGCACGTTGAAAACCGCCGAACGCCCCGGGAAGCGGTACTTGGCCAGGGTGTAGCCGGTGAGGCCGGAGACCACCGTCGACAGCACCGCACCGACGCCGGCGTACAGCGCGGTGTTGAGGATCCACTGCCAGTACACACCGCCCTGGTACTCGGACAGGTCGACGACGTTGTCGACGAGCGCGGTGCCCGGGGCGAGCGTGAAGCTGGAGAACAACTGCCCGTTGGTCTTCGACGCGGCGGTGATGACCCAGAGGATCGGCAGGAGGCAGTAGGCGGCGCCCAGCAGGAGCACGACCGTCGGCAGTTTCGCCGCGCGTCGTGGCGCCGGCGGTCGATTCGCCGGCGCCTGGTGCGCGAGGCGCGAACCGTAGATCGTCGACGTGCTCATCGTTCCTGCCCGAAGGCCCGACGCTGGACCAGCTGCAGGAAGCCGAACGAGAAGACGAGCGTCACCACGGCGATGACGATGGAGGCCGCGGCCGCCGTATGGATGTCGTCCTTCGCGAAGGCGTCCTGGTAGATCTTCATCAGCGGGGTCCAGTTCGACGAGAGGGCATTGGTCAGCGGCCGCAGCGTGGTCGGCTCGCTGAACACCTGCAATGTGGCGATCAGCGAGAAGACGAAGGTCATGATGAGCGCGGGCGTCAGCAACGGGATCTTGATCCGCCACGCGATCTGCCACTCGGTGGCACCATCGATCCGAGCCGACTCGTAGAGCTCGCTCGGCACCGTCCGCAGCGCCGTGTACAGCACGATCATGTTGAACCCGGTGCCGCCCCAGACGGCGATGTTGGCAACGGAGAAGTAGATGCTCGTCGGGTTCAACAGGTCCAGCGGCTGCTGGCCCAGTTCCTTCAGCAGCCACTGTCCCGGCCCGACCGACGGCAGGTACATGAACCCCCACATGAGGCTCGCGATCACCGCCGGCACGGCGTACGGCATGAAGATCGAGATCCGGGAGAAGGCGCGGGCCCGGGCCCGCGGGACGTCGAGCAGCAGCGCGAAGAGCAGCGCGAGCCCGACCATGGTGGGCACGAGCACCAGGCCGTAGAGCAGGACCCGCACGCAGCTCTGCCAGAACTCGCCGTCGTTGATGACGGCCTGATAGTTGGCAAATCCGGCGAAGGACTCCGCCCGGGCCCGGGCACCGAGCCCGAGCCCGGAGACCTGCACCCGGCGCAGCGACAGGTAAACGGTGTAGCCGATCGGCGCGACCATGAACAGGGCGAACAGGCCGATCGCCGGGGTGAGGAAGGCGTACGGCACCCGGCTGGGCACTGTACGCGCGGAGCGGCGTGTCATTCGGAGACCTTGAACCCGTTCTTCTTCAGGTCGTCGACGGTGGCCTTCTGCATCTGGTCGACCGCCGCGGGGAACGGGGTCTTCGCCGTGATGGCCTTGGCGAAGGTGTCCTTGTAGGTGGCGTAGGTGACGTTCACGTTCGGGCCCCAGGTGACGCCCGCCGCCGAGTTGGCGATCTGCTGGGCGAGCTTGTAGAAATCGGGCTGGTTGCTGAAGAACGCCGGCGCCTTCGACAGCTCCCCGCCGGACTGTGCGGCGGTCGCGGCCGGGTAGATGCCGCCCTCCTTGATCAGGCCGGCGACCGCGGTCGGGTCGGTGTTGAGCCAGATGGCGAACTTGGTGGCCTGCGCAATGTTCTTGGACTTCGCCGCGACGGCCGTCGAGGAGCCGCCCCAGCTGCCGGTCTTGTGCTCGCCGGCGGTCCACTGCGGCATCTCCGCGATCTTCCACTTGCCGGCGGTGTCGGGGGCGTTGCCGGACAGCACGCCGGGGCCCCAGACGGCGCTGGGCCAGGCGATCAGGGTGCCGTCGTTGAGGGCCTTGTTCCACTCGGGGGTGTACATCGGCTTGTTGTCGATCGCGCCGGAGGCGACCAGGCCGCCCCAGTACTCGGCGAGTTTCTTGGTCGCGGCGTCGTTGACCTGCACGGACCAGGTCTCGCCGCTGACGCCGAACCACTTGGCGCCGGCCTGCTGGGCGAGTCCGGCGAACCAGCCCGGGTCGCCGGCGGAGAAGGTGGTCAGGTAGCGCTTCGGGTCCTTCTGCCGGACCTGCTTGGCGACCTCACCGAACTCGTCCCAGGTGGTCGGCACCTTGAGGCTGAGCTGCTCGAAAACGTCCGCGCGGTAGTACAGCATCATCGGACCCGAGTCCTGCGGGATCGCGTAGACCGCGTCGGTGCCGAGCGTGATCGTGCTCCACACGCCGGGGGCGAACTTGCCCTTCGCGTCGGCGGAGTACTTGCTGAGGTCAGCCGCGGCGCCGTTGCTGACCAGCGTGGGAAGCGCCTGATACTCGGCCTGGAAGAGATCCGGCGGGTTGCCGGCCTTGTTGGCCGTGAGGACCTTCGTGACCTCCTCGTCACCTTGCGCCTGCTTGCTGACGGTGACGTGGATGTCGGGATTGGCGGCGTTCCACTGGGCCACGACCTTGTCGATGCCGGGCACCCACGACCAGAAGGTCAGCTCGACCTTGCCGGTGGCCGTGTTCTGGGGCGTGCCGTCGTCGCTGGATCCGCAGGCGCTGGTCAGCAGCAGCGCACTCGCGGTTGCGACCGCGAACAACGTACGGAGTTTCGGGGTCATCTTGGTCTCCAACGTGCGTAGGTCACCGCGGCGACGAGGGCGAGCGGGAGAAACGAAACGGCCGTGTGACTACGGCGCTCCGGCACCCTCCGACAGACGTCCATCGCTGCGGCGATCGGGGTGAACGACCGGGAGCGCTCACAGTTTTGGCCGTCCTAGACGTGCTGTCAATACATTGCGCGGAGGTTAATTCACGCGTGATGCCTGCGCTATGCTGCCGCTATCGAACCGGGAGCGTTCACAGCCAGGAGTCGCAAGATGGACCAGCTTCAACCGTCGCCGTGGTTTCCCCGCGGTCTCGATGCCATCGCCTACGGCGGCGACTACGCCCCGGAGCAGTGGCCTGAGGAGGTCTGGGCCGAGGACGTCCGGCTGATGCGGCAAGCCGGTGTCAACCTGGTCAGCGTCGGCATCTTCAGCTGGGCGATGCTCGAGCCCACCGAGGGGCAGTACACCTTCGAGTGGCTCGACAGAGTTCTGGAGCTCCTACATGCCAACGGGATCCGCGCGGACCTCGCCACGCCGACCGCGGCTCCGCCGCCGTGGCTGACCTACCGCTACCCCGACGCGCGGCTCATCGACCGCGAAGGCCACGTCCTCGGACAGGGCGGCCGGCAGAGCTTCTGTCCCAGCTCGGCTGAGTACGCGCGGGCCGCCGCCACGATCACCGAGCAGCTGGGCCGCCGCTACGGCGAGCATCCGGCGGTCGCGCTGTGGCACGTCCACAACGAGTACGCGGGCGTGAACCCGCACTGCTACTGCCCAGGCTGCGCCGAGGCGTTCCGCGGCTGGCTGCAGGACCGCCACGGCGACCTGCCGACGCTCAACGCCGCATGGGGCACGACGTTCTGGAGCCAGCGCTACAGCGACTGGGCCGAGATCGAGCCGCCACACGCAGCGCCGACACCGGTGAACCCGGCGCAGCAGCTGGACTTCTTCCGGTTCTGCTCCGACGTCCATCTGGAGAACTTCCGGCGGGAGCGCGACATCCTGCGCGGCCTGTCGCCCGAGGTACCGGTCACCACCAACTTCATGATCGCCAACTGCAAGTGGGTCGACTACTGGAAGTGGGCCGGCGAGGTCGACGTCGTCGCCAATGACCACTACCTGCAGGCCGAACGCGACGATCCGCACATCGAACTGGCCATGTGCGCGGACCTGACGCGCAGCCTCGCCGGCGGAGCGCCGTGGATGCTGATGGAGCACTCCACGAGCGCCGTGAACTGGCAGCCCCGCAACATCGCCAAGCGGCGCGGCGAGCTGGCCCGCAACAGCCTGGCCCACCTGGCCCGCGGCGCCGACGCGGTGCTGTTCTTCCAGTGGCGGGCCTCGCGGTTCGGGGCGGAGAAGTTCCACTCGGCGATGCTGCCGCACGGCGGGACCAGCACCCGGATCTGGCGCGAGGTCACCGAGCTCGGCGGACGCCTCGCCGGGCTGGACCGGCTGCGCGGCACCCGGGTCAAGGCCGACGTGGCGATCGTGTGGGACTGGGAGTCGTGGTGGGCGCTCGAGTTGGAATGGCGCCCATCCGTGGACCTGGCATACCGCGAGCGGATCGAGGCGTACTACACGGCGCTGTGGAAGGCCCACCTCACCGTCGACTTCGTCCACCCAGAGGCGGCCCTGAGCAGGTACCCGCTGGTCGTCGTACCATCGCTGTACCTGACGACGGCCGCGGCGGCGAAGAACCTCGACGCATACGTCACCGGCGGGGGAACGCTGCTCGTGTCGTACTTCTCCGGCATCGTCGACGCGAACGACACCGTGCACGGGGATGCGCATCCGGGGGCGCTCCGCGACCTGCTCGGCGTGACCGTCGAGGAGTTCCTGCCGCTGCGACAGGGCCGGCACATCGAGCTCTCGGACGGCACGGCCGCCGATGTGTGGGCCGAGGACCTCGTCGTCGACACCGCGGAGGTCGTGCTGACCTACACGGACGGACCGGCGGCCGGAGGTCCGGCCGTCACCCGCAAAGCGCACGGTGGCGGCACGGCCTGGTACGTCTCGACCCGCCCGGACGCGGCCGGCCTCGAGCGACTGCTGGCCCGGATCCTGCCTCAGGCAGGGCTCCCGGTCCGCCACGACGTGCCCGAAACGGTCGAGGTCGTGCGGCGCCCGCCGTTCGTCATCGCGATCAACCATGGCGAGCACGCCGCTGAAGTCGGCGGCCGCGTTGTCGAGGCCGGTGCGGTAACGGTGATCGAGGAGGCCTGACGTGCTCATCGAGACGCGTCGCGCCGGGATCGTCGCGGCGACCCGCGAACTCGGCGGCATCGGCCTGCACGAGCTGAGCGAGCGCTTCGACGTGTCGATCCCGACGATCCGCCGGGACCTGGAGGTGCTCGCGGATCGCGGGCTGTTGCACCGGGTCCGCGGCGGAGCCATGCCGATCGGCGAGGAGCAGCCGGCACGGCCAGCGCATCGGCCGGCCCCGGACGAGGTCCAGGAGGCGCTGGGCCTCGTCCAGCCGGGCATGGCGGTCGGGATCTCGGGCGGCCCCAAGGCAGTGCGGCTGACGGAACTGCTCGACGACGTCGCCGGCCTGACCGTGGTGACGCCGATGCCGATCGTCGCGGCCGCCGTGCGCAACGAGCGCACAACGGTCCTGCTGATCGGCGGAATCCGTACCCCCGGCGGCAGTCACGCCGGGCCCCAGACCGAACGGACGCTGCAGGCGCTGAATCTCGACATCGCGATCGTCCAGGTGCTGAGCCACCCGGCCCATGACACCCTCGCCGCCGCGACCGACCGGGCCTTGCTGGAGCGCGCCGCCCAGCGCGTGCTCCTGCAGCCCTGACCGCGCCGAACCTGTGCCCGTTCGGGGTTCAGGATGTTGGGCTTGCTGAGCGCCGAGGCATCGACCGAGGTCATGTCACAGCCGCCCGACTTGGCGTTGTACAGGACATGGTCGGCCGCAATCAGGGGGTCACCGCCCAACTGTGCCACTGGGCATACGCGGTTCGCTCGTCGAACCACCGGCCCTGAGCCGAGGCGCCGAGGCAGGCCAAATGAACCAGCTCACCGACCACTTCGACGCCTGGCGACGCCATAACATCGCGGGCGTCCTGGCGACACTGACCGACGACTGCGTGATCATCGAGTGTTACGGGCCGACCTACCGCGGCCGACACCGCGTCGAGCAATGCCAACAGCACCGGCCTCGCCGCGCAGGCGCTGCGCGTCGCCGGGCGGCCGGTCGCATGGCTCAAGGCCCGCGGATTCCTGCTCGGCCTGCAGGTGCGCTGCTCCGGCCCGGCCGCCGACCGCGGCGCGATCGCCTACACGACGACCGGGTTCGACCCGGCCACCGCGATCCGCCCGACCGCGCAGGCCGTGCCTGGGTCTGACCGGCGCCAGCTTCGCCACCCTCACCGCCGCCGGCTCGCAGGCCGCGGCGCCAACCCTGGCGTGTGCCGCGTGAACCGGGCCATGGCGCAGGGCATAAACCGTGTCGCGGAGGTGGCTCGCCGGGCTCTGCGCGGCGTTCGCCGTCACCGGCGCGCTGGTCCTTGCCGACCCGGCACCGCAGGCGGCGCACGCCGCCGCGTGCGCGCCGGGCACCGGGGTCACCGTCGTCGTGGACTTCACCACGTTCGGCGGCGGCGTCCAGAAGGGCTGCCGGCTCGGCGACCCGCCGAATGACCTTGCCGCGTTGAGCGGCGCCGGGTTCACCGTCACCGGCACCCAGCGCTGGGGCCTCGCCTTCATCTGCCGGATCAACGGCAAGCCCACCGCCGCCACGGAGCCGTGCGTCAACACCCCGCCGGCGTCGGCGTACTGGTCCTACTGGCACGCAGTGCCCGGCGGTGGTTCGGCCGCGCTTCGGTGCGGTCGTGGCAACAGGGAACCCGGTGTGAGTCCGGGACTGCCCCGCAGCGGTGAGTGGGAACGAACGCTGTCATTGAGCACTGGACCTTCCGGGGTCTGGGAAGCGACGGCCAGTAGGTGACCGGAGACGGTCGCGCCCGCGAGTCCGAAGACCTGCCAGCGCACCGCGCGCCGAGGGCGGCGTGCGGTGGTCGGATGCCGCGTGGGACGGCTGACGCCATCGCCAGGTGCTCCTCGCGTGCGCCTTTCTGTGGCGGGCTTCCCCCTGCGTCCATCCGGTGGTGATGAGCAGGCGACGAGGGGGAGCACATGACGGTGACGCAGGACCAGGCGACGGCCGGGAAGGCGCCGGAGCAGCGCCGGCACGCGATGCAGGTCCGCAAGCGCAACGGCGACCTGGAGCCGGTCGACGTCAACAAGATCGTGAAGGCGGTCGAGCGGTGGGTCGCCGACCTCGACGAGGTCGACCCGCTGCGGGTGGCGACGAAGACGATCAGCGGTCTGTACGACGGGGCGACGACGGCGGAGCTGGACAAGCTGTCGATCCAGACGGCGGCGGAGCTGATCGGTGAGGAGCCGCAGTACTCGCGGCTCGCGGCGCGGCTGCTCGCGGCGTACGTCGACAAGGAGGTCCGCGGGCAGGGCGTCGCCAGCTTCAGCCAGGCGATCCGGCACGCGCACCAGCAGGGCCTCATCAGCGACGACACCGCGGCGTTCGTGGCGCGGAACGCCCGCAAGCTCGACGATGCCGTCGAGGTCGACGGTGATCTGCGCTTCGAGTACTTCGGCCTGCGGACCGTCGCCGACCGGTACCTGCTGCGCCACCCTCTGTCCCGGCTGGTCGTGGAGACCCCGCAGTACTGGCTGCTGCGCGTCGCGTGCGGGCTGTCGCAGACGCCGGGTGAGGCGATCGGCTTCTACCGGCTCATGTCGTCGCTCGCGTATCTGCCGAGCTCGCCGACGCTGTTCAACTCCGGCACCGCGCACACCCAGATGTCGTCGTGTTTCCTGGTCGACTCGCCCCGCGACGAGCTCGACTCGATCTACTACTACCCGTCGCAGCAGGCCGCCGCGTCCAACCCACGCTGGCGGCCGGTCGGGCTCGGCCTCATGGGACTGCAGGACGCGTTCTTCGCGCTGCGGCTGCCGTTCGACTCCCCCGCCGCCCGCGAGCTGTCGACGCGGGTGCAGGAGGAGATCTACCTCACCGCCCTGGAAGCGTCGGCGGACCTGGCGGAGCGGTTCGGGCCGCACCCCGCGTACGCCGAGACCCGTGCCGCCGGCGGCGAGCTACACCCGGACCTGTGGGGCGCACCCACCGACGGTGAGCGCTGGGCCCTGCTCCGTGAGAAGGTCGCGGCGAGTGGGTTGCGCAACTCGCTGCTGATCGCGATCGCGCCGACCGCGACGATCGCGTCCATCGCCGGGTGTTACGAGTGCATCGAGCCGCAGGTGTCCAACCTGTTCAAACGCGAGACCATGTCGGGTGAGTTCCTGCAGCTCAACACGTACCTGGTGCGGGAGCTCAAGGCCCGCGGGCTGTGGACCGCGGCGATCCGCGAGCAGATCAAGCGCGCCGAGGGCTCGGTGCAGGACGTCGCCGACCTGCCCGATGACGTGCGCGAGCTGTACCGCACCGCCTGGGAGCTGCCGCAGCGGGCCCTCATCGACCTGGCCGCCGCCCCTACCTGAACCTCCTGGACACGTACGTCACCGACGACGCCGAACGGACCGCGGCGTTCGCCGCCGTGGAGAACATCCCGTCGATCGCGCGGAAGGCCGAGTTCTGCTTCCGCTGGATCGACTCCCTCGGCGACCTGCACGAGCTGAAGACCCGCGACGACCGGCGCGCGTTCCTGCTCAACCTCATCTGCTTCGCCGCCTGCATCGAAGGGTTGTTCTTCTACGGCGCCTTCGCCTACGTGTACCACCTGCGCTCCCGCGGCCTGCTGCACGGCCTCGCCTCGGGCACCAACTGGGTCTTCCGCGACGAGTCGATGCACATGGCCTTCGCGTTCGACGTCGTCGACACGGTACGGGCGGAAGAACCCGACCTGTTCGACTCCCAGCTGGAGGCGCAGGTCCGCGAGATGCTCGCCGAAGCGGTCGAGTGCGAGGTGCAGTTCGCCGCCGACCTCCTGGAACAGGGCGTCTCCGGGATGTCCCTCGCGGACATGCGCGAGTACCTGCAACACGTCGCCGACCGGCGGCTCGCCACCCTCGGTATCGCGCCGCTGTACGGCAGCCGCAACCCGTTCGCGTTCATGGAGCTCCAGGACGTCCAGGAGCTGTCGAACTTCTTCGAACGCCGGGTGTCGGCGTACCAGGTCGGCGTGACGGGCACGGTCAGCTTCGACGACGACTTCTGAGTGGCGGTGTGCTGCTGTCCTGTGCGGCATCACCGTGCAGGACAGTGGCGACGTCGTCGCAGGCGCATCCGTCCGGGCCGGCGCCGGCAAGCAGCGCCTTTCCCCGTGCGGCGGATGTCAGGGACAACGTCAACCACGCTGTGACACACGTCGTGGGTGCCCCGGTCCCGAACGTCGCCGGGCACCCGTACGATGGCTCGCAGTGCTGGTTCGCCTCGTTCGCAAGGACGGGGCGTCGTAAGAGGGAACCCGGTGTGAGACCGGGACTGCCCCGCAGCGGTGAGTGGGAACGACCGCCGTCATCAAGCACTGGACCTCTCGGGGTCTGGGAAGCGACGGCTAGTAGGTGGCACCGGAAGGTGTCGCGCCCGCGAGTCCGAAGACCTGCCCGCACTGCGCACACCGCCGGTGTGCGCCGCCGGCGACCCCTCGGGAGGGTCAGGGCGGAAGCCGGGCGCGCGCCGTGCCCTGCCTTCCCCTTCCCGGGAGTCGTCGCGACTTCGAGGGAAGGAATCCCTGTGGTGAGCACCGCATTCGGGCAGAGCACCGTCCTCGGTTACCCGCGCATCGGCGGGAACCGGGAGCTGAAGAAGGCCGTCGAGGCGTACTGGGCCGGGCGCATCGACGCCGCCGCCCTGGACGAGACCGCGGCTGGGCTGCGGGCCGAGGTGTGGCAGACGCAGCGCAACGCCCGCCTGGAAGCGATCCCGTCCAACACGTTCTCCTACTACGACCACGTCCTGGACACCGCCGTCGCCGTCGGTACCGTCCCGGCCCGCTTCGCCCGGCTCGGACTGTCCGACCTGGACACGTACTTCGCGATGGCCCGCGGCGTCGACGCCGAACCCGCGCTGGAACTGACGAAGTGGTTCGACACGAACTACCACTACCTGGTGCCGGAGATCGACGCGGACACCGCGTTCACCGCCAACCCGGTCAAGGCACTCGGTGAGATCGCCGAAGCCGGTGCCCTGGTGGTGTACGCAGCTTTGAACACTCTTGCGTTGCAGCTGTCAACGACGGTTTTCAACGGTGATCCGGTTGTGTCTGCTACGGCTTCCGGACCGGCACCGGCGACACGGACGTCTTGAATAGGGAGATGCGACAGCATCCTCACTGCTCGTCGGGGCGCGAGCCGGACGGTCAGGCGGCCGCCTGGACCGTTGCCGGCTCGTTGGTCCAGTCGATATCGATCCCGGCGGGCCCTCGGTCGACCGTGATGGTGGCGCCGTCGAGGACGTCGCCGGTCAGCAGTGTGCGGGCGATGCGGGTCTCGATCTCGCGCTGCAGGAAGCGGCGCAGTGGGCGGGCGCCGAAGACCGGGTCGAAGCCGGCATCGGCGATGAAGCGTCGGGCCGCTTCGGTGACCTCGACGGTGATCCGCCGCTCGGCGAGGCGGGCGCGGAGGTCGTCGAGGAGCAGGTCGACGATCCGTTCGATCTCCGGCAGGGTCAAGGGCTTGAACAGCACCGTCTCGTCGATGCGGTTGAGGAACTCCGGGCGGAAGTATTCGCGCAGCGCTGTCATGACCGCGGTGCGGGCCTGGTCGGTGAGCTGCCCGTCCGGGGTGACGCCCTGCAGGAGGTGCTGCGATCCGAGGTTGCTGGTCATGATGACGACGGTGTTGCGGAAGTCGACGGTGCGCCCTTGCGCGTCGGTGAGTCGTCCGTCGTCGAGCAGCTGCAGCAGGGTGTTGAACACGTCGGGGTGGGCCTTTTCGATCTCGTCGAGCAGGACGACCGAGTAGGGCTTGCGGCGCACCGCCTCGGTCAGCTGTCCGCCCTCCTCGTAGCCGACGTAGCCGGGCGGCGCGCCGACGAGCCGGGAGACGGTGTGCCGTTCCTGGTACTCGCTCATGTCGAGCCGGACCATGTTGTCTTCGGTGTCGAACAGCGCCGCGGCGAGGGTCTTGGCCAGCTCGGTCTTGCCGACGCCGGTGGGGCCCAGGAACAGGAACGAGCCGATCGGGCGGCGCGGGTCCTTGATTCCGGAGCGGGCGCGGATGACAGCGTCCGCGACGACCTGGACGGCCTCGTCCTGGCCGACGACCCGCTCGTGCAGGATGTCCTCCAGGCGCAGCAGTTTGTCCCGTTCGCCCTCCAGCAGCCGGTTGACGGGGATGCCGGTCCAGCGGGCCACGATCCCGGCGATCTCGTCGGGCGTGACGACCTCACGCAGCAGCCGGTGCCCGCTCTGCTTGGCGGTGAGCCGCTCCTCCTCGGCACGCAGCCGCCGCTCCAGCTCCGGCAGCCTGCCCAGGCGCAGCTCCGCAGCGCGGTCCAGGTCGTAGCCGCGTTCGGCCGCCTCCGCCTCCCGCCGGATCCGCTCGGTCTCCTCACGTAGGCTCTGCACCTTGCGGATCGCCTGGCGTTCGGCGTTCCACTGGGCGCGCATCGCATCGACCTCGCCGCGCAGGTCGGTGATCTCCCGCCGGATCTGGTCCAGCCGGGCGGTGCTGGCCGGGTCGTCCTCCTTGGACAGTGCGGTCTCCTCCATCTCCAGCCGCAGCAGGCGCCGGGCGGCCGCGTCGAGTTCGGCCGGCTGTGAGTCGATCTCGGTGCGCAGCATCGCGCAGGCCTCGTCGACGAGGTCGATGGCCTTGTCCGGCAAGAACCGGTCGGCGATGTACCGGTGGGACAGCTGGACCGCGGCGATGAGGGCGCCGTCCTGGATGCGCACGCCGTGGAACACCTCGAGGCGTTCCCGCAGCCCGCGGAGGATGGTCACCGCGTCGTCCGGGCTGGGTTCCGGCACCAGGATGGGCTGGACCCGGCGTTCGAACGCGGCGTCCTTCTCGATGTGCTTGCGGTACTCGTCGAGGGTGGTCGCCCCGATCATGCGCAGCTCGCCGCGGGCGAGCATCGGCTTGAGCATGTTCCCGGCGTCCATCGACCCCTCGGCGGCGCCGGCGCCCAGCACGGTATGCAGCTCGTCGACGAACAGCAGGATCCGGCCCTGCGCGGCGGTCACCTCGGCGAGCACGGCCTTGAGCCGCTCCTCGAACTCGCCGCGGTACTTCGCCCCGGCCACCAGGGAGCCCATGTCCAGCGCGAAGACCGTCTTGTCGCGCAGCCCTTCCGGCACGTCATTGTTGACGATCCGCTGGGCGAGGCCCTCGACGATCGCGGTCTTGCCTACACCCGGGTCGCCGATGAGGACGGGGTTGTTTTTCGTCTTGCGCGACACGATCTGCACGACGCGGCGGATCTCCTCGTCGCGCCCGATGACGGGGTCGAGCCGGCCGGCGCGGGCGTCGGCGACGAGGTCCCGGCCGTACTTGGTGAGAGCCTCGTAGGCGGCCTCCGGGTTCGCGGAGGTGACCCGCTGCGCCCCGCGCAGCTGGGTGAGCTGGTTGAGCAGCCGCTCCCGGGTGACGCCGAGGTCGTGCAGGGCCCGGCCGGCGTCGGTGGAGGCGCCCTCGTCGACGAGTGCCAGGAGCAGGTGCTCGACGGAGATGTACTCGTCCTTGAGCCGACCGGCCTCACGTTCGGCGGCGTCGAGGTCCGCGGCGAGCCGGCGGGTGACCGTCACCTGACCGGGCTGCGCGCCGGGCCCGGTCACGCTCGGCCGGCGCCGCACGTCGCGTTCGACGCGTTCGCGCAGCTGTTCGATGTCGACGCCCAGGCCGGTGAGCAGCCGCACCGTGACACCGTCGGGCTGGTCGATCAGGCCGAGCAGCAGGTGCTCGCCGTCGACTTCGGTGTGGCCGTACCGCATCGCTTTCGTCTGGGCGTCGTGTAGCGCCTGCTGGGACTTCTCGGTGAGTCGGTTCAGGTCCATGTCCGCCTCCTGAGTTGCGCCTCAAGTTCGTCGATGCGGGTGAGCAGGTCGAGCACGATGCCGACCGCCGCGTAGTTCAGCGGCAGTCCGGCGTGCAGCCGGCGGATCCGGGCGAGCCGCTTGAGCTGCGACTGGGCGAACCAGTGGCGGCCGAGTTCGTCGACGTGTGGTTCCAGCAGGCCGAGCGCGACCAGCCGGGAGATCATGTCCGGGTGCAGGCCGGCGGCGGCGGCGAAGGCGTCCGTGGACAGGTAGGGGCGGCACATCAGAGCGTAGGTCATCGGTCACCTCGCGGGTTGTACGACGACACCGTCGCAAGTTCCTCGAACAGTCGCCGTTCGGCGTCGCTCAGCTGCGCCGGCACCATCATCCTGATCTCGGCGTAGAAGTCGCCGGGGGCGCCGCGCGGGTTCGGCAGGCCCCGGCCGCGCAGCCGCAGCCGCCGTCCTGACGGTGTGCCTGGCGGGACGTCGACCTGGAGGGTGCCGCCGGGCGTGTCGACCGGCACTGTGGCGCCCAGCGCCGCCTCCCACGGCGCCACCGGGGTTTCCACCGTGATGTCGCGGCCGCTGAGCTTGTACCGGGCGTGCGGCGCGATGTGCACCACCAGGTACAGGTCGCCGGGCGGGCCGCCGCGGGCGCCGCCGGAGCCTTGGCCCGCGAGCCGGATCCGCTGCCCCTCGGTGACCCCGGCCGGGATGATGACCTCGTACTCGCGGGTGCGGCTGCCGGGGGCGCCGGGCAGCGTGATCCGGCGCCGGCCGCCGTGGTAGGCGTCCTCGACGCTGATGGTGATCTCGGCCTCGGTGTCGGCGCCGGGCACCGGCCCACGTCCGAAACGGTCGCCGGCACCGCTCGGTCGCCCACCGAAGATGCTGCCGAGCAGGTCCTCGAGGTCGACCTCCTCACCGATGCCGCCCCGACCGCCGAAGCCGGCGCCCTGACCGGGGAACCCGGCGCCGGCCGACGCACGCTGCCGGGCCCCGGCGCGCTGCTCGACGTCGTCGGGCACCTGCCGCCACTGTGCGCCGAACCGGTCGTACTTGCGGCGGCTCTTCGGATCCGAGAGCACGTCGTAGGCCTCGGTGATGTCTTTGAACCGCTCCTCGGCGCCCGGCTCCTTGTTGACGTCCGGATGGTTGCGGCGGGCCAGCGTGCGGTACGCGCGCTGGATCTCCTCCGCCGTCGCAGTCCGCGGGACGCCGAGGTCCGCGTAGAAGTCGCGCCGTTCAGCCGCCATCGGATCCCCGCTCCGCGTCCGCCCCCTCTGCACCCCCGCCGCCGGCGCGGGCCACGGCCACGACGGCCGGGCGCAGTAGGAGCGTGTCGCTGCCGTAGCCCGGGCGGATGACCCGCACGATCGTGCCGGCCGGAACGTCGGGCTCCTCGACCGCTTCGGCCGCCTCGTGCCGGGCCGGGTCGAACGGCTCGCCGACCGCACCGACCGGGCCGAAGCCGAGCCGGGCCAGGATGTCCGCGGCCTGTTCCCTGACCTGTGCCACTCCCTGCACGATCGCCTCGGGGTCCGCGCCGGCGTGGCGCAGGGCGAGGTCGAGGTTGTCCAGCACGGGCAGCCACGCCGCGGCGACCCGCTGCCGCTCGGCGGTGACCCGTTCGGCGGCCGTCCGCTCGGCCCGCTTGCGGGCATTGTCCGCGTCGGCGATCGCCCGCTGCGCCCGCTCCCGCACCTCGGCGAGCGCCGGGTCCTCCGGCCGGGCCGCCGCCTCGGTCTCGGGCCGGTTCGCCTGGCGGGCCGGGTCATCGGTGGCGGCGTGGGTCCCCTCGCCGTTCGGCTCGGCCATGGCTCACCCTCCGCTGAAGTCGGCGTCGATGACGTCATCGGCCGGAGCCGACCCGCCGGACCGCCCAGCGGCCTGCCCTGCTTCCTGGCCCGTGGGCTGTCCCCCACCGGCCGGCTGCTGCGTGGCGGACTGCAGCGCGAACAGGATCTGCCGGAGGTCGTTGGTGAGGTTCTGCACCCGATCCATCGGCGCCTGCCCGTCGACGGCCTGCCGGGCTTCCTGCACGAGCATGTCGGCGCGGGCCCGCTCGTGTTCGGGGACCTGGCCGCCGAGTTCGTCGAGGCGGCGCTGCACCTGGTGGGCGACGCTGTCGAGCTCGTTGCGGGCGTCGATCTCCTGACGCGCCCGCTGGTCCGCGGCGCGGTTCTGCTCGGCTTCACGCACCATCCGCTCGACCTCGCCCTTGTCCAGCGTGCCGCTCTCGGTGACGGTGATCTTCTGCTCGGCGCCGGTGTCCTTGTCGCGTGCGGACACGTTGAGGATGCCGTTGGCGTCGATGTCGTAGGTGACCTCGACCTGTGGTTCGCCGCGCGGCGCCGGGCGGATGTTCTCCAGCCGCATCCGGCCCAGGACCCGGTTGTCGGCGGCGCGTTCCCGCTCGCCCTGCAGCACCACCACGTCGACGGCGGGCTGGTTGTCCTGCGCTGTGGAGAACGTCTCGGTGCGGCGGGTCGGGATCGTCGTGTTCCGGTCGATGACCTTCGTCATCAGCCCGCCGAGGGTCTCCACGCCCAGCGACAGCGGGGTGACGTCGAGCAGCACGACGTCACGGACGTCGCCCTTGAGCACGCCGGCCTGGATCGCGGCGCCGAGCGCGACGACCTCGTCCGGGTTCACCGTCATGTTGGGGTCCTTGCCACCGGTGAGCCGGCGGACCAGTGCCTGCACCGCCGGCATCCGGGTCGCGCCGCCGACGAGGATCACCTCGTCGAGGTCGTCGGCCTTGACGCCGGCGTCGCTCATCGCTTGGCGCACCGGGCCGTTGGTACGCTCCAGCAGGTCGTGGGTGAGCCCCTCGAACGTCGAGCGGGTGACGGTCGCCGTGAGGTGCTTCGGACCGGACGCGTCGGCGGTGATGAACGGCAGGTTCACCTGGGTCTGGGTCACCGACGACAGCTCGACCTTCGCCCGTTCGGCGGCCTCGGTGAGCCGCTGCAGCGCCTGCGGGTCCTGACGCAGGTCGATGCCCTGCTCCTTGCGGAACGTATCGGCGAGATGGTCGACCAGGCGGTGGTCGAAGTTGTCGCCGCCGAGGTGGGTGTCGCCGGCCGTAGCGCGGACCTCGACGACGCCGTCGCCGACGTCGAGGATGCTGACGTCGAACGTGCCGCCGCCGAGGTCGAAGACGAGGACCGTCTCGTGGCCCTTCTTGTCCAGGCCGTAGGCGAGGGCGGCCGCGGTGGGCTCGTTGATGATCCGCAGGACTTCGAGGCCGGCGATCCGGCCGGCGTCCTTGGTGGCCTGCCGTTGAGCGTCGTTGAAGTAGGCCGGGACGGTGATGACGGCTTCGGTGACCTTCTCGCCTAGGTACTTCGCGGCGTCGTCGGCGAGCTTGCGCAGGATCTGTGCGGAGACCTCCTCCGGCGAGACCCGCTTGCCGCGGATGTCGAACCGGACCATCCCGTCGGGCCCGGGCACGACGTCGTACGTGACCGTCCTGGCCTCTTCGGTGATCTCGTCGAACTTCCGGCCGATGAACCGTTTCGCGGAGTACACGGTGCCCTTGGGGTTCAGCACCGACTGCCGTCTGGCGAGCTGACCGACAAGCCGCTCACCGGTGTCGGTGTACGCGACGACCGACGGCGTGGTCCGGCTGCCTTCCGCGTTCGGCACGACGGTCGGCTGGCCACCCTCAAACGCGGCGATCACCGAATTGGTCGTGCCGAGATCGATACCTACAGCTCTGGCCATGACCGGCTCCTATCGGGATACGGCTGGTGCGTCACCGAAGCCTGTCGTGCTCGCAGTAGGGCGACTTCCTCCGACGCAGATGACTGATGCTCTGACCCATCCGCCGCGCGGGTCAGAGGTCGCCGACGAGCGCCTCGACCCGGCTGCGGCCCGTGAGCACCCCGGCTGCGTGACGTCGCGCCACGTCGGCCGGGGCGCTCTCACGCCGTGCCTTCACACCATGTCGATGCACGTCGGCGGCACGGCCCGGTCAGCTCCGCTGGCCTGGGTTCTGCCCGCCTCGCTGCGGGCCGCCGGACCGCTGGGTGCCCTGCTGCGCCGCCTGCTGCTGTCCTGTGGGGGACTGGCCCGTCTGCTGCTGGCCCGTCTGCTGCTGACCCGGTCGCTGGCCGCCCTGCGCCTGGATCTCGATCCGGCGCGGCTGTGCGTTCCTGGCCTTCGGGACCGTCACCGTGAGCACGCCGTTGCTGTAGGCGGCCTGCACCTGGTCGCTGTCGATGTCGCTGGGCAGGTCGATCATGTACTCGAACTCACCGGTCTGACGCCCCTGGCGGCGCACGACGCCACCGCGGCTGCGCTCCTGGAACGCGCCGGAGATCCGCAGCTCCTCCCCGCGCATCTCGAGGTTGACGTCCTCCGGGTTCACGTTGGGCAGGTCGACGTCGACGACATAAGCGTCCTCGGTCTCCTCCACGTCGACCGGCGGCGACCAGCCGGCCGATCCGCCGATCCCGGCTTCACCGCTGATGAGCGACTGGATGAGTTGACCGAACCTGCTGTTGAGCTCGTCCACCTCGCGGCGCGGGTCCCAGCGGTACGCCGGCGTGCCAGCCAGCGGCCCGCCGCGGCGCTGCCGGGACGAGAAGGGTGCGAGTGTCATCGTGATCGGTTTCCTCTCCGAGCGCGAACTCTGGCATTTCCCCAACCGTTGTCCGGACGCAGGTGAATCCACTTCCCTGGCCCCGGATGACCGCCGGGCCGATGCTTCGGCAAGTGTCGTCAGGCATCACGGCCCCTGCGAATCCGACCGGATACGGCCTGCCTCACGAGCCACGACCGCGGCTGCGGGCGGTCCATCTCACTGGACGATGACGATGCGGTTCTCCACGGCGGTCACGCCCGGCGCCGACCAGGCGACGCGTTCGGCTTCCTCCCGCTCGGCCCACGAACGGACCTGACCGGTGAGCACGACCTTGTCGTTCTGCACATCGACGTTCACGTGCTCGGCGTCGGTCTCGGCGCTGCGCACCAGTGCCTCCTCGATTCGCGTGCGCAGGTCTTTCGGTGACGGCTGCACCCGCGGACGCGGACGTACCGAGAGCAGGTTGGTCACTCCACGCACACCGGGTAGCTTGTCCACGGCGCGTTCCGCCGCCCTGCGCTGATGCTCCCACTCGACCTCACCGCGCAGCGTGACCCAGCCCTTCGACACCGTCACCTCGACGTGCTCCATCGGGATGAACGCGTCCCACTCCAACGCGCGGACGGCTGACGCGGCGATCTCGGAATCCGGCAGCTGCGCCGCGATCGGCAACCGGACCTCGATGTCGTTGGCGACCGCCTTCACCCCGCGGATCCGGTGCACCGCACGCTCGGCGGCCAGCTTCTTCTGATAGCTGTCGACCCATCCGGCCAACGTCACCACGCCGTGGTGTACCCCGACCGCTATTTCGTTGGGCTGCAGACGGGAATCCCACCGCAGTTCCTCGATCACGTCCCGCTCGATGTCGGCGTCTGCGCGCGTGAAGGTTGCGGTACTCATGTCTGCTCCCCCGTGCTGCTCCTCGGGTGCTGCTCTTCCGTCGGACCACGTTCAACCGTTCTTCGACCCGCCCGACGCGGACCCACCCGGAAAGAGTGAGGCGAGCGGTAATCCCAATTGGCATCACGACAGCGGGAAGCACGATCCGCGACCCTGCGAGGGGGTCGGCACGGGCGCCGGCGAATAGCTGAGGGTGGCGGCGGTGTCATCGCTTGCGCGGCCGGTACTTTGCAGGTACCTCCACACCAGTTGCACCGCCGTGGCGCCTTCGCCCACGGCGGAGGTGACCCGCTTGATCGACCCGCTGCGCACGTCACCGGCGGCGAACACGCCGGGCAGGCTGGTCTGCAGCAGAGGCCGTCGCTGCAGACCCGGCTCGTCGCTGTCCGGGCCGGTGAGGATGAAGCCGTCCTCGTCGGTGGTGACCTCGCCGGCCAGCCAGTCGGTGCACGGCCGCGCACCGATGAAGACGAACAGCGCACGGGCGGGAAGTTCGCGGCGCTGCCCGGTGCCCCTGTCCTCCACCACGAGCCCTTCGAGGCAGTCGCCGCCCAGCAGTTCGCGCACCTCGGTGCCGAGGTGCGTCTCAATGCCCGGTGACGTACCGATCCGGTCAACCAGGTAGCGCGACATGGTCTCATCGAGGCCCCTGCGGGCAAGCAGGTGCACGACCCGCGTGTACCTCGACAGGAACAGCGCCGCCTGGCCCGCCGAGTTTCCACCACCCACGACCGCGACCGGGTCGTTGCGGCAGAACAAGGCCTCGGACAGGGTCGCCGCGTAGTAGATGCTGCTCGCTTCGAACTCTTCGAACCGCGGAACGTCGAGTTTGCGATACCGGACGCCGGTGGCGATCAGGACGGTCCGGGCCGTGACCTCACCACCGTTGTCGAGTTTGATGACGTGGTTGCCATCGCGTTCCTGCAACCCGCTCGCCCGAGCCGGCACACTGAACGTGGCTCCGAACTTCTCCGCCTGCACGACCGCCCGCTCGGCCAGCTCCCCGCCGGAGATCCCGGTGGGAAAGCCGGGATAGTTCTCGATCCGCGACGTTCGGCCAGCCTGACCGCCGGTGGCGAACTCGTCGAGGGTGACCGTCACCAGCCCTTCCGAGGCGCCGTAGACGGCGGCCGCGAGGCCGGCCGGGCCGGCCCCGACGACGGCAAGGTCGCACACCGTGACGCCCGGTCCGGGTGCGGGCAGGCCCACCGCGTGTGCCAGGTCCGCGTTGCTCGGGTTCCGCAGCACCTGCCCGGCCGGGCAGATCACCACCGGGGTCTGCTCCGGTCGCACGTGCAGCTCGCGCAGCAGCGTCTCGGCGTCCTGATCCTTCTCCAGATTGACCCACTGGTAGGGAATGCGGTTGCGAGCCGCGAACTCGCGCAGCCGCCGGTTGTCGGACGAGAACTGGGATCCGATGATCCGCAGCCCGGCGCCGCGGCCGATGAGCAGGGAACGGCGGCTCAGGTACGCCTTCAGGATCAGGTCACCCAGGGTGGAATCCTGCGCGACAACGGTCTTGAGACGGTCCACCGGCACCCTGAGAACCTCGCCGGGCTCGCGCACCTGCGAGGTGCAGAAGGCCGCCTCACCGGTGATCAGGCTCAGCTCACCGAGAAACCGCTTGGGGCCGTGCACGCTGATGACGCGTTCGTCGCCGCCGAACCCCTCGACGTCGGCCACCTTGCCGGCGAGCACCACGAAGAAGTCGTAGTGCTCCTCACCCTCCCGGATGAGCACCTCGCCGGTCTGCGCATGGTGGCGTTGCCCCTCCACGGCCAGAGCTTGGATGTGGGCATCCTCCAAGCGGGGATAGGCTCCTTCACGGTCCGGCGTTTCGACCAGCATGTTCGATTCCACCCCCTGAAAACAGGAATGCGAACCACCCGAAGCGTCGCCCGCAACCCTTCGTTCCGCGTCAGAGGTCCCGGTGCATGATCACCATGGTCCGGCCGCGCTCGCGCTCGTCGAAGTGCTCGCAACCCTCCGGACCCGGTGCAGCGGCAGCTCGTGCAACACCACGGGCGATGCTGCCGCCGGTGGCCGAAGCAACCGGTTGGTGCACCACCTTCAGACCAGCAGGTTGAATATCCGCAGCGCCCCCTCCCAGTGTGCGGTCTGCGGGTTCTTCAGTTCCGGGTCCATGATCTTGAAGGTACGCGCGAGCGCGACGCTCAGGCCACCGACGATGTCCGGCAGCCGGCGCTCGGCGTCGTCGCCGAGTGCCAGATCCAGCGGCGGCCGGGCGGTGAGGGAGTCCAGGATGGGCCTCAGCTCGATCTCCTGGTCCAGCTTCCGGAACTCGTGGACACGCTCCTGCAGGCCCTTCGTCACCGGTATGTCGTGGGCCGCGATGACGTCGCGACCGTTCGCCTTCGCCTTCGCCTGTGCGATCAGCAGCAGGTCGTAGACCTTCTCATCGACGAAGTCTCCATAGCGTTTGAGGTCGTTCTTGTCCACGTCCAGGCTCGCCGCCGCCCGGAAGAAGCGCTCAAACCGATCAATGGCTACCACCGGCATCGCGACACCTCCTGTGCTGTCGAGTTCTCGGGTGTTACCCGCGATCGGGCCGAGCATGCCGGCAGGTCAGCGGCTCAGGACACCCTCACCCACCTCGAGTGGGGCCGGCGCCGTGCGCGAACGACGCCGCTTCCCGGCCGTGGACCGGGGCGGCCTGCCGCTCCAGCCGGCGCAGAGCCCGACGCAGGTCGCTCAGCAGCAGGCCGGCCAGATCGTGGCTGAAGCCGTTGCGCACCACGATGCGCAGCACCGCCAGGTCGGTGCGGTGCTCGGGGAACGTGTACGCCGGCACGATCCAGCCGCTCGCACGCAGCGCCACTGAGACGTCGAACACACTGTACGCGGTGAGGTCCTCGCGCAACGTGACCGCCAGGACCGGCAGCTCGTCACCCCTGGTGAGCACCCGGAACGGCCCCAGCTCGGCAATCCGGTCCGCCAGGGTCGTCGCGACGTCCCGGCTGTAGAGCTGCACTCTGCGGTACCCGTCGAAGCCAAGGCGCACGAAGGTGTAGTACTGCGCGACGACCTGCGAGCCAGGACGGGAGAACGTGAGCGCGAACGTCGGCATCTCCCCACCCAGATAGTTGACGCGGAACACCAGATCCTCCGGCAGTGCGGCAGCGGCCCGCCAGACCACCCAGCCGAGCCCCGGACAGACGAGGCCGTACTTGTGCCCGGACACGTTGATCGAGGCGACCCTGGGCAGCCGGAAGTCCCAGTCCAGGCCCGGATCGCAGAACGGCGCGATCATCCCGCCGGACGCGGCGTCGACGTGCACCGGGATGTCCCATCCGGTGCGCCCGTGCAACTCGTCCAAGGCGGCGCAGATGTCCGCGACCGGCTCGTAGCTGCCGTCGAATGTGGAGCCCAGGATCGCCACCACGCCGATGGTGTTCTCGTCGCAGTGCTCCACCGCCGCAGGCCCCGACAGATGGAACCGATCCCCGTCCATCGGTACCAGCCGAGCGTCCACGTCCCAGTAGTTGGCGAACTTCTGCCAGCAGACCTGGGTGTTGATGCCCATCACGATGTTCGGCCGCTCGGTCGGCAATCCGGCGGCCTGGCGCGTACGCTGCCAGCGGCGCTTGAGGGCCAGCCCACCGAGCATGCACGCCTCGCTCGAACCGGACGTCGAACAGCCGGGTGCCTGCCCTGCGTCGGGCGCATGCCAGAGCGCGGCCAGCATCCGCACGCAACGGGTCTCGAGGTCGGCCGTGCGCGGGTACTCGTCGCGGTCGATCATGTTCTTGGTGAGGCTTTCGGTCGCCAGCCGGGTGGCCTCGGGCTCCATCCAGGTGGTGACGAACGTGGCGAGGTTGAGCCGCGGGTTGCCGTCGAGCAGCAACTCGTCGTGGACCACCTGGTAGGCGACCTGTGGGTCGAGCTCGGTGTGCGGCAGCCGGTCCCGCGGGATCAGGAGCGGCTCCCGGGTGAACAGCGGGTTCACCGAGAGCTCCGGTCGCAGGGCCTTCCGGTCGTGCTCGGGGCGTGACGACATGTCCTGGCCTCCTGTTCGCTTCTGCGCTCTCGCTTCAGCGCCGCAGTGCCACGTCGATCGCGAGCAGTTCGTTGGTCAGGGCGAATGCCTACCCGTACGTGCGGTGATCATGCCCGGTGCCCACCTCACCCTGGCGAGAGGGTATGGACTGCCGAGGGCCGGGCAAGTGTGGGTCGACGTGCGCGTCGTCGTTCCCTCCGATCGAGTCGTACGGGTTCCTGTCCGACTGCGAGACGACCGCACTGGTCACGCCCAGCGGGAACGTGGAGTGGCTGTGCCTGCCGCGGCATCTGGGAGGTGCGCGGCGAGCCGCGGCACTTCACGTACCGCACCGAGACCACCGACGACGGCCCTACCCGGCCATTACACGGCCATGCGGACGGCTCGCGCCCCGCTCAGCCCTGGCGCTCATCGATGGCCTCGTCCGGCTGGTAGAGATACGCCGCCTCCCGGACCGAGTCGTCGCTCTCCAGGCCGGCTCCGAGTGCGCCGCCGATCGTGGCCACCGAGCACGCCAACCAGGCGATGGCCAGGAAGTCACCCGTGCCGGCCGGACGGCCCAGCGCGTCGGTCAAGCCGGCCTCGGGCACCAGCAGCAGGACGCCGCCGAGCGCCAGTACGAACAGCGCCAGATACAGAGCGAGCACGCCGATCACCACGGTCAGCACGGTGACGATGTTGAACAGGATGACCTGCTCACCCGCGGGCGACCTGCGCGCCACGCCCGGCGGTGTGCGCTCCCACAGCGAGGCGCCCACGATGATGGTCACCACCACCGCGAGCACCGCGCCGACGCCGAGCAGGGCCAGCCGCACCCGGCTGTACTCCACCGCGAGCCGCCAGATGTCGCTGGTGACCAGTGCGAAAACCCCGGCGGTGATTGCCGCGACGAGCGCCCTCGACAGCCCGATCGTCAGCCGCCATGGCCGATTGGCGCGCAGCATGCCGAGCAGGAGACGCAGATTGCCGGTCACCACACCGGCGACCAGGCCGATGCCGCCGTGTTCGGTCCGTGCCGGGCCGCCGAACTGCCGGGCGGTGCGCTCGTCGTCACCGGCGAGCAGGGCGGTGACGAGCCGGACGATCGTCTCGCGCGCACGGCCGGCGACCGCGATCGGGCCGAGCGCCGGGACGGACAGTACCGCGACCGAATGGGTGGCGCTGGCGTGCGCGACAACCGGCCTCCGGGACGTCCGCAACGGCAGATCGGTCAAGCACACCGTGAGCTGCCAACCCTCGTGCAGCATGCGGCGGCGGGCGGCGTCGATCAGCTGTGACAGCTCGGCCGGGCGATCGACCAGCCGATCGATGATGACGCGAACGGTCCACGCAACGCCCGGCGAACTCCTGGCGAGCATGTCTGGCAGTTGGTCGACGACCTGGCCGGCCACGTTAGCGGCCGGTCCGGGTGACGCGACCAGCCCGACGATCACCGGGTCAGCCTCGCGTTGTCGCGGCGGGCCTGTTTGTTGTGCCGCCGGCTTCAGCGTTCGGCGTCCGCGGCGGCCTCGTCGACGGCGAATTCCAGCTCCGCCAGTGAGTAGCCGCCGTCGTGCCGGTCTCCGTTGATGAAGAACGTCGGCGTGCCGTTGACCCCGCTGTGGACCCCGCCGACGAAGTCCGAGCGGATCTTGTCGAGGTACTGGTGGCTGCGGATCGCCCCGGCGACCGCCTCGTCGTCGAGCCCCAAGGCCTCAGCGCCCGCAAGGATGGTCATCGCGTCGAGCTGGCTTTGGTGTTCGAAGAGCCAGTCGTGCATCTGCCAGAAACGGCGCTTGCTGCCGGCCGCCTCAGCGGCTTCCGCCGCCATCTCCGCCAACGGGTGAACGTTCGTCAGTGGGAAGTGCCGAAACGCGAACCGGACCGTGCCCTGTCGCCGGTGCAGCAGCTCACGGACGATCGGGTGCGCGCTCCCGCAGAACGGGCACTGGTAGTCGCCGTACTCGACGAGCGTCACCGGTGCGTCGACAGGTCCGAGCGTGTGATCGCGTTCAGTGACCGGTACGACGAGCCGGGCACTCACGCTCTGCAGTGGCGTTGTCATGGCGTCTCGTCCTCCTACTCGTCCCGGCGCGCCTGGTACGCCTCGCGGCGCCCGGCGGCCCTCGCCCCCTCGACACGGCAACAATCGTCGGCGCGCTTCGGGGAGAACCGAATCACCCTTTCGAGGTGGGAGGCCGGCCGCCACACCGGCGGTACACCTGCGTGCCGCAACGAGCGTCCGCACAGGGCGACCGACCGGCGCCGTGGACGGCGGCGCGCTCCCGCCCGACCCGACGCCGGGCAAGGAACGACCACGACACGCGGTCCGCTGACCGGTCAGCGCTCGAAAGCGACGTCTATCGCGTCCTGCAGGGCACCTGGGCCACCCGAGTGATCAGCGGATGCCCGCAAGGGCCGTGTCGGCCCATTGCCGCAACGCAGGCGCGGGCGCGGCGCCCGACTTGCGCGCCAGGACCTGGCCGTTGTGCATGATCAGCAGTGTCGGCACCGCCTTCACGTCGAAGCGTCGGGACAGCGTCGGAGCGGCGTCCACGTCGACCTTGACGAGCTTCAGGTTGCCGGCGAGCTCCCGGGCGACCTGCTCCAGGGCGGGCGTCACCATGCGGCAAGGCCCGCACCAGGCCGCCCACAGGTCGACCACCACCGGGAGGGTCGACTGCTCGGCCACTGCGGCGAACGTGGTGTCGGTCGCGTCGGCGATCCACGGCAGGGGCTGATGGCAGTTGCCGCACCGCGGGACTCCGGGGGACGCCGCGGGGACGCGGTTCCGGCGCCCGCAGTGCGAGCAGACGACGATCTCACCGCTCATGCGCGGGGGCTACCCGCAGGTGTGGCGGTCATGCAGGTATGCGCCGACGTCGGCCCCCGGCACGGCGACACGTTCCGCCTGGTCACGCGTCGGCACGGTCTGCCTGTCACGGCTCTTGGGGACACGAGGACCGTCCGGGTGCTCGTCATGGAAATCTCGGCGCGGTGATCGAGGTCAGAGCACCTCGAGCGGAGTGGGGCCGTCCGGCGGCGGGAACGCGCGGTCCAGGTCGGCGAAGTCCTCGGCGGTGAGCCGCACATCCAGCGCGGCACGGTTCTCCGCGGTGTGCTCCGGGTGGGCGGCCTTCGGGATCGTGGTGATCCCGTCCTGGCGGATCACCCAGGCCAGCGCCACCTGTCCCGGGGTGACGTCGTGCCGCTCGGCGACGGCGATGACCGCCGGATGGCGCAGGACGGTTCCCCGGTGGTCGAACGGCGCGTAGGCCATGACGGTCAGCCCGGACCGCTGGCACGCCGGCAGCAGATCCCACTCGATGCCGCGGCGCGCCAGGTTGTACAGCACCTGGTCCGTCTGCGCCGCGTGGCCGTCGGGCACCGCGGTGGCCTCTCGCAGATCGGTGATGTCGTAGTTGCTGACGCC
Source organism: Dactylosporangium sp. NPDC049742 (assembly GCF_040674675.1). NCBI lineage: Bacteria > Bacillati > Actinomycetota > Actinomycetes > Micromonosporales > Micromonosporaceae > Dactylosporangium > Dactylosporangium sp. NPDC049742. Next base: position 67,159 of record NZ_JBFANF010000022.1, on the reverse strand, counting down.
CCAGAACCGGATCTTGCCCTGCTGCTGCAGGACCGTGAACGCCTCGACGGTCTCCTCGACGGGCACCGGGCCGGGCCAGTGCAGCAGGTACAGGTCGATGTGATCGGTCCGCAGCCGGTGCAGGCTGCGGTCGCAGGCCTCGATCGCGCCCGCCCGGTCGGCGTTCTCCGGCAGGACCTTCGTCACCAGGAACGCCTCGTCGCGGCGGTCGAAGACCGCGTCACCGACGAGGCGTTCGGCAGCGCCGTCACCGTACATCTCAGCGGTGTCGATGAGGGTCATCTCCAGATCGAGGCCCAGCCGCAGCGCGGTCAGCTCCTCGTCGCGGCGCATCGGGTCCTCACCAAGACCCCACGTCCCCTGTCCCAGCACGGGAATCTGTTCGCCGGCCGGCAGGTCCACCATCCGCATGCTCAACGTCTTCATCGCAGCGCACTACCTCGGCCCCGGGTGCGCAAACCCCGGTTGGTTCGGGCGGTGCTCGCGGGGTAGCAGTCGGGGTTCCCCCAATCGTCGCGCGAGGGAGTACCCCATGTCCGCGTCCTCCGCCGTCCGGCACAGCCCGATCGCCACCGTCAACCCCTACAACAACCAGCTCGTCCGTGAGTTCCCGCCGATGAGCCGGGAAGCCGTCGACAACGCGGCGCGGCACGCCCACCACGCGTTCCAGTCCTGGCGCCGGGTCGGCGTCGAGGAACGGGCCAGGCTGGTCGGCCGGGCCGCACGGCTGCTTCGCGAACGCGGCGAGGAGCTGGCCCAGCTGGTGACGCTGGAGATGGGCAAGCTCATCGGGCACAGCCGCGCCGAAATGGACCTGTCCGCGAGGATTCTGCAGTACTGCGCTGATGAAGGGCCCGGGCTGCTCGCCGACGAGACGTTGGAGCTCGACGGCGGGTCGGCCGCCGTCGTCAACGATCCCCTGGGCGTAATCGTGGGCGCCCAGCCGTGGAACTTCCCGGTGTACCAGGTGGTCCGGTTCGCCGGACCGAATCTGGTGCTGGGCAACACGATCCTGCTCAAGCACGCGAGCAACACCCCGCAGTCGGCGCTCGCCATGGAACGGCTGTTCGCCGACGCGGGGACACCACAAGGGGTGTACACCAACCTGCTGATCACCGGCTCCGAGGTCGATCGCGTCGTGGCACTCGACGTCGTGCGCGGCGCGTCGCTGACCGGCAGCGAGCGCGGCGGCACCAGCGTCGGGGCCGCGGCCGGGCGCAGCATGAAGAAGAGCGTCCTGGAACTGGGCGGCAGCGATCCGTTCGTCGTCCTCGACGGCGACAACCTCGAGCACACCGTCGATGCGGCCATGGCAGGGCGCATGCACAACATGGGGCAGAGCTGCGTGAGCGCCAAGCGGATGATCGTGCTGTCAGGCGCGTTCGACCGGTTTGTGACCGCGCTTGCGCAGCGTATGCGCGTGCTGCGGCCCGGTGATCCCGCCGACGAGGCCACCACGCTGGCGCCGTTGTCCTCGGAGCGCGCCGCCGAGAAGCTGTCGGACCAGGTCCTCGATGCCCTCGACAAGGGCGCCATCGCGGTCGTCGGGGGCGGACGGGTCGATCGCCCCGGCGCGTTCATGCAACCCACGGTCCTCGTCGGCGTGACCCCGACGATGCGCGCCTACCGCGAGGAGCTGTTCGGTCCGGTCGCCGTTGTCCATCAGGTGGACAGCGATGACGAGGCGGTCGCGCTCGCCAACGACTCGCCCTACGGCCTCGGCGGGGCCGTGTTCGGCAGCGACCTGGCGCGGGCCCGGTCGGTCGCGCGCCGGATCGACAGCGGGATGGTGTGGATCAACCACCCGACGTCCTCCGAGCCGCAGCTGCCGTTCGGCGGCATCAAGCTGTCGGGGTACGGGCGGGAGCTGTCCTCGATCGGCTTCAAGGAGTTCGCCAACCGGAAACTGGTCGTGACCATGCCCGCGGACACGCCCATCACCGACGCGCTCGGCTGACAGGCGCCGCCCGGCTGACAGGCGCCGCTCATCCATTGCGCATCGGGAACCAAGACGTGCGAACTGCTTTACCTGGCGCATCGCGCTTCGGATGCCGGCAGAGAAGCCGACGCCAATTGGCCCGGATCTTCCGCCGCAGGGCGCCGCCGCAGGCGTGGTTAGGCGGTGCCGATCCGGGTAGCAGCGCTGAATTCCGCGCGCGACCCATGCCGTGCCGTCCCACACCGGAGGGACCTTCGCATGATCTCCCAAGACGTCGTCAACCGCATCATCCGGTTCCAAGGCGGCCGTTTCCCGGTGATCTCGATGTATGTCGGGATCGGGCCGGACAAGTCCGCTCCCAGCCAGGTTGCGAGCCTGCTGCACCAGATCAAACCGCTGAGCGAGGACACGTCGCTGGAACACGACGTACGGCTGTCGGTACGGGCCGATCTGCAGCGCATCGACGCCCTCGCCCACGAGGAGCGGCTGCAACCCGGTGGCCTCTGCATCTTCGCCAGCGGCGGCAACGGACTGTTCGAGCAGGTTTCGCTGCCCCGGCCGGTCCGGGACCGCATCGTGGTGGACGCGACGCCGTGGGTCCGGCCGATGCTGGCGGTCCTCGACGAGTTCCACCGCATGTGTGTGGTGCTGGTGGACAAGGCCTGGGCGCAGGTCTGGGAACTCTACCTGGGCGAGATGCGGGAAGTCACCCAGATCAAGGACCCGGCGCTGCGCAAACCCAACTTCGCCGCCAACAGGGCGGAGTCCCGGGTCCGCAACAAGGCCGACGAGCTGAGCAAGCACCACTACCGGCGGGTCGGCTCCGTGCTCGACGAACTGCTGCGCACCGAAGGCTTCGACGTGGTCGCCGTCGGCGGGCATCCGCACGAGATGACGGCCGTCACCGGGTTCCTGTCCCGCGACGTGGCCTCCCGGGTGGCCGGAACCTTCGCCGTCGACCCGGACACCGCGACCGCAGCCGACATCCGGCGCAGCGCCGAGGCCATCATGGAACGCTATGAGCGCCAAGAGGAACAACGGCTGGTCGGCGAGATCTTCGAGGCGGTCGCGGAAGGCCGGCCCGCCGCGACCGGACTGGAGCCGTGCCTTTGGGCCGGCTCCGTGGCCGCCGTGCAAAACCTCGTGATCGACGAGGGTACGGCCGTTCCCGGCGTGGTCTGCGACGAGTCCGGCTGGCTGGGCACCACCGGCCGGGAGTGCCCGCTGTGCGGGCGGCCCACCCGGGAGACACCGGACGTCCTCGACGAGCTGGCCGAATTCGTCATCGAGGAGGGCGGCGCGGTGGAACACGTCGCGGACAGCCCGCAGCTGCGCCCGCACCATGTCGCGGCGGCACTGCGCTTCCCGCTCCCGCCGCGTCCGCAAGGCTGACCGGCGCCGGCCCACGCTGGCAGAGGGGTGGCTGTCCCATCCGGACCGACCAGCCATAGGGCACGCGGGACCAGGAGATCGGAGCACAAACCCGGACCGGCAGGAGGACGACATGACCTACCCGAACCGCAGCCCATCCAGCCTGCGCAACAACGACGCCATGCCACGGGGGCCGTCAGGCACCCGCCCGGCAACCCACGACGACAACACCGCTGACAGGCGTGCCGGCACCGAACGGGCCACCATAGCGGTCGCCAGCTACCCCGACTACGCCCGCGCACAACGCGCCGTCGACTTCCTCTCCGACAACGAATTCCCGGTCGACCGCGTCCGGATCGTCGGCTCCGACCTCCGACTGGTCGAACAGGTCCACGGCCGGATGACGACCGGCCGGGCGGCACTCGCCGGCGCCGGCACCGGCGCATGGTTCGGTCTGCTGATCGGTATCCTCTTCGGCGCGTTCGCCGTCGGCGCCTGGTGGCGGGTCCTCGTCTTCGCGGTCGTCGCCGGCGCGGTCTGGGGCGCCGCCTTCGGCGCGCTGGCCCACGCCATGACCCGGGGACAACGCGACTTCACCTCCACCCCGACCCTGCAAGCGGACAACTACACCATCACCGTCGACGCCGACGTGGCAGACCGGGCCCGCGAGATGCTCAGCCGGCTACCGACAGACTCACCCAGATAACCAAACGTCCGCGCACGCCCCCCGCCTCCGACTCACCGGCCGGCAGAGCGCCGGCCGCGTTCACCGGCTTGCCTCACGGCACGAAGACGGTCCGGACGCAGCCCCCGCATGTCTCTCCCGTGGCCGGGTAGCCGGGCGGGTGATCTCGGTCGGCAACGAGTGAGGGGGGTATTGATGACCACCATTGCTCGGCGCCGTCCGGAGATCGTCGTCGGCCTGGTGGCGACTCCGCCGGACTACCCGGCCCAGGTGGTTGCGCGGCTCGCCGCCGAGCTGGCCGATCGGCTCGCCGAGCGGGTGGACGCAGAGGTGCTCTGGACCGTCCGGGAAGGCTGGGGGTGACGTGGCGCCGCGCCGCGACGGCGGCGTCGCGGCCCTGCTCGACGATCTTGGTCGCCGTCGTGCCGATGCCCGGTGGGATGTCGCGATCTGCCTGACGGACCTCCCGCTGTTCAGCGAACAGGTGCCGCTGGTCGCGCACGTCTCCGCTCGGCGACGGGTTGCGGCAGTGTCCTTGCCCGCGCTGGGACTGCGCCAGCTCCACGCGGTCCGCGCAGCCGTCCCGGATCTCGTGAGCCGGCTGCTCACGGACGCCTCCGACGACCGGGTGTCGCCGGCCGGCTGGGCGTCGGCCGAACTGACCAGCCGGGTCGCCGCCGTCCACCGCGTGGTGGGCGAGGAGACCGCGGAGCTGAGTTGCCTGGCTTCGCCGCTGACCGGCCGAATCCGGCTGGTGTCCGGCATGGTCCGGGCCAACCGCCCCGGGCGCGCCCTGCTGGGCCTGTCCAAACTCCTGGTCGGCGCCTTCGGCTCGGCCGCGTTCGCGCTCACCTCGAACACGATCTGGAAGATGGGCGACGCGCTCGGCGGACTCCGCCTCACCGTGATCATGCTGGTCGGGCTGACCGCGCTGGTGACCTGGCTGATCGTCGCGCACGACCTGTGGGAGCGACCGGACGATCGGACCCCGGCCGAGGTGGCCCGGCTGTTCAACCTGGGCACCGCCATCACGCTCACCCTGGCCACCTCGGTCTCCTACCTCGTGCTGTTCACCGGCACAGTCCTCGCCGCGGGGCTCCTGATCGACCCGTCGGTGCTGCGACAGGCCCTGCAGCGGCCGGTCGGTCTCGCCGACTATCTGACGCTCGCCTGGATCATCAGCTCGCTGGCCACCGTCGGCGGCGCGATCGGCTCCGGGCTGGAAGACGAGGACACGGTGCGGGCCGCCGCGTACGGCTACCACCCCCAACCCGGCGGCTGGCGCGACGAGAAGGACGCGTAGACCCCGGAACCGATGGATGCTGCGATGGGCCGTCCGAGCGGGACAGGTCCACCACGCCGCCCACGAGTCGGTGGTGAGCCGCAATTGCCCACCGCAGTGTCACCTAACCGAGGCGTTGGTCCTCTTCACTCGCCGAAGGTCAGTTTCTCGACGTGATGCAGAGCAACGCTTGGCTGGCACGATCACGGAACGCTGGATCCGAGCCAGGTCGGTTGCACAACGCCAGTACCGGCACTGGGCGATTCGCTCCGGGTATGTACTGAAGATCTCGGCCCAGGTCCGGAGCCGACGGAGACATCTACGAACGGGGAGCGGTAATGAAGGCAGTGGTTTACGAGGGACCGCGGAAGGTCAGCGTCAAAGATGTGCCGGACGCGCGGATCGAGCGCCCGACCGACGTCCTGGTGCGGATCACGTCGGCGAACATCTGCGGCTCGGACCTGCACATGTACGAGGGCCGCACCGATTTCGAGCGGGGTCGCTGGTTCGGGCACGAAAACCTCGGTCAGGTGGTCGAGGTCGGCGACGGCGTCGACAAGATTCGGGTGGGCGACTGGGTCGTCCTGCCCTTCAACATCGCGTGCGGACACTGCAAGAACTGCGAGCGGCAGCTGACGAACTACTGCCTGACCGCCCAGCCGGAGCCGAAGATGGCCGGCGCCGCGTACGGCTTCGCCGACATGGGCCCGTACGGCGGCGGGCAGGCGGAGCTGTTGCGCGTGCCCTGGGGGGACTTCAACTGCCTGCGGCTGGGTGAGGATGCCGAACAGCGCCAGACGGACTACGTGATGCTGGCCGACATCTTCCCGACCGGTTACCACGCCACCGAGATGGCCGGCGTGCAGCCCGGTGACCAGACGGTCATCTACGGCGCGGGCCCGGTCGGGCTGATGGCCGCCCTCTCGGCGACCATCCGCGGGGCGAGCAAGGTGATGGTCGTCGACCGGCACCCCGACCGGCTGCGACTGGCCGAGTCGATCGGCGCGATCGCCATCGACGACTCGAAGGGCGACCCGGTGCAGGCCGTTCTGGACGAGACGATGGGGCTGGGCGCGGACAACGGCTGCGAGTGCGTCGGCTACCAGGCGCACGAGCCCAACGGCCAGGAGCAGCCCAACCTGACGATGAACCGGTTGGTCGCCTCGGTACGCTTCACCGGCAAGATCGGCAATGTCGGCGTCTTCGTGCCGCAGGACCCCGGAGCCAACGACGAGCTGGCGAAGCAGGGCAAGCTCGCCTTCGACTACGGCATGTTCTGGTTCAAAGGCCAGCACATCGGCAGCGGCCAGGCGCCGGTCAAGAAGTACAACCGCCAGCTGCGCGACCTCATCGCCGGGGGCAAGGCCGAGCCGTCCTTCATCGTCAGCCACGAGCTGCCCCTCGACCGCGCGCCGGAGGCCTACGAGCACTTCGACAAGCGGGACGACGGCTGGACGAAGGTCGTCCTGCACCCGGCGATGGCGGGGGCGGGTGCGTGACATGGCTGGGCTGCTGAACGGACGCCGCGTCGCCATCCTCGCGGCCGACGGTGTGGAGCGGGTCGAGCTGGAGCGGCCGCGGCAGGCGCTGGAGGACGCCGGCGCTCACACCGTCGTCGTCTCCATCGCCACCGGCGAGATCCGGGCCCGCGACCACGACCTCGACGACGCCGGCACCTTCACGGTCGACCAACTGGTCGGCAAGGCTTCGGTCGACGACTACGAGGCGCTGCTCCTGCCGGGCGGGACCGTGAACCCGGACAAGCTGCGGATGGAACCTGCCGCGGTGCGGTTCGTCCGGGACTTCGTCCAGTCGGGCAAGCCGGTCGCTTCCATCTGCCACGGCCCGTGGAACTTCGTCGAGGCCGACGTCGCGCGGGGTCGCCGGCTGACCTCGTGGCCGAGCGTGCGCACCGACCTGCGCAACGCCGGGGCGGAAGTGGTCGACGAGCAGGTCGTCACCGACGGCAACCTCACCACGAGCCGGTCGCCCGACGACCTGCCCGCGTTCTGCGAGCGCATCGTGCAGGAGTTCGCCAAAGCCCCGGCGTCCGCCGGTGCTGCAAGACGGGCATGAGCTCGTCGATCGTGCGCGACCACGACGCCTGCGGCACGGCATACGCCGTCAGAAGAGGCGCGCCGCCGCCATCAGGCTCCGCCCCTGCGGCCGATGCCGCAGGGGCACCCGTCGGTCGTCGGCGCAGCCGGCAGCGCCGGCGTCGGACGGGTGGATCTGGTCGATGAGCGGCTGGAGTTGACGCATCGGCGCCCGGCGAGGTCGCTCACGCGCGGCCTGCGAGGGTCCCGCGGCGCCCTACCGCGCCGGACGCCGCGGCGGTGTTACGACTCGGGCCGGCGCAGGTACTCAGCAACGGCCTGGTGCTTGCGGTCGCGGGCCTTCGCCCCCTTCTCCGCGGCCGTCTCCTCGGCGATCGGGGTCTTCACGGAGCGCCCGACCTCTTCCTTGTTGCGGTACACGACCGGCGGCATCCCGCGGATCGCCGCGACGACGTTGACCACAGGACAGCCAGGCGGCCGGTTACGACCGGTCGGTACTGGCCGTGGTCGTTCGGTGTGGATTCGCAGACGCCGGTGCCGGCCCTCCCGGCAGGATCACACGCAGTGCCTGCGTGGCGGCGAGCCGTACATAGTCGTCCGGATCTTCGGCGGCCCGCCTACGCAGCAGCGCGGCGGTGGTCGGCTCGTCGGGCCAGTTGGTGGCGAGGGCTCGGACGGCCGCCTCCCGTACCTCCTCGTCAGGGTCGGTGGCGGCCCTGTCTTGGACGAGGGGCAGCGTGCCGGGGTCGTCCCGCCACCATCCGGCCAGGACGCGCAGCGCCGTCTCCCGGACATCGGCGTCGGCGTCGGCAACTGCCCGTTCGCGGATCAGCGGCAGGGTCTGCGGATCCTTGCGCCAGTTGGTGGCGAGGGCACGGACGGCCGCCTCCCGTACGTCCGGATCCGCATCGGTGGCCCATCGGTGCACCAGCGGCTGGACAGCCGGATCGTCCCGCCAGGTGCCGGCGACGATCAGCACCATTCCGGCCCGCACATCCCCGTCCGGATCGTGATCGGTCAGCCGACGCAGCCAGGGGAGCGTCTCCGGATGGCCGGGCCAGCCGCGCGCGACGACCTCCACGAGCCGGAGCCGGAGGTCTTCGTCGGGGTCGGTGGCGGCCCGCTCCATCAGGAACGACAGCGTGCCGGGATGGTGCGGCCAGTGCGTCGCAAGACCGAGGAGGGCGGTCTCGCGGACGTCCTCGTCAGGATCGGCGACGGCGCGCTCCCGCAGAAACAGCATGGTGTTCGGATCGTCTCGCCAGTGTTCAGCGAGCGTATTCAGCGAGTCGCGGCGTTCCTCCCACCGGTGGGCGAACGCGCCGAGCTCCCGCAACGCTGCCGCACTGTCGGCAGTCCGGTCCGGTCGGTTGTCCGCCATGTGCCACCTCCGAACCGTCGGATCGGCACGCCCGTCGGACGGCGGCAGCCTTGTGCCACGTTACCGCAGGTGGGGCGCCCTGACGACGAGTCAGGCGGCGGTGGCGGTGGCCGCTCGAGCGGGCGTACATCGCACCTGAGGCGTACGCACGCGCCGGGTGGTGCGTGTCCACGCACCACCCGGCGCTGTCGAGGGCTCGAGAGCCGACCGCGTCGCGCTCAACCCGCGGCGGTCACCGCCTCGGCGACGTCCGTCGGGACTCGGGTGGCCGCCAGAACGAGCTCGGAGATCTCCCGGAGCACGATGGCGTCCGAGTGGCCCGAGGTTTTGATGGCGTCCTCGTACATCGTCACGTCCTTGGGGCACGCGCAGATGAAGTAGTCCAGATCGCCGAGCGCGACGGCCTCGTCGATGCGCTGCTCGCTCGGCCGGCGACTGCCGGGCTCCGCCGTCTCCTTCATCCAGATCCGGCCGCCACCCGCTCCGCAGCAGAAGCTCTTGCTGCGGTTGCGCGGCATCTCCACCAGCTCGATCCCGCAGCGCTCGATGAGCCGGCGAGGCTCGTCGAAGATCCCGTTGTAGCGGCCGAGAGCACAGGGGTCGTGGTACGTGCCGCGCAGGCCGAGCGGGTTGACGATGGACAGACGACCGGCTTCGATGAGCTCCAGGAGCATGACCGAGTGGTGCGTCACCTGTTCCTTCTGCCACGGCGCGCCCAGCCGCGGGTATTCGTTGCGCAGTGTGTTGAACGAATGCGGGTCGCTGGTCAGGATGCGGTTGAAGGTGCAGGACGACAGGGTACGGATGTTGATGCTCGCCAGGCTCTGGAACAGATTTTCCTCGCCCGCGCGCCGCACATCATTGCCCGCGGTGCGCTCCTCCTCGTACAGGATCCCGACGTCGACGCCCGCCTCCAACAGAAGCCGGGCCAGCGCCTGGGTGTTGCGCTGGTTACGGGCGTCCAGGCTGGCGTAGTCACCGACGTACCACAGCACGTCGACCGGCTGCTTGCGCGCGTCGGGCAGTTCGAAGTCGAGCGTCTTCGTCCACCGCGCACGCTTGCGCTTGGACTCGCCGAAGCTGTTGCCGTTCTTCTGGATCGAGGTGAGCGCGCCGGCGAGGGAGGCGTCGACCTCCCCGGCCTCGACCAGGCCGCGGCGCATCTGATTGATGATCGGTACGTGCTCGATGCCGACCGGGCACACGTCGACGCAGGCGTTGCACTGCATGCAGGACCACAGCGTCTGCGGTGCGATCACCTCGGGAACCAGAACGTTCAGGTTCCCGAGGCTCTGCGCCTCGCGGAGGTCGAGGATGAGGTCACGGGGCGACAGCGGCATCGCCGAAGCCCGTGCGGGGCACACCTCGTGGCACTTGCCGCACTTGGTGCACGCGTCGAGATCCAGTCGGTGGGTGGTGGTGAAGTCCTTCAGCGTCGCGTACCCGGTCTCGGGCGCGGCGGGCAGCTCACGGCTGACCGTCTCGCTGCGTGTGGCGACCCCGGCGGCCCCAGTGAACATGTGCATCGCCTTGGTGAACGGAACCGCGGCCACGAACGCGAGTGCGACGAGGCCGTGTGCCCACCAGGTGCCGAGCCGCAACCCGTCGGCGGCGCCGGGACTGAGCCCCGCGTCGTGCAGGCCCACGCCGAGCGCGTAACCGATCGGCGACCAAACCTCGAACGGAGGCGGGTCGATCGCGATGCGGAAGGCCTCGAGCAGGAACCCGGTGCCGCCGAGGAAGATCAGCGACCACAGGAAGACCCAGTCGTCGAGCCGGTAACGAGCCCGCTTGGCCGACACCGGCCGGCCGTCCGCACGGGAATAGTCCAGTCGGACTCCGCGGGCAGCGACGCGCCGGACAGCGAAGCCGACGAGGCCGACGAGCATCGCCGCGCCGAAGACATCGAGGAACAGCGAGTAGCCCTTGTAGAAGGGGCCCACCCAGAAGTCCCAGCCGAGCGGGGCGGTGATGTGGTCGTTGATGGCGAGGATCGTGGTTCCGGCGAACAGGACGATGAAGCCGTAGAAGACCCCCGCGTGGGCCAGGCCGACCAGGCCCGCTCGTCGCCCGATCCACGCGTGGGTCAGGACGACCTTGAGCATGCGGCCGGGGCGCAGCCGGGTGCCACGACCCCGGTTGACCAGGTAGCGGCGGAGGAGCCGGAGGCAGCCCCAGACGAACACCACGATCGAGGCGGTTGACAGCACGTAGAACAGCACCACCTGCCATGTGGCGAACCCCTGGAACGTGTCCCGGGTCGCCTCCCCCGCCGGCGGCGCGGAGAGGATGGCAGTCACCACAGGGCCTCGAGCTCTTCGGCGACCTCGAAGATGTCCGCGACGGATCCCAGGTCGGCCACCTCGAAGATCGGCGCCTGCGGGTCCTTGTTCACCGCCACGATCTTCTCGCTGCCCTTGATCCCGGCGATGTGCTGGACGGCTCCGGAGATGCCGAACGCCAGGTACAGGCGCGGCTTGACGGAGACCCCGGACTGGCCCACCTGGCGGAACTTCGGCATCCACCCGGCGTCGATGAGCGGCCGCGAGGCCGCGAGCGTCACGCCCATCTTGTCGGCCAGGGCTTCGAATCGGGCGACGTTCTCATGCTCCCCGACGCCACGCCCGATGGCCAGCACGATCTCGGCCTTGGTGATGTCGAAGTCCCCGGCGGGTGGGTTGACGAGCTCGACGTTCTCGATCCTGCTCGCGATGCCGGGTGCACTCACTCTGGCCACTGGCGGCGGCGTGTCGGCGGGACCCGACGGCTGCCACACGGTCGGCCGCAACAGCAGGAATGCCGAGCCTGCCGGGAACTCGAGCTCGGCCTCGACCTTGCCGCCGTAGAAGGGCCGCCGGGCCACCAGCTGGTCACCGTCGAACTCGCAGGCGACCACGTCGCTGGCCAGGCCCAGGCCCGCGGTGAGCGCAAGCCGGGGCGCGACGGACATGGCGTTGGCGGTGTGGCCGGCCAGCACCGCCGCCGGTCGGCGCTCGTCGATGACGTATCGCAGCGCCGCCGCGACCTCGTCCGCGTTGAACTCGGCCGAGCCGGCCTGCACCGCCAGCACCTCGTCGACTCCTTCGAGAGCGACGGCGTCCGTGAGGGTGTCGGGCGAGGCGGCGATCACGACGACCACCAGCCGCTGGTCATTCTGCTTCAGCTCACGGCCGGCGGTCACCGCCTGCCGCGTCACGTCGGACACGACGCCGCGGGCGTGCTCCGCCAGCACCAGGATGTCGTTCACTTGGCTGCCCCCCGGACAAGCTCGGTGATCTTCGCGGCGATGGCCGCCGCGCCGCCGTTGACGATCTCTGCCCGCGCGGCCGGCGGGAGGACCATGCGCCGGATCCGGTATCCCGGCTCCCCCAGGTCGTCGGGGTCGGCGTCGACGACTTCGATGTCCTGCTGCTGGGCCTGCTGCAACGCCCGCAGCGTGACGTACCGCGGCTCGGCGATGCCGGTCTGGATGCTCAGCACCGCCGGGCCGCTGATCCGGATCACATCGACGACGCCGCCTTCGAGCTCTCGCCGCACGAGCGTCGTGCCGGCCGGTTCGCGGTCGATGCCCGTGACGACCGTGGCGCACGGCAGGTCCAGGGCTCCGGCCAGGGCCGCCGCGGTCGTGCCCTGCGCGGCGTCCGCTGACTGGGCGCCGCACAGAACGAGGTCGACCCCGAGCGGACGGATCGCCGCAGCGAGGACCCGGCCGACGGTGACCGGGTCCACGAGTCGCTCGGGATCGGCCTCGACCCGAACGGCGTGGTCGGCGCCCATGGCCAACCCTTGCACCAGGACCTCTTCGGACTCGTCGTCACCCGCGGTGACGACGACGACGCGTCCGCCGCCGGCCTGATCGCGCAGTCGCAGCGCTTCGGCGATCGCGGCGGCGTCCCATTCGTTGAGCCCGTAATCCAGGTAGTCAGGGTCGACGCTACGCCCGTCATCGGTGAACTCGATGTCGTCATCCGTGGTGCCGACGCGCTTGATGCAGACTGCGATGTGCATGGCTTTTCTTCTCTAGTAGGCCCTGGGCTGGGCGTCTGGCGTGGGCCGGTAGATCGGACCGCGCGCGATGACCGGGTCGAGGGCGCCGCCGGACAGGTAGTGGTCGGCCTCGTCGGGCAGAGCGGGCTTGGGCTTCGGAGCGTTGCCGGGCATGCCCAGCGCCTTGGTGACCGCGGGGTTCATCAGGTACGAGCCGGCGACGACGAAGCTGAGCGTGTCGAAGAGCTCGGGCTGCGCCTTCTTGAGCCGGTCGACGGCCAGCGCCGGGTCATCGTCGCCGTCGAGGGCCGCGACCAGCCCGTCGAACAGGTCCGGCCGCGCGGACAGGGCCCGGTCGACCCACTTCTCGTGGACCTTGGCCTGGCTGGCGCAGTACACCGCCTGCACCCACAGCATCCAGTCGGGCAGGCGGTCGCCACGGTGCTTGTTCATGAGGTCGGCGAAGTCACGGACGTGGCCGGCGACGGCCCGCAGCTCGGGACAGCTGCCGAGGACATCGGTGAGTTGTGCGTCCTCGTCGGGGGCAAGGTGCTGCGGGTCGGTCATGATCCAGCGGGTGATGTGCCGGGGTTTCGGCACCGCCGGCCGGATGGGTTGCGGCGCGGCGGGGGTGGCTGCGCGCAGGGGGTGCAGCCAGCGGCGTCTGGTCTGGACGCTGCCGGTGAACCCGAGAGCGGCCAGTTCGGTGTGCAGCACGGCGGCGTTGGTGACGCCGGCGGTGAACCGGGTGGTCAGGTGCTGGGTGTAGCCGTCGAGCAGGCTGGCCCGGTTGACGGCTTGACCAGGAGCTCGTCGATGCTGGTGGCACGGGCGAAGCGACGCACGGCGCTGCGATCGAGGTCGAGCTTTCGGCAGATCTCAGCCAGGGACGCGCCGTCTGCAAGGAGGTGCTGCACCGCTGTGAAGCGTTCGCGTGGCCTTGTGCGCGAATGAAGGGCCCGTTTAGCGGGGAGTTTGGGGCCCACGCCTCGTTAGGCGGTTCCTGTGTACGTGACTTCGGGGCCCACCGTTCGTGGGCGTTCTTGGCGCTATCGATGATGATGCTTGAGACCTTGGATCAGGCAGAGTGCGGCGAGTGCAGATGGCGAATGACCGAGAAGGAGCCGGAAGGGCCGCGAGGGCGCCTCCTGCCATATGGGACAGAAACTGGCCTAAACGGCAGCTAGTTTCATCGACACATTCCCGCTTGCAGAGGAGTCACCCGATATGTCTGTCAAGGCGATCCCCGAGGGCTACACGACTGTCACGCCGTGGATCATCTCCCGCGACACGGCCGCGGTCATCGACTACCTCCGAAAGGCGTTCAGCGCCGAGGAACTGGGCCGGGTGATCGACGCCCGTGGGCTGATCGGGCACGCGGAGGTCCGCATCGGCGACGCGATCGTGATGCTCTTCGACGGCGACCCGAGTTGGCCCTCGACGCCCGCGTTCCTGCGGCTGTACGTCGAGGACGCCCACGCTTCGCACCGCCAGGCGGTCGAGGCGGGCGGCGTGTCCATCTCGGAGGTCACCCATCTGGCCTTCGGTGACCTGGTCGGGCGGGTGCGCGACCCGCTCGGCAACGTGTGGTGGATCCAGACCCACATCGAGGACGTGGCGCCTGAGGAGATGGAGCGACGCTTCGGCGACCCGCAGTTCACCGCGGCGATGGAGTACATGCAACGCCCCGAGACTGAGATCTTCCCCCGGAGCTGAACCTCGACCGGCGGACCACCAGCGTCGCGAGAGCGCGTGCAGCAGGCTTGGCGACCGCCTCGGCAGGAACCTTCACGGAGCAAGGGTTCGGTGGTGCGGAGAGACAACCTTCAGTGGCAGCGACATTCGTACGGGGTCCTGACACGCGGTGGCCTGCGTTTTGTTCGCCAGTTCGGGTCCCACCTCAGCCCGACAGCACCGCCGTCCTCACCCACTCGGACGCCGACCCATCCTTCTAGACCTCGCCCGGCGATGCCCCGCCACCGGATATGTGGGCCCCAAGGTCAGCGACATTGATCGAGGGAAACCGGCCGTTCCCGTTCCCGAAATTCGCGCACGTCTGGGCCCCATTTACACGCACGAAGCCATTCGCGGGTGCGCACGACCAGGGAGCGTTCGCGGCCGCACACGTCGAGCGACCCGTCCGGCTCGGCCGTCGTGGCGGCGGGTTGCGGGTCTGCGACCGGCTCGGCGTCGCGGGCGGGCTCTGGCCCGGCATCGGGATCCGCGCTGGTGGCCGGGGTGACAACGGTGGCTTGGGCGGCTTGGACGGTCATCGCGGCCCGTACGCAGGCGTGATGCGCGGTGACGGCCCAGCTTCCGGGCCAGCCGGGCGCCGGGCCTGCCGGCCAGCGCGACCGCGATCGCGGTCAACGCCACCTGCACCGGCGGGCTGTATCGGGAGTGCGGACTGGTCAGGCCAGGAATCTGCTCGACGAACGTCACCCGAGCACAGGGTGACCTCGCGGCTGACCAGCCGGCGTACCAGCAGCCGGATCACGACCGGCCGCCCGCCGAGAGCCGTATCGACCAACCGCCGGTGGTAACACCCGTGCACCCGACCCGATGCAACGCCACAGCCCGGACAGGCAACCTCCTGGCTTGGGGTATCCGAATGGGGCTTGCGGCCCCGGTAGGGCGGTTCCGGACGCTGAGCCGAACCCCCGGGCTCGACCCCTGGCCGTTGCGGTCACGTCGCGCTTCTCACGTCGCCATCGGGTGAGACCGGCCGGGTGAGAAGACCGAGGTAGGGTCGCCCGGAAGGCGGAGGGAGCGGCGACATGGGCTGGCTGACAGGGCGACGCGGCAATGGCCGCGTCATCGGGCTGCACGTGCGCCCGGACTTCCGCCGCACCCTCGTGTTCGGTGCCATTGCGCTCGTCGCCCTCGTCGTCGGCCACGACATCGGCGGTGTGCACGACCCGTCGCTTCGGGTGCGCATCGCGGCGTACTGTTGCGCGGCCCTCACCGCCCTGTCCGGCCTGGTCGCCACCCGCATCGCCGCCCGGGAGGTGCAGCGGGTCGCGGTCGCGCGGGCCGGGGACGTGGCCGGGACGCCGCTGCGGCTGTTCGTGCTGCTCGGCGGGTACCTCATCACCGTCCTCGTGGTCTGCGACCTGCTCGGCGTGCAGCTGCGCCAGCTGCTCGTCGGCGGCGCGATCACCGGCATCGTCGTCGGCCTGGCCGCCCAGCCGGTGCTGGGCAACCTGTTCGCGGGGCTGGTGCTGCTCTTCGCCCGCCCGTACGTGCCCGGCCAGCAGGTCCGGGTCATGTCCGGTGCGATCAACGGGCCGCACGTCGGCGTGATCGTCTCGGCCGGCCTGCTGTACACGATGCTGGAGACGGCCGACGGGCCGCTCAACATCCCCAACTCGGCGCTGCTGGCCGCCGCGGTCGGGCCAGCCCCGCTGGCGGAGGCGGAGAAGCCCGCCGACGCGGCGACGGCCGCCCCGTCCGACCCGAACCAGGACGGCGCGGCGCTGGCCACGGTCATCGCGGGCGCGGAGTCCGGCGGGGAGCGCAAGCACCCCTAGGAGCTGTTTGGGGTTCGGATCATGTGGTTGAGGTAAGGAATTTCAGCCACATGATCGAGCCTCGGAGGTGGAGTCCGGCCTGATAGCTGTCCGGGTCCTTGTCGTAGCGGGTGGCCACGCCACGCCAGGTCTTGAGCCTCTGGAAGCAGCGTTCGCCGGGTTCCGGTGCTCGCCGGACGTGGTCGTGGTCGCTGGCCGCTTGTGTCTGCGGTACGACCTGTCGTGCCGCGGCGTCGAGGAGTTGCTGCTGTGGCAGCGTGCCGGTTCTTCCGCCGGGCGTTGACCGCGTTGAAGGTGCGCCCTACCGAGGTCGTCACTGACGCGGCGCCGGTGTACCCGGCAGTCCTCGATGAACTGATCCCGTCGGCGTGGCACCACGTTGAACGCCACGCGAACAACCGGATCGAGGCGGACCTCAGTCAACTCAAGCACCGGCTCAGACCGATGCGCGGGCTACGAACTGACCGGACAGCACAGACGATGACCACCGGGCACGCGTTCATGCAGCATCTGCGCCGCGGCCACGACGAACTCGGCATCGACGCCCGATGCGGGCTTCGCGTTGCTGCGGCGTTCACCGAGCTCGCCACCGCCATCTGAAGACCGACCGCGCTTGCCCCAACACGCACATCGGCAGGACGGGAAGCCTCGCCTTCGCCGAGCCTGCTGCCCGCAGTGACGAGGGCTGACCGGCCGCCGCGCACCAACGGCGGCAGGTCGGCGCGCCAGGCGGTTCCGGTTACGCTTCCGACGTGATCTCTCCTTGTCCGGAGTGCGGTATGCAGGGTGTGCCGTTGATGTTTGGCTTGCCGGTCCAGGCGGCTTTCGAAGCCGCCGCCGCTGGGCAACTGGCGCTCGGAGGCTGCATCGTCGATGGTGAGCCGCCGAATTGGGAGTGCCCGCGACAGCACCGCTGGCGCGACGCCGACGAGCAGGCGTGGCAGGAACAGCTCCTCGCCGTGCTGGTTACCCACGGCTACAGCGAGCCCCGGTGACCAGTCCTGAGGGCCGCAAGATGAGCGGCTTAGAGCGGTCGCCGACGCGCCCGCCGGGGCATCACGTTACGTAGCGACCGCTTCGCGGCATGTGCGAGAGTGTCGTATGTCCACGCGCGCTGCCGGGTAACGGTATGCCAGCATCCACTCCCATGGCGTTCAGAAGTAGCTTCCTGTTGGCGGCCCTCGGCGGCGTGGCCCTGGGCTCAGTGTCGCTGCTGCTGAACGGTGTCCTGCCCGGCGACTCCAGCCGCCTGGTCAACTCCGGCGCGATCTGGGTCGTCGGTGCGTTCGCCGCCGGTGCCGTGCTGCGCGACGGCGGTTGGCGGACCTGGCTCGCCGGTACGGCGGTCCTCATCGGCGCGGTCGCCGGCTTCTACGGCTCGCTGGTGGTGTTCGAGCACCGCACCGTGAGTCCGGCCGTTGTCACCGGACCGGCCGGGTGGGCGCTGGTCGGCTTGGCCGCGGGACCACTGTTCGCCACCGCGGGGGCATGGTGGCGTGACGAACGGCGCGCCCGGCGGGTGGCCGCACTGTGCCTGTTGGGCGGCGTCTTCGTCGCGGAGGGAGCGTACCTGCTGGCCAGCCACCGGCCGCTGGGCGAAGCCTTGCTGGTCTCGGTGGCCGGCGCGCTCGTCCCGCCCGTCCTGGGCCGCGGCGCCCGCGATCGGCTGTACGGTCTCATTGGTCTGGTACCGGCTGCCGTCGCCGGATTCGGTGGATATCTCGTCCTCGACGCCGTGCTGGACGTCGCGTTCACCCGCGCCGGCTGAGTGTTACCCGGCGCGCTGGATGAGGACGTTCCGTCGCTGACGATGCGGACGAGGAGCGGTCCAGCTGGGATCGTCATCGCCACGTCCCTGAACGGCCAGGACTCAGATCCCTGTGCGGCAAAGCCACGATCTCGTTCACTGTCATCGGCCTTCGAGCGAGCACTGGTCCCGCAGGGCAGCTGCCCGCGCGGCGCTCGGAGCGTGACGCTCGCCCGGCGAAAACGGAGCGCCCGATCAGCGTGCCATGTGCGGGCAGTCGTTCAGGGTCTTGGTTCTCCGTACGACACGTCCATGAGGCCGAGTAGGGGTTCATGATCCCGACGCCGAGCTTGAGGCGTTCGGTCCTGGCGGCGAGCACCCCGAGCAGCACCGGGGCGGAGCGCAGGAACAGGAGGATCTAGTGCTTCCGGGTCTTCACCGGCGGACGTTGTTCGATAGGATCAAACAAGTTTCGGCAGGAGGTTCGAAGGTGCGCACGACGGCTAGGCAGGACCGCGTCGAGAGCAGCGGCCAGGCGCTGGTCGGTGCGCGGATGCGCCAGTTCCGCAAGGAGCGCGGGCTCACGCTGCGCGGCCTGGCCACCCAGTCCGGCCTGTCCATCGGGTTCCTCTCGCAGGTCGAGCGGGGCATCTCGGCGATCGGGCTGACCGCCCTGAACGGCGTGGCCGCCGCACTGGACCGTCCGGTCTCCGAGTTCTTCCACGAGGAGGAGCAGGGGGCGCCGCGGCCGGCGCCGACCGACGACCTGCCGGAGCACTTCACCTTGACCCGGGCCCAGAACGGCGCGACCGAGTACGTCTCCGGCCAGACCACCTATCGCATGCTCTCCGACCGCGGCCCGCACCTGGTGCTCGAGCCCATGGTCGTGCACATCGCCCCCGGCGGGCGCCGCGAGGAGGCCTACGGTCACGCCGGCGAGGAGTTCGCCTACGTGGTGTCGGGCGAACTGCTCTACGAGGTCAACGGCATCGAGCATCGGCTCTACCCGGGCGACAGCCTGCACCTGCGCTCCAGCACCCCGCACCGGCTCTACAACGACACCGACGGGGTCACCACCGTGGTCTCGGTGGTGACCCCGCGCCTGTTCTGAAGATCGTTGTTCACTCTCACATCAAGATTTCGGTGACCGCTTCCATCGTGGCCGCCCAGGCCGGCGTGCGAGGGTCGATGACGTCGAAGTGGTCGGCGGGCAGTTCGAGCCGGACCACCCGGTCGCCGGCGGCCAGCGCGGCCCGGGCGTAGCGACGGGACATGTCGACAAGGTCCAGGCCGTCGGCCCGGCCCTGCACCACGACCACCGGCACGCCCACCGGTAGCCGCAGCAGCGGGTCCGCCGCCGCCAGCGCGCCCTCGTCGCCGCGCAGCGCCGCGGCGACCGCCCCGGTGCCGATCCCGCGCCGCTGCCCCTCGGTCAGGTCGAGCACGCCCGCCTGCGACACGACCACCGAGACCACGCCGGGCGCGTCGGCCGCCGCCCGCACCGCGAGCTGCCCGCCGGCGGAGTGCCCGAACAGCACCAGCCGGGACGGGTCGACCCGGGCGTCGGCGGCACCCGCGAAGGCCAGGCCCGCGGCCACGTCGGCCGTCGTGGCGTCCCAGCCGTGGCGGTCCGGGCGCCGGTACTCGACGTTCCACGCGGCGAACCCGCGCCCGGCCAGGTCGATCGCCATCGCGTCCATGAGGTCGGCGCCCCAGACCGAACGCCAGAAGCCGCCGTGCAGCAGCACCGCGACGGGCACCGGGCCGATGCCGGCGGGCAGCCGCAGCTCGGCCCACTGTTCAGCGTCCGGACCGTAGGCGATGCGCCGGGCCGGGTGCCGCAGCCGGTGCACAGCCCGCCGGACGGCCCAGGTGACGCCCCAGATCTCGCGGCCCTGGTGGTGCTCCGACCCGGCCGCGACGGGCTGCGGCCCGGTCGCCGTCAGGTCGAGCCACACCGTCCGCGGGGCGTGGGCGCCCGGCGCCGTCATCAGCCGCCGGGCTGCTGCCGTGTGCCCGGGCAGCGCAACGACGGCGCCGGTCGCGCCCGACAGCGCCGCCGCGAGGTCCGGCGCCTCGTGGACGGCGCCGTCCACGCCGAGCCCGGCGAACTCGGCCTCGGCCAGCTCGCGCACCAGGTCGAGGTCGGCGACCAGGCCCGGGCCGACGATCACGTCGACGTTCATGCCGCCTCCCGGCGCAGCAGGGGCAGCACAGCGCTGCCCAGCAGGTCCACGCCGCCGTCGTCGGTCAGCCCGTGTGGCGTGCCGAACTCCACCCGCCCGACGCCGGCGTCGATCAGCGTCTGCGCCTGGGCCGCGACCTGCTCCGGCGTGCCGGAGAACGCGAAGAGGTCGAGCACGTCGTCGGGTACGAGCCGGCCGGCGGCCTCGTGCTCGCCCCGGTCGACCAGGTCGGCGACGCGACGCACGAGATCCGCCGGTACACCCGCGGTCGGGTCGTGCTCGGCGACGACCGCGAGGTACATCGCGACCTCGGTGCGGGCCTTGGCCCGGGCGGCGGCGCCGTCGCGGTCGACCACGGTCACCGCGCCGAGCACGATTCGCACGTCGGTCACGGATCGGCCGGCCGGTTCGGCGCCCGCCCGTAGCCGCTCGCGCACGACGCCGACCATCGCCGGGTTGGCGCTGCCGCCCACCTTGATCTCAGCCGCGATCCGGCCGGCGAGCGCCGCACCCTGCGGGCCCCAGGCGCCGATCAGCAGCGGCGGGTCGGGGCGCTGCACCGGATAGCGCAGGGCGACGCCCGGCGCGAGCCGGAACACCCGGCCGTCGAAGCCGTCGGTCCGGCCGCCGAGCAGGCGGTAGACGACCTCGGCCGCCTCGCCGAGCGCGGAGATCGGCCGGGGCTGGTCGATCCCGACCGCGCCGAGCCAGGTGCCCCGGGCCAGCCCGAGGTAGGCGCGGCCGGCGGAGGCGAGGTCGAGCGCGGCGACCTGCCCGGCGATCTCGTAGGGGGCCATGGAGTACGGGTTGAGGCAGGCGGCGCCGAGCCGCACCCGCGTGGTGGCGCCGGCCATTTCCAGCAGCGGGAAGATCGGCGGCTGGAACATGAGGTCGCCGAAGACGGTCAGCACGTCGAACCCGTGCGCCTCGGCCGCCCGGGCGAGGCGGGCGTAGTCGCCGGGCCGCTTGTCGCTCTGTATGCCCAGCCCGATTTCGGCCCGCGCCGGGGCACTCACGTGAGATCCGCCGATCGCATCCCGCGCCGGCGGGTGCGCTCGACCCGCATCACCAGGCGCTCTTCCGGATCGGGGCAGCAGAACAGGGTGTCGCGCTCCAGCCAGTCGCCGGCCGGCAGCGCGCGCTGCTTGGCCGCCAGGAACGGCAGGACGGCCGCCAGGGCGTACACGCAGAAATGCTTGCCGTCGGGCAGCCGCAGGTGGGCGCTGCGCTCCAGCTCGAAGCAGTCACCGACCGCCATCCCGCAGACGGAGCGGCCCTCGATGTGGTCGACGGTGACCCTGAGGTCGTAGATCTCCATGTCGTTGTCTTCGGACATTCCTCACCCTCCGATCCGGACGACGATTTTGCCGGTGGTACGCCCGGCGGCCAGGTCCTGCAGCGCCGCGGGCGCCCCTTCGAGCGGCTCGACCCGGTTGACCGGCGGCCGGACGGCGCCCGATGCGCACAACGCGAACAGCGCCGCGTAGGCGGCGGCGACCTCGTCCGGTCGCCGCCAGGGGTAGGCCGACCCCCACGAGAGGCCGACGAGGGTGGCGTTGCGGGCGGCGAGGCGCATCGGGTCGACGGCCGGCGGCGGCCCGGCCGCGGCGCCGACGGCGACGATGCGCCCCTCGAAGGCGAGACAGTCCAGCGAGCGGGCGAACACGTCACCGCCGACGGGGTCGACCACCACGTCGACGCCCGCGCCACCGGTCGCGGCGTCGACTGCCTTGGGGAAATCCTCGGTGTGGTAGTCGATCGCGACGTCGGCGCCGTTGGCGCGGCACGCCTCGGTCTTCGCCGGGCCGCCGGCGGTGCAGATCACCCGCGCGCCGCGGGCGACGGCGAGCTGGGTGACCGCGACGCCGACCCCGCCGGCCCCGGCGTGCACGAGCACGGTGTCCCCTGTGGACACTCCGGCCCGCTCCAGGGCGAACCACGCGGTCTGGTACGTCACCGGGATCCCCGCGCCGGTCACCGGGTCGAGCCCGGCTGGTTGCGGCACGAGCAGGCCGGCGTCGACGGTGACGGTCTCGCCGAGGGCGCCGTGCGGCAGCGCCGGGCACCCGATCACCGCGCGGCCGGCGTCGGGCCCGGTCAGGACCTGCCCGCTGAACTCGACCCCGGGCGTGACCGGAGGTTCCGGCCGCACCGGGTACGTCCCGCGGCACAGCATCACGTCGAGGAAGTTGAGGCCGACCGCCTCGACGGCGACGGTCACCCGGCCCGGGCCGGGCTCCGGGTCGTCCGGCACGTCGGCGACGGCGAGCACGTCGAGCGGCTCGCCGTCGCGGTAGGCGACGAGGCGCTTCACGGCCGCACCAGCTCCGCGTGGTGGTGAACGATCCGCCAGCCGGCGCCGGTGCGGCGCAGCACGTCGGTGACGCGGGTGACCGACGCCTCGTCCTCGCCGCGGCAGTACAGCTCGTAGCGGGCCACGCCGGTGTCGCCCCACACGTCGATGCGCTTCGCGCGGGCGACCATCTCGGCCAGCACCGGACGCCGGCCGGCGGTGTCGCGGCTGTCGCGGTACTCGTCCAGCTCGGCCCGGGTGCGCAGCGGACCCGGCAGATGCGTCTCCCAGGTGGTGACCTCCGCGTCGAGATGGGCGTCGAAGCGGGCCCGGTCGCCGGCGAGGAACGCCGCGTACATGTCGTCGATCGCGGCGGCGATCTCCGCACCCGCCGTCACGGCCGCACCCCGGCCCGGTCGTCGCGCACCACGGCGCCTCCCTTCATCACCCAGCGCACGCCCCGGAATGCCGAGGTGTCCGCGGACGGGTCCTGGTCCATCGCGATGAGGTCGGCAAGCTTGCCCGGCTCGACCGTCCCCAGGTCCTGCTCCGCCCGCAGCCAGCGCACGGGCCCGAGCGTGCCGGCGTAGAGCGCTTGCCCCGGCCCGATGACGGCCGACATGTGCTCCAGCTCGCGCACGGTGGCGTTGGTGCCCTCGAACGACCAGAACGGCGGCATGTCGCTGCCCAGCAGCACCTCCACCCCGGCGGCGACGGCCATCGCGAAGCTCTCCAGGTGCCGCTCGCCCGCGCCCAGCGATCGCTGCTGCATCCACTCCGGGACGCCCAGTTCGTCGAAGAACGCCTTGCACCGGGTGACGAGCAGGGTCGGCACGAGGGCGGTGCCGCTTTCGGCCATGAGTGCGGCCAGTTCCGCGGTCAGCTCGTAGCCGTGCTCGACACAGTCGAGGCCCAGTTCGACCGCTTCCGTGATGACCGGCGCCGGGCCGGCGTGGGCGGTGACCCGCCGCCCCCAGTCGTGTGCGGTCTTCAGTACCGCCGCCAGCTCGTCGGGGTGCAGCTGGCGGGTGTCGATCGACTCGTGCCGGCCGGCGATGCCGCCGGAGATCATCACCTTGATCAGGTCCGCGCCGGCCTTGATCTGCTCGCGTACCCCGCGCCGGAACCCGTCGACGCCGTCGCACTCGAGGGTGTCGCTGCTCTCGTGGCCGTGCCCGCCAGTGCACACCAGGGCGCGACCGGCGGTGAAGATCCGCGGTCCGGGCGTGCGGCCGGCCTCGATCGAGCGGCGCAGCGCGAAGTCGGCGTGGTCCTTCTCGGCGACGCAGCGGACCGTCGTCACTCCACAGTGGAGCGTACGGCGGGCGCCGTCGGCCATGTAGAGCGCGAGCTCGTGCGGGCCCATCTGCTTGAGCCGGTCACCGGCGGCGCCCGGCAGGGTGAGCGACAGATGGGTGTGCATGTTGGCCAGGCCCGGGGTGAGCCAGGCGCCGTCGAGGTCGATGCGGGTCGCGTCGCCGCCGGCCTCCGCCAGCACCCGCTCGCGGGGGCCGACGGCGGCGATCCGCTCGCCGGCCACCAGGACGGCGGCGTCCTCGATCGGCTCGATACGCCCGTCGACGACCGTGCAGTTCTCCAGCAGCAGGCTCATGGTTCCACTCCGTAGATCGTGCGGGCGGCGTCGGCGGAGACGTAGCCGTCGGCCACGTCCTCGCGGACCGCGTCCGGATCGCGCAGGGCGGGGTCACCGTGTCCCCCGCCGCCGGCGGTCAGCACCGTCACCCGGTCGCCGGCCGCGACGGCCGTGCGCTTGGTGCTGACGGCGCGCTCCCGTGCCGTGCCGGGAAAGACCACGACGCGGTTGGCCTCGGGGGCCACACCGCCGTCGATCGCCCACGGCCGGGACTTCGTCTTCTTGATCACCGACAGGAACTCGCCCGGGGTCACGAACCGGATGTCCCGGCGCAGCCCGGGTCCGCCACGGAACCGGCCGGCCCCGCCCGAGTCGGTGCGGATCTCCATCCGCTCGAAGAACATGCCGGTCTTCGCCTCCAGCACCTCGACCGGCGTGATCCGGGCCTGGGTCTGGCACGGGTGGTTGGCCGGCCCGATGCCGTCGTGCCCGGGCGCCCCGCCCCAGCCGACCGGCTCGTTGTTGGAGACCGCGAACAGCGACCCGGTGTCCGGGTGGACGCCGACCATCATGAACCCGGGCACGTCGCCGCCCGACGAGGCCGGCAACCGGCCGCCCATGCCCTGCGCCAGCGCCTTGTAGATCAGCTCCAGCGCGACGGTGCCGGTCCACTGGGTGAACGTCGCGGCCGGGTAGACGGCGTGGAAGAGCGTGCCCGGCTCGGCCCGCACGACCAGCGGCACGAAGTGGCCGGCGTTCGTCTGCTCGGCCGGCGTTGTGATCGCCTTGAACGCCACCCGGCAGGTGGCGATCGTCGCGCCGAGGGGCAGGTTGACCGGGCCCGGCACGGCCGGCGACGAGCCTTCGAAGTCGACGGTGAACGTGCCGCCGTCGATCGTCACGGTGACCCGCATCGGGATCGGGTCGTCGGTGATCCCGTCGTCGTCGAGCCAGTCCTCGGCCGTCCACGAGCCCTGCGGCAGCGCCTCGACGGCCTCCCGGGCGGACTGACCGGCCGCGGCGATGACGGCGTCGACCACCGCGCCCACCGTCTCCCGGCCGTACGTGACGAACAGCTCGGCGATCCGCCGCTCGCCGGTGCGCAGGCACGCCACCTGGGCGTGCAGGTCGCCGAGCACCGCGTCGGGCATGC
Organism: Dactylosporangium sp. NPDC049742; assembly: GCF_040674675.1. Lineage (NCBI taxonomy): Bacteria > Bacillati > Actinomycetota > Actinomycetes > Micromonosporales > Micromonosporaceae > Dactylosporangium > Dactylosporangium sp. NPDC049742. The sequence continues at coordinate 41,954 of NZ_JBFANF010000022.1, read as the reverse complement.
GCGAGTTGAACCGGATCAGCTCGTGGATCTCCCGGACCGGCTCGCCGCCCGCGAACACGCGGGTGCCCGGGAACAGCAGGCCCTCCTGGTGTACGTCGGTGGAGTCGAGCACGTAGCCGGGGTCCTTGGCGCCGAGGTCCATCCAGTGGGCCCGGACGCAGAGGAAGGCAACGAGCGCGTCGTCGACGAACACGGGCGCGAACAGCGTCGCGTCGTAGGCGTGCGCGGCGTTCCAGTACGGGTAGTTGAGCAGCACGATGTCGCCCGGCCGCAGCGTGTCCCGGCCGACGTACTCCACGCCCTTGCGGATCGAGTAGTCGTTGGCGCCGAGGAAGCGCGACAGGCCCGTCGACTCGGCGACCAGGCGCAGGTCGGCGTCGTAGATCGAGATACCGAAGTCGTGGACCTCGTAGATGACCGGGTTGAACGCGGTGCGCACGAGCGCGGCGCGCATCTCCTCGGCCGCGGCCACGAGGTAGCTGCGCACCACCTCGGCGGTGGCGCCGTCGACCTCAGGCATCCTCGACCCCGTAGACCTCGCGGGCCTGCTCCGGCGACACGTACCCCTCGGCCACGTCCTCGCGCACCAGGTCCGGGTCGCGCTCGCGGGGGTCGCCGTGCCCGCCGCCACCGGCGGTCAGCAGCCTGATCCGGTCCCCGACGGCGACGGCGGTGCGCTTCGTGCTGACCGCCTGCTCCCGGTCGGTACCCGGGAAGACGATCACCCGGTTCGCCTCGGGTGACAGCCCGCCGGAAAGCGCCCACGGCCGGGCCTTGGTCTTCTTGATGACCGACAGGAACTCCCCCGGCGTGACGAACCGGATGTCGCGGTGCAGGCCCGCCCCGCCGCGGAACCGGCCGGCCCCGCCGGAGTCGGTGCGGATCTCCATCCGCTCGAAGAACATCCCGGTCCGCGCCTCCAGCACCTCGATCGGCGTGATGCGCCCGGTGCTGCCGGAGACGTGGGTGGCGGCGTTCATGCCGTCGTGCTGTGGCGTGCCGCCCCAGCCGACCGGCTCGTTGTTGGAGACGGCGAACAGCGCGCCGGTGTCGGGGTGGATGCCGACCATCATGAACCCGGGCACGTCGCCGCCCGAGGAGGCCGGCAGCCGGTCGGGCATGCCCTGGGCGAGCGCCTTGAGGATGAGCTCGACCGCGACGATGCCGGTCCAGAGCGTGAACGTCGGCTGCGGGTAGACGGCGTGAAACAGCGTGCCGGGCTCCGCCTTCACCACCAGCGGCGCGACGGTGCCGGCGTTGGAGGGCTGGTCGGCCGAGGTCAGCGACTTGAGGATGACCTTGCAGATCGCCTCGGTCGCGCCGTAGGGCATGTTGACCGGCCCGGCCACGGCCGGCGACGACCCGGCGAAGTCGACCGTGAACGTGCCGTCGGCGATCGTGACGGTCACCTTCATGTTGATCGGCTCGTCGGTGATGCCGTCGTCGTCGAGCACGTCCTGCGCGGTCCAGGAGCCTTGCGGCAGCGCGGTCAGGGCCGAGCGGGTGCGGGCGGCGCCGTCGGCGATCATCCGCTCGATCGTGGCCTCGACGGTCGGCCGGCCGAACTTCTCGACGATCTCCAGCAGCCGGCGCTCGCCGGTGCGCAGCGCGGCGATCTGGGCGTGCAGGTCGCCCATCACCTCGTCGGGCATGCGCGAGTTGAACCGGATCAGCTCGTGGATCTCGCGGACCGGCTCGCCGCGCGACACCACCTTGGTGCCTGGGAAGAGGATGCCTTCCTGGTGTACATCGGTGGAGTCGAGCACGTAGCCCGGGTCCTTGGCGCCGAGGTCCATCCAGTGCGCGCGGACGCAGAGGAAGCCCAGCAGCGGCCCGCCGGGCTCGAACACCGGGGCGAACAGCGTCGCGTCGTAGGCGTGCGCGGCGTTCCAGTACGGGTAGTTGAGCAGCACGACGTCGCCCGGGTGCAGGTTCTCCCGCCCGACGTACTCCACGCCCTTGCGCAGCGAGAAGTCGTTGGCGCCGAGGAAGAACGTCAGCCCGGTCGCCTCGGCCACCAGCCGCAGGTCGGCGTCGTACAGCGAGAGCCCGAAGTCGTGGACCTCGTAGATGACCGGGTTGAACGAGGTGCGGATGAGCGTCGCGCGCATCTCCTCGGCCGCGGCGAGCAGGTAGGAGCGCACGACCTCGGCGGTAGCGCCGTCAAGCTGGGTCATGCCGCACGCACCAGCAGGTAGCCGTGCGCGTCGACCGACACCCGCTGACCCGAGGGGACCACCGTCGTGGACGTGCCCTCGTCGACCAGTGCCGGGCCGTCGAACGCGTCGCCCGGCGCGAGCAGCGCCCGGTCGTAGACGTCGAACGGCACGACCGCACGGGCGCCGAAGTCGAACGCGTCCCGGCGCCCGAGCAGGGCCCGGGCCGCATCGCCGTCGCCCGGCGGCGGCTCGACCAGCGTCGGGCTCGCCGTGCGGCCCACCGCACGCAGCCGCAAGTTCAGGATCTGCAGGCGGTTGGCCATCGCGTGGCCGTACCGGGCGGAGTGCAACTCCTGGAAGGCCGCCCGCACGCCGTCGGGGTCGAGCTCGCCCCCGATCGTGACCGTGAGGCTGTGCTCCTGCCCGAGGTAGCGCAGCTCCAGCTGGCGCTGCAGGACCGCCAGCTGCGCGGGCACGCCCTGCGCGCTCAGCGAGGCCAGCGCCTCGGCCTCGATCTCGGCGAAGGTCGCCTCGACCGCGGCCGGCTCGACCTCGTCGAGCGGGGTCATCAGGGTACGGCTGAAGTTGTCCTCGATGTCGGCGCTGAGCATGCCCCACGCCGAGAAGCCCGACGGCGCGAACGGCACGATGACCTCCGCGATGCCCATCTCCCGGGCGAGCAGCGGCGCCAGCAGCGGCCCGGCGCCGCCGAAGGCGAGCAGCGAGAACTGCCGCGGGTCGCGGCCGCGCTCGACGGTGATCTGCCGGACCGCGCCGACGGTGCGCGCGAGCAGCACGTCGAAGATGCCCGCGGCCGCCGCCTCGACCGGCAGCCCGAGCGGCGCGGCCACCTGCTCGTCGAGGGCCTTGCGGGCCGCGTCGGCATGCAGCCCCATCTCGCCGCCGAGGAACCGGTCGGGGTCCACGAAGCCGAGCGCGACGGCCGCGTCGGTGACCGTCGGGCGGGTGCCGCCGCGGCCGTAGCAGACCGGTCCCGGGTCGGCGCCCGCGCTCTGCGGGCCGACCTTGAGCAGCCCCCGGTCGAGCCAGGCGATCGAGCCGCCCCCGGCACCGATGGTGCGGATGTCGTACGTCGGGATCAGCAGCGGGAAGTGCTCCAGCTGCGCCTCGTGGGCGGCGACCGCGCTGCCCTGCTCGATGACGCACGCGTCGAGCGAGGTGCCCCCGATGTCGAAGGTGAGGAGGCTGTCGCGGCCCAGCGCGCCGGCGAGGTACGCGGCGCCGACGATGCCGCCGGCCGGTCCGCTGAGGACGGTGTGGGTCGGCGAGCGCTTGGCCGCCTCGCTGGTCATCGATCCGCCGCCGGAGCGCATGATGAGGAAGCGCCCGGCGAAGCCGCCGTCGGCCAGGCCCCGCTCCAGCTCGTCGACGTAGCGTTCGAAGATCGGGCGGATGTACGCCTCCAGCACGGTGGTGCTGGTGCGCTCGTACTCGCGGTACTCCCGCGCGATGTCGGTCGACAGCGAGAGACTGACGTCGGGGTAGCGCTCCCGGATGAGGCCCGCCGCGGCGCGCTCGTGCGACGGGTCGAGGAACGCGTGCAGGAAGCAGATGGCGATCGACCGCACACCCTGCACCTCGACCAGCTCGCGGGCGGCGGCCAGCACCGAGTCGGCGTCGAGCTCGTCGACCACGCGACCCTTGTAGTCCAGCCGCCCCTTCACGCCCGCCGTGTGCCGGCGCTTCACCAGGCTCGGCGGCCGCTCGTACTGGAAGTCGTACATGTGGTCGGAGGGAACGTTGCCGCGCCCGATCAGGAACACGTCGCGGAAGCCCTCGTTGGTGATGATGCCGGTCGCGGCGCCGCGGCGCTCCAGCACCGCGTTGAGGCCCAGCGTCGTACCGTGGATGAACAGCTCCACATCGGACAGGTCCGTGCCGAGCGCGGCCACCGCGGCGAGCACGCCGTCGGCCGGGCGGGCCGGGGTCGTCGACGCCTTGCGGAACCGCACCTGGTTGGTCCGGGTGTCCAGCTCCATCGCGTCGACGAACGTGCCGCCGATGTCGACGGCCAGCCTGAGACTCACACCAACTCCCCAATCTCCGGCACCCGCCAGCAGGCGGCCCGGCTCTGCCCGTACTGCTGCAACTGCTGGTCCTCGCCGCGGCACCGGTCGGTGACGAACGGGCACCGGGCCGCGAGCGCGCACCCGGTCGCCGCGTCGGCCTCCTCCAGGTCGCGGACCAGGGCCACCCCGCGCGACAGCAGCGCCCGCGTGTAGGGGTGCCGCGGCCGCGCGAAGACCTCCTCGACCGGCCCCTCCTCGACGATCCGGCCGAGGTAGAGCACGACGACCCGGTCGGCGAACCCGCGGACGGTGGCCAGGTCGTGCGAGATGAACACCGAGCCGTGGGAGCGGTCCGCGGCGACCTCGTCGATCACCGCGAGGATCTGCGCCTGCACGGTCACGTCCAGCGCCGACGTCGGCTCGTCGAAGACGATCAGGTCCGGCTCGGCGACGAGCGCGCGGGCGATGCCGACCCGCTGCGCCTGCCCGCCGCTGAGCTCGTGCGGCCGGCGGGCGAGGATGGAGCGGTCGAGCTCCATCCGGTCGAGCACGGCGGCCGCCCGGCCGGCTCGCTCGGCCGCGGGGACGCCGAGCGCGCGCAGCGGTTCGCCGATCGCGTCCTCGACGGTCCGGCGCGGGCTGAGCGAGCCGATCGGGTCCTGGAAGACCAGCGAGCTGCGGGCGGCGGTGACGCGGCCGCTGGTCGGCTTGGCCAGCCCCACGATGAGCCGGGCGAGGGTGGACTTGCCGCACCCGCTCTCGCCGACGACGCCGATCCGCTCGCCCTTGGCGACGGTGAGGCTGACCCCGCGCAGCGCGTGGTGCCCGCCCCGGCCGAACCGGCTCTTGTAGACCACGTGGGCGTCGTCCACGACGAGCACGGGCTCGGCGTCCGCGGCCGGGGCGGCCCGCCGGGCGGCGGTGCCGACGGTGACGTCGGTCGCCTGCCCCGCCTCGACGGCGTCGTGCAGCGGGTGGAAGCAGGCCGCCGTCCAGTGCCGGCCCTGCCGCGCCGGCTGCGGGCGGGAGGTGCGGCAGTCGTCCTCGGCGTGCGCGCAGCGCGGCGCGAAGGGGCACGCGGCCGGGGCCTCGCGCAGCAGCGGCATCGCGCCCGGCGTCACCACCACGGGCCGGCCGTCGAGGTCGGGCACCGAGCGCAGCAGCGCCCGGGTGTACGGGTGCGCCGGCGCGGTCAGCACCTGCCGGGCCGGGCCGTCCTCGGCGACGGTGCCGGCGTAGAGGACCACGATGCGGTCGCACACGGCCGCGATGGCGTTGATGTCGTGGGAGACCAGCAGCACGCCGCGGCCGTCGGTGTCGGCGGCGTGGCGGAACTGGCGCAGGATCTCGGCGGTCAGCGTGACGTCGAGGCCCGTGGTCGGCTCGTCGGCGATGAGCAGGCGCGGCGCGCAGCCGGTGGCGAGGGAGATCATCACCCGCTGGGCCATGCCGCCGGACAGCTCGTGCGGGTAGGCGCCGAGGCGGCGGCGGGCGCTGCGGATGCCGACCGCCTCGAACAGCTCCAGCGCCGACTCGCGGGCCCGCTCGCCGTTCATGTCCTGGTGGGTCCGGAGCCGGTCGACCAGCTGCCGCCCCGCGGTGCGGGTCGGGCTGAGCGCGCCGCGCGGGTTCTGGAAGCACATCGCGGCGCCGTGGCCGCGGTGGTGGGCCAGCTTCTCGGCGGACATGGTCAGCACGTCGATGCCGTCGAAGCCGACCCGGCCGGTCGCCACGGAGCCGGTGGGCAGCATGCCGACGATCGCCCGGCCGACCATGCTCTTGCCGCCGCCGCTCTCTCCGACCAACCCGACGACCTCGCCGGCGTCGACGGTGAACGAGACGTCGCTGAGCGCGGCGACGCGGCCGCCGATGACGACGGAGAGATTGTCGATCGAAAGCAGGCTCACGTGCGGCTCCTCACCGTCGGACCCGGTCGGCGCGCTCCTGCAGGCCCTCGCCGAGGAGGCTGAAGCCCAGGACACAGACGAGCAGTGCGATGCCGGGCGGCACCGAGGTCCACCACCGGCCGGCGACGACGTCGCCGGTGCCGAGGCTGATCATGGCGCCCCACTCTGCGTCGGGCACCGGGATGCCCAGCCCGAGGAACGACAGTCCGGCCAGGGTGAGCATCGCCCAGCCGCAGTTGAGCGGGGCGATGACCCGCACCGGGGTGATGCTGTTGGGCAGCACGTGCCGCCACAGCAGCCCGATCGTCGAGGCGCCGGAGGTGCGCGCGGCGTCGACGTAGGTCAGGTCGCGGATCGTGCGGACCTCGGCGCGCACCAGGCGGGCGTAGGCCGGCGCGTTCACCAGCGCGATCGCGACGGTCAGGTTCACCGGCCCGCTGCCCAGCAGGGCGGCGACGGCGAGCGCGAGGATGAATGTGGGGAACGCCTGGAAGATGTCGGTCAGGCGCATCAGGACGTCGTCGAGCCAGCCGCCGAAGTAGCCGGCGACCACGCCGAGGACGCTGCCCAGCACGACGGCGACGGCGACCGCGGCGACCGCGATGCCGAGGTCGACGCGGCCGGCGTACAGCAGCCGGCTCCACACGTCCATGCCGTTGACGTCGGTGCCGAACAGGTGCGCGCCGCCGGGCTCGGCGAGGGTGGGTGCGGCCGCGTCGATCTCGTTCGGCCCCCACGCGGTGAGCAGCGGGCCGAGCAGCACGGCCAGCGCGACGACGGCCAGGATCCCGGCGCCGGTGGCCACCAGGACGGTGCCGAAGCGGCCGTCGCGGTTCTCCCGGCGCCGGCCGGTGCGCAGCAGCGACATCAGATCCTCACCCTCGGGTCGAGCGTGGCGTGCACGACGTCGGCAATCAGGAACACCACGACGTAGAGGAACGCGATCACCAGCACCGAGGCCTGCACCACCGGGTAGTCGCGGTAGAGCAGCCCGCGCAGCGCCCACTGGCCGAAGCCCTGCCAGGAGTAGACGTACTCGATGAGCACCGTCGAGCCGATGGAGAAGCCGAAGACGAGGGCGGCCAGCGACGGCAGGCGCACCAGCGCCGCCCGCACCAGATAGCCGCGGCGCAGCAGCCGGCCGGGCAGCCCGTGGGCCTCGGCGGCCGCGTAGGGCTCCGAGCGCAGCACCTCCAGGGCCGATGCGCGCACGCTGCGCAGCAGCGGGGCCACGATCACGATGACGAGCGTGAGCACCGGCAGCGCCAGGTGCCACAGCGCCGACGTCAGTGCCGGCATGTTGCCGGTCAGCAGGGCGTCGAGCGCGTCGGCGCCGGTGACCGGGGTGAGGTCGGTGTCCGGGTCGACGCGGCCGCTGGGCGCCGGGAACCAGCCCAGGCCCGCATAGCCGACGAGGATCAGCACCAGGCCCAGCCAGAACTCCGGCATCGAGTTGCCGATCAGCGCGAGCACCCGGATGCCGTGGTCGCCGGCCCGGTTCGCGTGCCGGGCCGACCACAGGCCGACGACGGTGGCGATCACCACGGCGATCGCCACCGCCAGCACGACCAGCTCCATGGTGGGGCCGATCCGCAGCGCCATCTCGCTGCCGACCGCCTGTCCACTCTGGATGGACGTGCCGAAGTCCCCGGTGAACAGCCCGCCGAGGTAGTCGGTGAACTGCCGCCACAGCGGCTGGTCGAGGCCGAACCGGGCCCGCGCCGCCGCCTCGTCGGCGGCGGTCGCGTTGGGCCCGAGGATGGTCCGGATCGGGTCACCGGGCAGCACCCGGACCAGCAGGAATGTCAGCACGACCACCCCGAGCAGGACCGGAATGAGCTGGAGCAGCCGGCGGGCGACGAACCGGAGGACGCGCATCTACGCCGACGCACCCAGGTAGCGCAGGCGGGCCAGGCCGTCCATCGGCTGCACCCAGCCGGCCACCGACTTGCGCACCGGCAGGTTGAAGTTGGGCTGGCAGATCACGACCCACGGCACGTCCTCGGCCATGATGTCCTGCACCTGTGCCCAGAGCTGGTTGCGCGCGCCGGTGTCCACGGCGGTGTGCGACTGCTGGTAGATCTGCTCGATCTTCGGGTTGGTGTAGTTGGAGTAGTTGAGGTTGGCGCCCTGCACGAAGCTCGTCGCCAGCATGTACTCGACGTCGTTGACCCACAGCTGGCCCGAGGTGATCTGCAGCGGGATGTTCTTCTTCCCGCGCCGGTCGGCGAGCGTCGCCGGGTCGAGCGGGGTCAGCTTGAGCTCGATGCCGGCCTTGCGGGCCTCGCTCTGCACCAGCACCGCGATCTGCTGCTGCTCGTCGTTGTCGGTCTGGAAGACCAGCTCCGAGGTGACCGAGGTCTTGCCCGACGCGGCGAGCGCCGCCTTGGCCTTGTCGATGTCGTACGTGTACGGGTACCCCTTCTCGGAGTATCCCGGCATGTCCAGCGGCACGACGCTCTTCGTCGGCCGGGCGTCGCCACCGTACACGTTCTTGATGATCTGCTCGTACGGCGTGGCCCAGGCCAGCGCCTTGCGCACGTTGACGTCGTCGAACGGCGCGGTGGTCGTCGACATCTGGATGGCGACCTGCGAGTTGCTGGCCGCCGAGAGCACTGCGACGCCGGAGGCGTTCTTGAGGTCCTTGATGTCGCGCGGGCTCGCGCCCAGCGCGATGTCGATGTCGCCGGCCTGCAGCTGCAGCCGCTGGTTGGCGGCGGCCGGCACGACCGAGATGCGGATCGTCTTCGTCTTGGCCGGGTCCGGGCCCGGGTAGGCGTCGTTCGCGGTGAGCTCGATCTCCTGGCCCTGGGTGGCCTTGGTGACGTTGAAGTAGCCGCCGGTGGGCGGGTTCTTGGCGAACCACTCCTTGGCCCACGGGTCCGCGTCGGTGGCGTGCTTCTTCGCCTCGACGGAGTCGAAGACGTAGAGCGAGATGGCCTGGATCTGCTTGGTCAGCGCGCTCGGGAAGTCCTGGTGGAACTCGACCGTGTAGTCGTCGACGACGACGACCTGCTCGGCCTTGGTGAGGCCGATCGTGCGGTAGATGCCGGCGACGTTGGCCTTGGCGGCGAACGCCCGGTCCTTCGACCACTTCACGTCGGCGGCCTTGAGCTCGTTGCCGCTGGGGAACTTGACGCCCTTGCGGAGCTTGAGCGTCCACACCTTCTTCTCGGCGTCCGGCTCGAACGACTCGGCGAACGTCGGCATGACGTTCTCGGTGTCGAGGATCCGGCTGCCGCCGACGGTCTTCACGCCGTAGTCGATCATGTATGGGAAGACGTTCTTGTACAGCATCAGGGCGGTCAGGTCGAAGCCGACGAAGTCCTGGTCCCAGCTGCTGATGTAGCTGGACACCGCGATCTTCAGGGTCGACGACTTGGCGCCGCCGGAGGCCGACGACGAGGTGTTGTTCTTGCTGCCGCTCGCGCAGGCGCCGGTGGCGAGCAGGAGCGCGCCCACGCCGCCGAGCTGAAACACGGAGCGGCGGGAGAGAAGGGGAGAGTCTGCCATGTTCACTCCTCTGTGAGCCCGACCTGCTCGATGTTCTATCAGGCATGAGTTCAGTGAACAAGATGCGTCCCGCAGTGAACAGGAAAGATACTGCTCATGGCGGCACTGTCCGGCCGTACGGGGGATGCCTCGGCGCAGGGTTGTTCACAGGATTTCACAAGCATGAAACGGCGGTCCGAGCGGCGAAAAAGCGTCGGGCCGTACGACGACGTCGTCGTACGGCCCGGTGTTCCCGTGGCGGTATCGGGCGCGGCCCGTCAGCGTCCGAGGAACCGCAGTGCGTTGGCGCCCAGCAGCTTCGCGCGCTGGGCCTCGCTCAGGAAGCCGGCCCGCTCGACCACCGCCCCGACCGGGCGCTCGCCCAGGGGGTACGGGTAGTCGCTGCCGACCATGACCCGGTCCTCCCCCAGCGTCTCGACCAGCAGCCGCAGGGCGGCCGGGTCGAACACGACGGAGTCGACCGAGAAGCGGTCGACGTAGTGCGACGGCGGGTGCGCCGAGCGCCCCCGGACCACGTCGCCACGGCGGTGCCAGGCGTTCTCGGCCCGGCCGAGCCAGAAGGCGAAGCTGCCGCCGCCGTGCGCGAAACAGATCCGCAGCGACGGCGCCACCGCGTCGAAGACGCCCCCCAGGATCATCGCCACGATCGACAGGTGCGTCTCCGCGGGCATGCCGGTCAGCCAGCGGGCCATCCACCGGTCCAGCCGCGGACCGTTCGGCATGTCCCACGGGTGCACGAACACCGGCGCGCCGACCGACGCGCAGTGCTGCAGGAACGACACGATGCCCGGATCGTCGAGGTCACGCTCGCCGACGTGGTTGCCGATCTCGACGCCGACGTGCCCGTTGGCCAGGCAGCGGTCGAGTTCGGCGCAGGCCGCGTCCGGGTCCTGCAACGGCACCTGGCAGAACGGCACGAGCCGGCCCGCGCCCTCGGCGGCCAGCTTCAGCGTCAGGTCGTTGAAGATCCGGGCGACCTTGACCGCCTGGCCGGGCGGGCGGTCGTAGGAGAAGAACACCGGCGTCGGGGAGATCACCTGCAGATCGACGCCGTCGGCGTCCATGTCCCCCAGGCGCGTCGGCGCGTCCCACGCCGACGGCCCGATCGGACGGAACTCGGTGTCACCCACCATGATCATCGCCGCGCGCTCGGAGTCGACGCGCAGCCACGGCCACCCGGTGCCGCCGCACTCGGCCGCGAGGTCCGGCCAGCCGAACGGCACCAGGTGGGTGTGGACGTCGACTCTCATCCCTTGCCCGGGTGCACTGTGCCGCACTGGGTGCAGGTCCGCGCCTTCTCGTCCTCGTAGAACGCCTGGAACACCGGCGGCAGGTCGACCACGATATCGCGCACCTGCAGCTCGACCTCGTGCACCTTGTTCCCGCACGACGGGCAGTACCACTGGAACTTCTCCAGGGTCCCCTCCTCGCGCACCCGCTCCACCACGATGCCGATCGAGCCGGCCTCGCGCTGCGGCGAGTGCGGCATGTTGCCCGGCAGCAGCCACATCCCGCCCTCCTTGATGTGCACCGTGTCGGGGCCGTCGGGCGTCATGACGTTGAGGTGCATGTTGCCCTTGATCTGGTAGAAGAACTCCTCGTACGGGTCCACGTGGAAGTCGGTGCGCTGGTTGGGGCCGCCGACGACCATCACGATGAAGTCCGACCCGGTCGGGAACACCTGCTTGTTGCCGACTGGCGGCTTGAGCAGGTGCTGGTTCTCGGCGAGCCAGTCGGGGAAGCTCACCGGGGACATGTCAGTCATTTCCGACCTCCACTGGGTCACTGGAACGGGGCATCAGCGCGACGGCCTGGATCTCGATCAGCAGGTGCGGGTGCGGCAGCTGGTGGACCGCCACGGTGGTGCGGGCCGGCCCGGTCTCGTCGAAGAACTCGCCGTAGACCTCGTTGTAGCCGCCGAAGTCGTTCATGTTCACCAGATACGTGGTCACCTGCACCACGTCGGCGAGCGACGCGCCGACCGCGGCCAGGATGCCGTCGATGTTGCGCAGCACGGCCCGCGTCTGCTCGCGGATGTCGAGGCTCGTCGTGCCCATCGCGTCCACCGACGCCCCGGCGATGCTGTTGTCGGGCCGGCGCGACGACGTGCCGGAGACGAACGCGAACCCACCCGCGACCCTCACGTGCGGGAACCGGCCGCGCGGCCGGGCCGCGCCCTCGACGATCACGCCAGCGCCCGCAGGGACGCGGTGCCCAGGCCCTCGACGACCGCGCGCACGTGCGCACCGGGCGCGAGCGGGACCGCCGCCGTGGCCGCTCCGGCCAGCAGCACCCAGCCATCCTCCAGCAGTACACCCGCGGAGGAGGCCAGGGTGGCCGCGGCCGTGAGGGCCCGGCGGGGGTCGCCCAGGATGGCGGCCGTGGAGCCGATCTGGGCGACCCGCCCGTCGACCTCCAGCAGCACGCCCAGGTTGTCCAGCCCGGCCGGCAGCGGCTGCCACGGCCCGAGGACGAACCCGGCCGCCGAGGTGTTGTCGGCGATCACGTCGGGCAGCGTGAACTTGAAGTCGGCGTAGCGGGAGTCGATCAGTTCCAGGGCCGGCGCGACCGCGGTGGCCGCGCCGTTGGCGTCGAGGCGGAACGCCACCTCGGGCTCGACTCTGGGGTGGATGTACCGGCCGGCGTCGACCGTGCCGCCGTCCTCGATCCGCATCGCGTCGGTGAGCCGGCCCCAGATCACCTGGTCGACGCCGACCTGCGCCATCTTGGCCCGGCTGGTGAGACCCAGCTTGAGGCCGACGAGCCGTTCGCCGCGGCTCACCCGCCGCGCCACGAGCGCCTCCTGGATGCGGTACGCCTCGTCGGCATCGGCGCCGCTCTGCGAGACCACCTGGGGGATCGCCGTGCGGCTGCGCTCGGCCCCGTCGAGCTGCTCTACCAGGCTCATCCGCGTTCCTTCACCAGATCGAGGGCGACGTCGACGATCATGTCCTCCTGGCCGCCGACCATCCGCCGGCGGCCCAGCTCCACCAGGATGTCCCGCACGTCCACGCCGAAGCGCTCCGAGGCCCGCTCGGCGTGGCGCAGGAAGCTCGAGTAGACCCCGGCGTAGCCCAGCGAGAGCGTCTCCCGGTCGACCCGCACGGGACGGTCCTGCAGCGGCCGCACCAGGTCCTCGGCCGCGTCCATGAGCGCGAACGTGTCGCAGCCGTGCTCCCAGCCCATCAGGTCGGCCACCGCCACGAACACCTCCAGCGGCGCGTTGCCGGCGCCGGCGCCCTGCCCGGCGAGGGAGGCATCGACCCGCACGGTGCCATGCTCGACGGCGACGACGCTGTTGGCGACGCCGAACGACAGGTTGTGGTGGGCGTGGATGCCGATCTGGGTGCCCGGGTCGAGCACCTGACGGTAGGCGTCGACCCGCTCGGCGACGTCGCGCATGAGCAGCCGGCCGCCGGAGTCGGTGACGTACACGCAGTGCGCGCCGTACGACTCCATCAGCTTGGCCTGCCCGGCGAGCGCGGCCGGTGGGTTCATGTGCGACATCATCAGGAAGCCGGAGACGTCCATGCCGTTCTCCCGCGCCCAGCCGATGTGCTGGGCGGCGATGTCGGCCTCCGTGCAGTGGGTGGCGATCCGCACGCTGGTGACCCCGAGGTCCCGGGCCTGCCTGAGGTCGGCGATGGTGCCGATCCCGGGCAGCAGCAGCGTGGTCAGCCGCGCGTTGGTCATCGCCTCGGCGGCCGCCGCGATCCAGTCGGTGTCGGTGGCAGCACCGCGGCCGTAGTTGACGCTCGACCCGGCCAGGCCGTCGCCGTGCGCGACCTCGATGGCGTCGACGCCGGCCGCGTCGAGCGCGGCGGCGATCGTGCGCACCTGTTCGACAGTGTACCGGTGCGCGATGGCGTGCATGCCGTCGCGCAGCGTGACGTCCTGGATGTACAGACGCTCGTTCATGCGGCGGCCATCCTCTCGGCGACCTGGAGCGCGGCGGAGGTCATGATGTCGAGGTTGCCGGCGTAAGCGGGCAGGTAGTGCCCGGCGCCGGAGACCTCGAGGAACACGGTCACGAGCAGTCCCTCGGGATCGGCGGAGAACTGGACCTCCTGCTTGCGGCGGTAGCCGGGCACGTACCCGGCGACCGTCTTGATCATCGCCTCGACCGATGCGGCGATCGCGGTGCGGTCGGCGTCGCGGTCGGGGCAGACGCAGTACACGGTGTCGCGCATCAGCAGCGGCGGGTCGGCCGGGTTGAGCACGATGATGGCCTTGCCCCGGGCGGCGCCGCCGACGACCTCCAGCGCACGGGCGGTGGTGACGGTGAACTCGTCGATGTTGGCCCGGGTGCCGGGGCCGGCCGACTTCGAGGCGATCGAGGCGACGATCTCGGCGTAGGCGACCGGGGTCACCGCCCCGATCGCGGCGACGATCGGCACGGTCGCCTGCCCGCCGCACGTCACGAGGTTGACGTTGGGCGCGGCGAGGTGCTCGTCGAGGTTGACCGGCGGCACGACGTACGGCCCGATCGCGGCGGGCGTGAGGTCGACGACCCGGCGGCCATGCGCCTGCAGCACCGCGTTGTTGTGCCGGTGGGCGCCGGCGCTCGTCGCGTCGAAGACGATCCGCACGTCGGCGAACTCGGGCATGGCGACCAGGCCGTCGACGCCGGCCGCGGTCGTGGCGACGCTGAGCCGCCGCGCCCGGGCGAGCCCGTCGGAGTCCGGGTCGATGCCGGCCATCGCGACCATCGAGAGCGACTCCGAGAGCCGCAGTACCTTGATCATCAGGTCGGTGCCGATGTTGCCCGACCCGACGACCGCCACACCCACGGTCATCCCGCGCTCCCTTCGAAGACGGCCCGGACCGACCCGAGCCCGGAGACCCGCGCCTCGTACACCGGTCCCGCGGCCGTCACGGGCACCGGCACCATCGGGCCGAGCGCGCCGGACAGCACGAGGTCGCCGGCGCGCAGCGGGCGGCCGGCGGCGGCCAGCGTGGTGGCCAGCCAGGCGACCGCGTGCAACGGGTTGCCGAGGCAGGCCGCGCCCGCGCCGACCGACACCGGCTCGCCGGCGTGCTCCACCACGGCCCCGCACAGCCGCAGGTCGACGTCGGCCAGCCGGCGCGGCGCGGTGCCGAGCACGAACAGGCCGCTGGAGGCGTTGTCGGCCACGGTGTCCACAATGGAGATGTCCCAGCCGGCGATGCGCGAGTCGACCACCTCGATCGCCGGCAGCAGGTACTCGGTGGCCCGGATGACGTCGACGACGGTGACCTGCTCGTGCGGCAGGTCGCGGCCGAGCACGAACGCAACCTCGACCTCCACGCGCGGCTGGAGCAGCTTCCCGGCGGGGATCGGGGCGCCGTCGGGCACGGCCATGTCGGCGTACAGGACGCCGAAGTCGGGCTGGAAGACCCCGAACATGCTCTGCACGGCCGGCGAGGTCAGGCCGATCTTCGCGCCGACCGGCCGCCGCCCGGCGGCCTCCCAGCGCTCGGCCTGGGCCCGCTGCACGGCGTACGCCGTGGCGACGTCGCCCTCCGGCAGCACCGTCCCACGCAGCGGCGGGATCGGGGTGCCGGTCTCGTAGGCGGCCAGCAGCGCGTCGGCCGCCTTCTGCACATCGGTCATGACAGATCCACGCAGACGTTGGTGAGTTCGGAGTAGAAGTTGAGCGAGTGGACGCCGCCCTCGCGGCCGATGCCGGATGCCTTGACGCCGCCGAAGGGCGAGCGCAGGTCGCGCAGGAACCAGGTGTTGACCCAGACCAGCCCGGCGTCCAGCGCCAGGCCGGCCCGATGCGCGCGGCCGACGTCGCGGGTCCACACGGTCGCGGCGAGGCCGTAGTCGCTGTCGTTGGCCAGCGCGAACGCCTCCTCCTCGGTGTCGAACGACGCGATGTGGCAGACCGGCCCGAAGATCTCCTCGCGGTTGGTGCGCGCGTCCGGCGGGAGGCCGACGAGCACGGTCGGCTGGATGTAGGCGCCGCCGTCGCGGGCGTCGTCGAACGTCGGCACCCCGCCGCCGGTCACCACCGTGGCGCCCTCCTTGCGGGCGAGGTCGTAGTAGCCGAGCACCTTCTCGCGATGCTGGTTGGAGATCAGCGGCATGGTGCCGGTGCCCTCGTCCTGCGGCCATCCCCACGAGAGGTCAGACGCCGCCTTGCCCAGCCGGGTGACGAACTCGTCGAAGACCGGGCGCTGCACGTACAGCCGCTCGGTGCACAGGCACACCTGGCCGCCGTTGGTGAAGCTGGAGCGCACCGAGCCGGCGACGGCCGCGTCGAGGTCGGTGTCGGCGAACACCAGGCCGGCGTTCTTCCCGCCGAGCTCGAACGAGACCGCCTTCACCCCGTCAGCGGCGGCCCGCATGATCGCCGAACCGGTCGCGGACTCGCCGGTGAACGTGATCGCGTCGACGTCCGGGTGGCGGGTGAGGAACTCCCCCGCCGAGCCCGGCCCGAACCCGTGCACGAGGTTGAAGACGCCGTCGGGCACGCCGGCGGCGGCCATCACCTCGGCCAGTACCGTCGCCGAGGAGGGGGTCTCCTCGGAGGGTTTGACCACGACCGCGTTACCGCACGCGAGCGCCGGGGCCACCTTCCAGGTCAGCAGCAGCAGCGGCAGGTTCCACGGCACGACGATCGCGACCACGCCGACCGGTTTACGCACCGCGTAGTTGAGGGCGCGCCCGCCGGACGGGGTGACGGTGCTGAACGCCTCAGCCGGCGCCGCGGCCACGATGTCGGCGAACGCCCGGAAGTTGGCCGCGCCGCGCGGGATGTCGAGCGTCCGGGCCTGGCCGACCGGCTTGCCGGTGTCAGCGACCTCGGCGGCGACCAGGTCGTCGAAGCGCCGCTCCAGCTCGTCGGCGATCCGGCGCAGCACGGCGGCGCGCTCCAGCTCGCTGGTGCGCGCCCACGGGCCGCGCACGGCCGCCCGCGCCGCGGCCACCGCGGCGTCCACGGTGGAGCGGTCCGCCTCGCACACCTGCGTGACGAGGTCGCCGGTGACCGGGCTGAGCTTCGGGAACGTGCGACCGGTCTCGACGAACCGCCCGCCGATCAAGTGCCGCAGTGTCATCGCCGCCACCCCTTCACCAACGCGGCGCCGAGCACGCCGAGCGCGAGCGCGCCGACCGCCCCGAGCACCTGGTGCTGCCGCCGCACCCGGTCCCGCACCTGCGCGTAGGGCGTGGTGCTGAACGAGACCAGCTCGTAGCGGGAGACGTACCGGCCGGGCAGCGCGTGCTCGAGCGCGTGCTCGAGCTTCTTCCCGAGCTGGAACACCGGCGAGGCCACCTTGTCCCTCATCTCCACGAAGTTGTTGAGCGCCATCGTCGCGATCGCCTCGACGTCGTCGCGGCGCCGCGCATCGAACAGCGGCAGCGCGGCGGCGAAGTCGTCGCCGGACTCGTCGAGCACCCGGTCGAGCACGACGCAGTCCTCGAACCCGCAGTTGGCGCCCTGCCCGTAGAACGGCACGATCGCGTGCGCCGCGTCGCCGATCAGGCCGACCGGGCCGCCCGGCGTCGCCGCCTGCCACGGCCCGCAGCGGACCGTGCCGAGCAGACCGACCGGGTTGAGCCGGTAGTCCTCGACCAGGTTCGGCATCAGCGGTACCACATCCGGGTAGACCGCCCGGAAGTGCCGCTCGATCGCGGCCGGGCTGCCCAGCGACGCGAAGCTCGACGTGCCGCCGTTGGGCCAGAAGAGCGTGCAGGTGAACGTCCGGTCGGGATTGGGCAGCGCGATCATCATCGACGTGCCGCGCGGCCAGATGTGCAGCGCGCCCGGGTCCAGGGCGAAGTCGCCGTCCGGGGCCGCCGCGATCGTCAGCTCCTTGTAGCCGTAGTCGAGGAAGTCGACCGACTCGTCCAGCAGCCCCATGCCGAGCAGCTGGCCGCGCACCGCGCTGCCCGCGCCGTCGGCGCCGATGACGACGTCGGCGGTCGCCTTCACCTCGCCGGCCGGCGTGGTGAACACCAGCGGGTCGAGCCCGGTCAGCCGGTGCTCGAAGACGATCTTCACCCCGCGGGTGGCGCCGGCCGCGTCGAGCAGCGCGTTGTTCAGCGCGCCCCGGCTGATCGAGTTGATCGCCCGCCGCCCGTCGAGGCTGTACTGCTGGAAGTCCAGGTCGCCGGCGACCGGGTGGATCATCCGCCCGCGCATCGGCAGCGCGTCGACGAGCACCCGCTCGTGCAGGCCGATCCGGCGCAGGGCGTCGATGCCCCGCTCCGACAGCGCCAGGTTGATCGACCGGCCGCGCTCCGCGCTGGTGGTGCGCGGGTCGGGGCGGCGCTCGTACACGGTCACGGTGTGCCCGCGCCGGGCCAGGAAGCAGGCGAGCAGGCTGCCGGTGAGACCGGCACCGACCACGGCGACGTCCGTCATGCCCCTACCTCGTGCGCGATCGCGGCGGCGGCCCGCCAGCAGTCGTGGTATGTCGAGTACAGCGGCACCGGGGCGAGCCGCACGATGTCGGGCTCGCGGCTGTCGGCGATCACCCCGTGCCGGTGCCGCAGGGTCTTGCTCAGCCCGCCGGCGTCGGCGACGCGCAGCGACAGCTGGCAGCCGCGCCGGGCCGGGTCGCGCGGCGTCACGACCTCGACGCCGATCGAGTCCAGCAGTGACTGCAGGTATGCGGTGAGCCGCTCGCTACGCGCCCGCAGCGCCGGCATGCCCACCGCGTCGAACAGCTCCAGCGAGGTGCGCACCGGGCTCATCGCGAGGATCGGCGGGTTGGACACCTGCCACGCGTCGGCGGTGCGCGGCGGCCGGGACACCGGTGCCATCTCGAACCGGGTCGCCGGCTCGGTGCTCCACCAGCCCTCGAACCGGGGCAGGGCGCTGCCGGTGTGCCGCTCGTGCACGAATGCGCCGGCCACCGCTCCCGGCCCGCTGTTGAGGTATTTGTACGAGCACCAAGCCGCGAAGTCGACGCCCCACTCGTGCAGCCGCAGCTCAACGTTGCCGGCCGCATGCGCCAGATCCCACCCGACGACGGCGCCGGCCGCGTGCCCCGCCGCCGTGATCCCCGGGATGTCCATCAGCTCGCCGGTGAGGTAGTTGACCCCGCCCAGCAGGACCAGCGCGATGCGGTCGCCGTGCTCGCGGATCGCCGCCAGCGGGTCGTTCGTGCGCACCACCGTCCGGTCCGGGTCGAGGCCGTGGAAGGCCGCCTGGCTGCGCACCGCGTAGCTGTCCGACGGAAACGCCGTGTCCTCCACGACGATCAGCGTGCGCGCGCCCTCCGGCCGGTAGAACGAGACCATCAGCAGGTGCAGGTTGACGGTCAGCGAGTTCATCACCACCGTCTCGGCCGGCAGTGCGCCGACCAGGCGGGCGGCCGGCTCGCGCAGCAGCTCGTGGTACGGCAGCCAGGGCCGCTCGGCCTCCAGATGCCCCTCGACGCCGAGCCGGGCCCACGCGTCCAACTCCTGCAGCAGCTCACCACGCACCGCACCGGGCTGCAGGCCCAGCGAGTTGCCGGCCAGGTAGGCCGTCTCGGGGTGGTCGCCGCCCTCGGCCGGCGGCACGAGGAACAGCTCCCGGTGCCCCGGATCCGCGGCGTCGAGCCGCCGGGCCTCGTCTTCTGCGTGCTCCATCAGATCACCGTCCGTGCGGACCACAGCTCGGGGAAGACCACCTTGGCCATGCTGCGGGTCAGCCAGGCCGCGCCGGAGGAGCCGCCGCTGCCGGGCTTGTTGCCCATTGTCCGCTGTACAGCGATCAGGTGCTTGTACCGCCAGTCGCCGAACGCCTCCGCGACGTCGGTCAGCGCCTCGCCGAGCACGTAGAGCGGGTTGTCGCCGCGGTCGTCGTGGTAGATCTCCACCCAGGCCTGCTCGACGGCCGGCGACGGTTCGTACTCCTGCGCGTGGTCGCGGGTGAGCACGTCGGCCGGGATGTCGAAGCCGCGCCGGGCGAGCAAAGCGATGACGTCGTCCCACACGCTCGGCGCCGCCAGCGCGACGCTCAGGTCGTCGTACAGGTCGGCCTGCCGCTTGAACGGGCGGATCAGTGACTCGCTCTTGAGCCCCAGCAGGAACTCCAGGTGGCGGTACATCGCAGACTGGAACCCGGACGCCTCGCCGAGCTGTCCGCGGAAACGGTTGAAGTCGGACGGCGTCATCCAGCGCAGCCCGTTCCAGGCCGCGATGAGCCCGTCGAGGTGGAGTCTGATGCGCCGCAGCGTGGCGATGGCGCCCCACACGTCATCCTCGCGCAGGAGCCGCTGGGTGTCGCGCAGCTCATGCCGCGCCAGCCCGAACCACAGCTCCATCACCTGGCTGACCATGAGGAAGGACATCTCGCCGGGGTCCTTGCTCAGCGGCTGCTGGAGCGAGTGCAGCGTGCCGGCATGGACATACGCGTCGTATGGGACCTGATCGGGAAACTCCAGGATGAGACCACTCACAGCCCTATCGTCGTACCGCGACCCACCTGCGCGAAATAGTGGATCAACGGTCGTTTACGCTGCTCACGTACGGGATGCAAACCGTCCCGTATGATCGACTTTTGGAACGGAAGGTGCCCGTGGACAATATGGACTGGGCGCTGCTGCGCGAGTTGCAGGACGACGCCAGGCTGTCCTACTCGGAGCTGTCCCGCCGGGTCCATCTGTCACCGCCGGCCGTCGCCGAGCGAGTGCGCCGGCTGGAGACCGCCGGGGTGATCACCGGCTACCACGCACACGTCGACCTGACCAAGGCCGGCCGGCACGTGGTCGCCCTGATCAGGATGTCGTGCTACGGCGCGCGCTGCGTGCTGCGCGATCCCAGCGTGCTCGAGTGGCCGGAGGTACTGGAGATCCACCGCGTGACCGGCGACGCCTGCTCGATCCTGAAGGTCGTGACGGCCTCGATGGAGGATTTCGAGTCGACGATCGATCGTTTGGCCCCGTACGGCCAGCCCTCGAGCACGATGGTGCTCTCGACCCTGCTGCACTGGCGCCCGCTGTCGCCCTGACGCTCACGCTTGCCGCTACGTGGCGCGCCGCTTGATTGCGGGCGCACACCTCAACGGTCTGGTCAGGGCAACGCTCAATGCAACTTTCCTGCGCGCTCAGGCGGCTGGGCTGCTGGCGGCCGACGTCTTCCACATCGACACCATCGCGTTCGTCGTGGAGATCACGGCCCGGCGGGTGCACATCCTCGGCGTCACCGCCCACCCGACCGCTGCCTGGACCACCCAGCAGGCCCGCAACCTGGTGATAGACCTCGGCGAGCGTGTGACACGGTTCCGGTTTCTGATCCGCGACCGCGACGCGAAGTACACCGCGGCCTTCGACGCCGTGTTCGCCGCCGAAGGCATCGACGTGGTGAAGACTCCGCCGCGCACACCCCGGCGAACGCGTTGGCGGAACGCTTCGTGCGCAGCGTCCGGGCTGAGTGCACCGATCGGGTATTGATCTACAACGAACAGCATGCCCGTGGTCGTTCACCTTGCTCAGGCCGGGGTTGACCCGCTGCCCCTCACGGAAACAGCAACGCCGCTGGTGAGCGGGCCATGATGACGGCTCGCTCACCAGCGGCGTTGACTACCTCGGCTTAGTTCGGGCTGGTGACCGTGAAGGGCAGCTCAACCCGGGTCGCCGAATCAGCGCCCGCCAGCGTGATGCTGGTCGAACTCGGTACTGCCGCCCCCGGAACGCTGATGACCGCGCCGGAGATGACGCCGTCGCCGTTCGCGTGGACGGTCATGGCGAAGAGGCCGTCACCGAAGGTGACCGTGACTGCCTCGTTCCGGGCGAACCCGGAACCGTTGACCGTGATCGCCGTACCGCGCGGGCCTTCGGTGTCCGACAGGGTTACCTGGGGCTGGTACGCCGGCTGGACCGGCTGCCCGGTCACCTCGACGGTCGCCGTCGCCGGGGCCTGCGAGGATGCGCCCTCGGCGGTGACCGCGTACAGGCCGGGTTCCGCGTCACGCGGTGCTGCGATCGACGTGTGGACCGCGCCCGCCGCGGATGCCTTGACCGTCACGTTGCCCGCGCCGCCGAGCTCGATGCTCACCTGTTCGCCGGCGGCGAACCCGGTGCCGTTGACGGTGACCGTTTCCCCGGCGCCGACGGACGGCGATGCCGAGATCGCCGGCTGCGCGCCGGCGCCCGCCACCGTCACGGTGAACGTCACGGTGCTGCTCGACAACGTGTCCCACACGGTGACGTGCACCGTGTACGTGCCGTTCTGCGCGTACAGGTGCTGTGCGCTGATCGCACCGGACGCGTTGACCGTGGCGTCCTGCGGAACCGTGCCGTCACCCCACTGGACGCTGGCATGGTAGCCGGTCGAGTCGGTGACGCCACCGGTCACCGAACCGAGCGCGGCGTTGAGCGCCTGCCCGGCGGTGGCCGTCTGGTCCTTCGGGGCCGTGGTCGTCAGCGCCGCGGCTGGCGTGCCGTCGTTGGCGATGGCGAACACGTGGATCCGGCCCGCCGAGCCGGGGTCGCCCGTCTGCGCCGGCAGGGTCACCGAGACAAGCGTCTTGCCGGCCGGGATCTGGTACGGCGCGGTGGCGAACAGGAACGGCTGGGCGCCGTCCCGGCTCGTGCCGAGCAGTCGGTACGCGGTCTTGGCGACGACGATGTTGCCGTAGGACGGCGTGCCGTTGGGGTTGCCGCCCAGCGTCCAGTCGCTCATCTGGATCGGGATGCTGGCGGTGGTGCCGTCGCTGAACGTCGCCGTGCCGGTCGTGCTCTGGTTGCCCTGCGTACCGGCGCCGATGAACGAGATGCTCTTGGCGTCGGACGGCAGGTTGAGCACGATCGTGTTGGCGTTGCCGGTCGCGTTGTCCAGCTGCCCGGCAGGGACCGCGGGCAGCGTGAAGTTCAGCGCCGTGCCGGGAACCCCGTTCCGCTGGCCCTGGGTGACGCCCGCCGCCGCGAGTGCGGCCCGGTCGTACGCCCAGTTCTTGGCGTCGCAGTTGGCGGCTCGGACGCCCTCGTCGCCGATGCAGACGGTGTCGAACGCGGCGGTGAGGCTGGACTTCGGCGTGTAGGCCACGTCGACGCCGACCGTTGCCGTGCCCTGGCTGGTGCCGTCGGTCACCGTGACGGAGGCCTGGTAGTAGCCGGGCTTGGCGTAGGTGTGCGAACCGCTGACGTTGTACACGGCCCGCGAGCTCAGCGTCGTGGTGCCGGTGGTGGCCGGCGTGCCGTCACCCCAGTTGATCGTGGCCTGGTACCCGCTCCCGGTGCCCCCGGTGACGGAGGCCAGCGGCACGGACACCGCGGCTTCGGACAGCGCGTGCACGGTGCCCACGGTGGTGACCGTGATGGCGCCGCCACCGAGCTGCACGTCGCCGCCGGCCAGCAGCTCGATCTCGGCGAGGTTCGCCTGCGCGGCGCCGGTGGTCTTCGTCACGACCAGGCGGAACTGCGTGAACTGCCCCGGGTTGCTGATCCGGAACGGCCGGGTCTGGTTGCGCCACGGGAACGTCTGGCCACTGCGGGAGTCCACGGTGGTCCAGGTGATCCCGTCGGTGGAGCCCTGCAGCTGCCAGTCCGCCGGGTCGCCCGCCTTCGCACCCGAGGTGAGGGTGTAGTACGTCGGCGTCTGGCCTCCGCCGCGGTACGCCCAGTTGATCTGCGGCGTGTCCGAGGCGAACGTCATCTGCGTGGTCGACGAGTCGTCGAACAGCTTCGACGCGTCCTGCCCGCCGGTCGCGGTCGCGGTGCCGAGACCGGGGCCGGTGGTGTCCTGCAGCGGCTTGGGCGTCGCGTTGCCGTTGGTCAGCGACGGCGGTGCTTCGTTGTTGCTGGTGCCCCACGACGACGGGTTCGGCCCCATCTGGAAGTCGATGGTGCCGCCGTTGGCGAGCACGGACGAGTCGATGGAGGTGACCTTCTGCTTCTTGCCGTTGACGTTCACGCTCTGCACGTAGACGTTCTTCGTGCTGTTGTTCGCCGCGTTGACGACGATGTCGCCGCTCTTGCGGTGGACGGTCATCTGGCTGAACTGCGGCGAGCCGATGGCCCAGTTGGACGAGCCGGCCTGCAGCGGGTACAAGCCCAGCGAGCTGAGGACGTACCACGACGACATCTCGCCGTTGTCCTCGTCACCCAGGTAGCCCTGGCCGATCTCGCTGCCGACGTAGAGGCGCTGCAGGAGCTCCCGCACGATCGCCTGCGTCTTCTGCGGCGCGCCGACGAAGTCGTACATGTACGGGATGTGGTGCGACGGCTGGTTGCTCATGCCGAGCTGGCCCATGCGTACCGCACGCGCCTCCAGCATCTCGTGGATCGTGCCGCCGTACCCACCGGGGCGGTCGGCCTTCTCCGGCGTGGCGAAGAACTCGTCGAGCTTCTGCTCCAGCGCCTTCCGCCCGCCGTAAAGGTTGGCCAGCCCCTGGCCGTCCTGCTGCGCGGTGAACGCGAAGTTCCAGCCGTTGGTCTCGGTGTAGACGCCACCCCAGTCCAGCGGGTTGCCGTCGAGGAACTTGCCGGAGGCGTCGCGCCCCTGGAAGAACTTCGTGTTCGGGTCGAACAGGTTGACGTAGTTGCGGGCCCGCTGCAGGAAGTACTGCGACTCCTCCTTGAGCCGGTCGCGCTCCTGCTTCGGCGTGGCCGGGTCCTTGGCCAGGGCGGCGGCCATGTTGCCGATGCCGTAGTCGTTGATGAACCCTTCCAGCGCCCACGACACCGACTCGCCGGTGGAGGTCGGCGTGTAGCCGAGGAACAGCGAGGTCTCGATGCCCTTGCGGCCGACGCCGCTGCGCCCGGACGCGACCGTCGCGTCCTTGACCGCCGCGTTGTACGCGCCCATCGGGTCGGGCAGCGCCACGCCGTTGAGGTACGTCTGGGCGAGGGCGACGTCCGCGCTGGTGCCGGTCATCAGGTCGGCGTAGCCGGGCGACGACCAGCGGGCGATCCACCCGCCGTCGCGGTACTGCTGGACGAACCCGTCGGCGATCTTGGCCGCGATGTCCGGGTACAGCAGCGCGTACGCGGGCCAGACGGTGCGGTAGGTGTCCCAGAACCCGTTGTTGACGTAGATCTGCCCGTCGACGATCTTCGCGCCGGTCGTGGTGGCGGTCGACGTGCCGGTCGCCGCCGAGACCGGGCTCGCGTACTGCCAGTGCGGCGCGTCCGCGGTGCCGGTGTTCTCCGACTGCGAGTTCGGGTACAGGTTCAGGCGGTACAGGTTCGAGTAGAGCGAGACCAGCTGCGTCTCGGTCGCGCCGCGGACCTCGATCCGGCCGAGCCGGTCCGTCCAGGCCGCGGTCGCGGCGGCGTGGATCTCGTCGAAGCTTCGGCCGGTGACCTCCATGTCGAGGTTCTTGCGGGCCTGATCGACGGAGATGAACGACGTCGCGATGCGCAGCGTCACCTGCTGGTTCGCCGAGGTGTCGAACGTGGCGGACGTGGCCGCGCGCGCCGTCGGCGCCCGGTCGAACGTCCCGGACACGAACATCCGGCTGCGACCGACCGACAGGCCGCTGCCGTTGTCGACCCAGCCGGTGAAGGTGCCGTCCGTGCCGATGGTGAACGTGCCGTTGTAGAAGACGAGGCTTCCGGTGGTCTGCCCCGAGGGGAAGGTGAACTGCATGATGCCGCCGTGGTCGGTAGGCGACATCTGCGCGATCAGGCCGTTGGTCGTCTTGACCCGGTAGTAGTCCGGCCGCGCGGTCTCGTCGTTGTGGCTGAAGGCGAGTGCCCGGCTGCTCGGCGTCCCGGTGAGGGATCCGCCGGCCGACACCGGCATGACCGACATCTGGTTGCGGTCGCCCATCCATGGGCTGGGCTCGTGCGAGATCGCGAGTCCCTGCAGCGTGGGCAGGTTGGCCGAGTTGTTGGCCGACTGGTACTCGTACTCCCACGAGTTGGAGGTGGCGTTGGTGACCGGCGTGAAGAAGTTGAAGCCGTTCGGCACCGCCGAGATCGGCAGGTTGTTGCCGCGCGAGAACGAGCCCGACGCGTTGGTCCCCCGCCGGGTGTCGACGTAGTTGGTCAGGCTGGAGCCGTCGATCGGCGCTGGCGTGCCCGCCACGGTGACGTCGTCGATCCAGCCCTGGAACCGGGTTGCGGCGGTGGCCTGGGGATCGTCGTAGGCGAGCAGGATGCGGTCGATCGTCCTGCCGCTGGCGACCGCCCCGATGTCGGACTGCACCGCGTTCCACTGGTTGGCGTAGAGCACCTTCGAAGCGCCCTGCCCGGCGGCGGTGAGTGCGTACCCGTGCTGGTCGATCGCCGAGAGCCCGCTGAGGTAGCTGCCGTCGGTGAAGTGCAGGTCGACGGTGGCGTAGGTGGACGGGTACTGGGCGTCCTGCGCGGTGTACTCGGGAAAGATCTTGTAGGACAGCCGGGTCTTCGGTCCGACCGGGATGTTCACGTCGAAGAGCTTGTTGGTCGCGTACGAGCGGCCGTCGGCCTCGGCGCCGCCGGCGTACCGCAGCGACGCCAGCCCGGTGAACCCGGCGCTCGGCTTCATGTTGTAGCCGCTGGCCGGGCCGGTGCCCACGACGCTGACCATCGGGGTGGCCGGCGGCCGGACGTTGGAGCCGTCGCTGATGTCCCAGTCGGCGAGCTGGACCAGCGAGTCACCGGAGTTGGCGGTGATGTTCAGCCGGTAGTAGCCGTAGGGGGTCGTGTTGGTGAAGCTGTAGGTGTTGGTGGCGAACCGCCCGCTGAAGGACTGGCCCGTGCGTCGGTCGAGGTCGAACCACTGGTTGCCGTCGTTCGACCCCTGCACCGTGAAGTCCTTGGGGTCGCGGCCCGCCGCGTCGTTTGCGGAGGTCAGCGAGTACTTCACGACCGTCGCGGGCTGGGAGAGCCGGTAGGCGACCCAGCCGGTCGGGTTGAAGGCCAGCCACTTGGTCGACGGATTGCCGTCGGCGAGCTTCACCGCGGTTTCGTTTGGCGGGTTCTCGGCACTTGCGGTCACCGCGCTGACCTGGCTGAGCAGGCTGCCGGGCAGTCCGGTGGGGCTCGATCCGCTCAGATTTTCCTGGACCGGTTTGCCGCTTGCGTTGAGCTCGACGGAGCTCGCCGCGGGTCGTGGGTCGTTCGACTCGAATGAGGAGCTGAAATTGCCGGGCGGTGCAGCGGCACTTGCCGTGGTTGCGGCGACGAGCAGCCCAACCGGCAGAAGCAGTGCGGCGGCTCCAGCTAGCCGCCGGCGAGACAAGACGAAAGCGACGGGGTCGCCGTCGGGCACCTTCATGCGGGACTCCAGGGGTGATCGCGGGCGCATGGGGCACGCCCGGAATCGCCAGCCTTTCGCCGTATGACAACGTTGTCAAGATACATCCGTGTAACCATCTCGAAATGGCAATGGCTGCCGCAGCCCATCGCCATGACATCGGGGCACAACGGCCGGGCGGAAGCGGCAAATTGGACAGAATGCCCCAACTACCTTGGCAACGTTTGTCAAGGGCTACCGGTGCGCCGGTATCGTCTGTCGCGTCACGAGCGACCTGGGCCGCACGAGGCGGCCCCGATGGCGGACGTGGCCGCCCGGGCCGGAGTGAGCCTGAAGACCCGCGTCGTGGCGGAACTGCTCGACCAACCGGACCCGCCGACGGCCTTCTTCAGCCTGAACAACCGGATCACCCTCGGCGTGATCGAGGAACTCCACCGGATCGACGGAGACCAGTCCTGGCCGCGTACGGTGGCGCTCCCCACCGAGCTGGTGGCCCGCGGCATTTCGGCACGCTGATCATTCACGACTCAGCCCACCTCAGCGGCGACCGCGTCGAGTTGGCTGTTGAGCGCGGTGTAGGCGGAGTCAGTCAGCTTGCCTTCTCTGTACAGGCCGGCCAGCTTGTCCCGTAGCGCCTTGAGTTTCTTGGCCTCGTCGTCAGGTCTGGTGTTGGCTATGGACTTGGCCAGGTCATCGATCATGTGGTTCAGTGCCCCGGCGGCGTCCGCCTTGAGAAATCCGGCGTCGACCTGCTCCTGAATGATCTGGTGCATAGCGACGATCGGATCCATCGGCGGCGGTGGCGCGGATTCCGTCGGTGACGGCTGGGTCTGCGCACGGGCCGTGGTCGGCGCCGCACTCGTGAGGGCCACGCTCGGTGAGGTGTTGACCGCCGCCGGGGAGTCGGTTGCGAGCAGCCGCTGTACCCCGCGATGTGATCCTGACCGGTTCGTGAGCGGCATGGCGGCGATGAGTGCCGTCAGGGTGACCGCTGCCGCGGCCACTGCGGCGGCCACCCACAGCAGCCACCGCCTCGACCTTGGCGCCGGCGGCGGCGTTCGCTCCTCCGCAAACCTTCCGCTGCGCGGCGGTGCGGCCGCCAAGTCCGCCGCCGAAGAGACAGCGGATCGAGGGAGTGCCCCCGATGCGCCGTGCGCCGTCCGATCCGCTGCCGCGACCATGCGTTTCCGGACGGTGGTGGCATCCGGCGGGCGTTCGTCCGGTGTTTTGGCGAGCAGGTCGGCCACCAGAGCTTCCACGCTGGCCGGCACTTCAGGGCGACGAACCCGAAGCGGTTCCGGTGTCCTCGTAACGTGCTGTTGAACGACGCTCAACGCAGAGCCGGTCGAGAACGGTGGATGGCCGATGAGCATCGCGTACATGCTGCAGCCCAGACCGTACAGGTCGGTCCTGGCGTCGACCGGCTCGCCGTTGATCTGTTCGGGCGCCATGTACTTGGGACTGCCCATGGCGATGGCCGACCCGGTCAGGTCGGCGTATTCGGTGGCGTTGAGCATTCGGGCCACACCGAAGTCGCAGATCTTCACCACGCCGGTGGCGGTCACGATGAGATTGGTCGGCTTGATGTCGCGGTGAACGATCTTGGCCGCGTGTGCGGCTGTGAGCCCGTCGCAGATCTGCGAGGAGATCGCGAGGACGTCGGCGATCGACAGCGGGCCCTCGGCCAGCAGGTCCGCCACTGTCGGGCCGTCGACCAGTTCCATGACCAGGTACGGTTCGCCGTCCTGGGCGCCGAAGTCGTACACCGGGACGACGTTGGGGTGCGACAGCCGGGCCACCGCGCGCGCCTCGCGGCCGAAGCGTTCCATAGCCTTGGGTAGGCCCAGCCCCTCACCGGACAGCACCTTGACGGCGATCGGCCGGTCCAGTCGCAGGTCGTGGCCGCGCCAGACGGTGCCCATGCCTCCGCGGCCCAGCACCCATTCGATCCGGTAGCGGCCGCCGAGGAGCCGTTGCGCCACGACGACCGAGTCACCATACGGACTGTCGGCGCTGCTGCGGATCATCGCTGCCCGCGGATGACGAAGCCGCGGCGCATCGGTCGGTCGCCCGTGCGACATCCACCCTCCCGAGCTTCGGCTACTGGGGGTTCTCCAAGTCGTTACAAGGGGTCAGCGTGCCGACCCGAGCGGTTTCCTGTTGCCGCCGAACATAACTTCGAGTTACGGCCGAGCACCATCACCTGCTATGGGCGAGTGGGAGGGTGAATTTGCATTTCACCCCACGCAACGGTCCCGGCTCAAACCGCCCATTCGGGGAAGTCGGGATGGTCGGACCAGACCGATGCGTCGTTGCGGAGCTCCCGGCACGGCGCGGGCTCTTCACAGGTTCGGCACCAGTTCGGCTCGCGCGGCTCGTCGTCCTGAACCGGAACCTCGATCGTCTTGCCGTCATCGCGCCGGTACACCTCTACGTGTCTGCCGTACTCGGTTTGACCGCTGGCATAGCCCGGCTTGTGCCGCTCGAGCCGCCGCCGCTTGGCCTCCACCTCGCGGATCACCCGGGCGGGATCATGCCGGGCGATATGGATGTGCTGGTTACGAAGGCCCGGCACGACCGCGACCAGCTCACCGACCTCGTTGTACGCCTGTGAAAGGTCCGTGAAACCGGTGCGGTCGAACGCTCGGATCTCTCGCCAGCCGCCGGGCTGGTCCGGTTTGACGCGCCACTCCTGCGCTGCATAGCCGCCCGCCGAGATGATGCTGACGATCGACTCGTCCTCGGCGAGCCGTGCCTCGATAAACGCCACCAGGTCGTTGGTCATACCCTCGATTCTCCTCGGGCGGCGCCGTCTGCGATGGCGTTCTGGTCAGGCGGGTCCAGCCGAGCAGTTTTGCTGCCCACTGAACTGGTTTCACACGGCCAACTGCCGGCTCGACGGCCGAGCACGGATGGATCGCGCTGAATGGGTCCGTTGCATTGAGCGTTGCCCTGGTCAAGAAGGCTTGCGCGGTGAAGCACTCAAACCGCTGGCGTCCAGTCCGGCCACTGCGGGCTACAGACCGACCGGACCGCGCAGACGATCATCGCTGGACACGCGTTCATGCAGAACCTGCGCCGCGGACACTACGACCTGCAAGCGATCGAGAAGGCGCCTCCGAATTCCGCGACGAGCGCGACGGGCAGCCGTACGCGCAGCCGCGCGGCGTCACGTTCAGCGCGACGCAGTGGGTCAGTGACCCGCCGGACGTTCCGGTGAAGCCGCTCACGCTGGGGCTTGGCGCGGACTGGATGACCGAGAAGTGAAGCGGGGCATCGTGTTGGCCGTGCCGGCGCTACTGCTGGCCGCGGCCTGCGGCTCGGCGACGCCCTGGCTGACTGCCCTACCGAGCCGGTCGAGGTGGGCACCGCCGACCTGGTGGGCGTGTGGGCTGGCTACGAGAGCTCAGCCCGCTACGAACTGCGCGCCAACGGCACCTTCGCGGCGACCGGCGTGCCGGCCGGCCAGTTGGGCACCATCTACGAGCGCACCGGCCGGGTGGGCCCGTTCCACGGCCACGGCCACTGGAAGCTCGGCACCATGTCGCAGTCCTCGCCGCAGACCTCACGGGAGGCCGTGCTCAACTTCGACGAACTGCTCGACGCCGACAACTCGCCGGTCGAGCAGCGCGGCAACGTCCAGCTCAATGCCTCGCCGCCGACAGACGCCCCCGACCACGTCCTGATCCTGACGACCGGCGGCGACTGGTTTCAGCGGCTGCCCTGAAGGGCGCGCAGGGTCGAGGCACGCCGTCTACCACACCAGCTGGCGGACCCGCGACGAGGCCGACAACGCGATCTTCGAGTACGAACTGTGACGATCTTCAACTGGTCGCTGCGCAGCACTCGCGGCATAGAAGGACGTTCTGCGTGTCGATGCGGACTCCGCAAGATCACTCGCAACTTCAGCGCCTCGGGAACACCAAAGGCTGCGTGGATCAAGGCCGGACTGGTCGGCTTTGAATCTGTAGAGGTACTGGCAACCATTTGTGCGCACCGGCCTGTTGACGGGCTGAAGGAGGTTGCGAGTGGACGATTTTGAGGAGTTTGTCCGCGCCGCGTGGCCGGGGCTGCTGCGCTCAGCGTGGCTGCTCACTGGTGACTGGCACCGGGCCGAGGATCTGGTGCAGACCGTGCTGGCCCGCGTTTACGGCCGGTGGAAGCGGGTCCGCGACGATGCTCCGCAGGCTTACCTGCGCCGCATGATGGTCACCACCTATCTGAACTGGTGGCGCCGTAGGTGGCGGGGCGAGGTGGCCTTCGATGTTCTGCCTGAGCACCCGTCAGGCGACCTGTACAGCGGCTCGGACCTGCGCATCGCGCTGGCAGAGATGCTGGCCAGTCTGCCCCGGCAGCAGCGGGCCGTGCTGATGCTGCGTTTTCACGCCGACCTGACCGAGGCTCAGACGGCGCAGGCGATGGGCATCAGCGTGGGGACGGTGAAGTCCTACACGGCCCGTGCCCTGGACAGGCTAAGGGCGAGTCCCGAACTCGTTTCGCTCGTCACCCCGACATCCGAGGAGGCATCGCCGTGAACGAAACTCACCTGGCAGAGCTGCTGCGCGCGGGCCTGCCGGTGCCGCCGCGCGCTGCGATGGACCCGCCGATGAAAGCCATCCGCCATCGCGCACGCCGGCGGCGCGGCGTGGCGGTCTGCACCGCAGCTGTGGTGACGCTGGCGGTGACCGCCATGACCGCGCAGCTGGTGCGGTCCGCGCCGCAGTCCATACCGCCGGCCCAGCAGCTCACGCCGACCTTCCAGGAGCGCAGCCAGCAGGTGATCGCCGCCTGGCAGGCCTCGGGCGCCGACGCCGCGTGGCGCACCGGGCTGGTGGCGCTGCCGTCGCAGGAACTGACCCGGGTTCCAACGGCCAGCGCATCGATCTATGTGGACGGTGATCAGTCAGATCTGGCCCAGAAAGCGAAAGCCGCGCTCAGCGATGGGCACTACCGTCTAGCTGGGACACTGCCCAGCATCCAGCCGGGGCAATACGAGATCGACTTTCCTGACGGCGGCAAGCTCACCGTGCCTGTCGTGTCAGCGGCGCAGGCCTACGCGGCGGTAGACCGCGGCGATGGCCCCTGCGCCAACCGCGGCTGCACGCTCACCATCACCGACGCGGTCCTGGGCACGGCGGTGCTGCGCACCTCGCGTGGTCAGATCGACGTACCGGCATGGCAATTCACCGTCACTGAGCTGACCGTGCCCGTGATCCGGATCGCGGTGGCGCCGTCTGCCATCACGATGTTGCCCGCCCCCAGCCTGCCACCCGCGGAAGGCATGACCGCAGTGGACTCAGTGACCCTCACCGGCCAGGATCTGACCCTGCACTATCTCGCCGGATGCAACGTCACCGAAACCGGCGCTATCCACGAGACGGGCGCCGAGGTCGTGGTCGCGGTGATCGCCACGCCGAAGCCGCCGGGCGACAACGGTGTGTGCCTGGCCATCGGGCGCCCGGCAACAATCACCGTGCACCTGGACGCGCCGCTGGGGAACCGGGTTCTGCTCGACGCGGCACTCAGCGGGCCGGTGCCCGTCCAAACCGGACCCTGACAGCGCCCACGTGACGCTGCTACGGGTCTGCCCATGAATGACCGCGACAAGGACATCGAAATACTCGCCCTGCGCCACCAACTGCTGCCCCTGCACCGTCAGGTCGGCACGCCGACGGGATCAGTTCATCGAGGACTGCCGGGTACACCGGCGCCGCGTCAGTGACGACCTCGGTGGGGCGCACCTTCAACGCGGTCAACGCCCGGCGGAAGAACCGGCACGCTGCCACAGCGTCGCGACGGGCGGACACGAGCACGTCGTACCGCAGATACAAGCGGACAGCGACGCCTCGGACCGATGAGCGCCCGCGGGAGCCGCACGCCACGGGCGCACCCGCGGTGTGCCCTCCCGGCGGGGCCAGGGAGGCGTGGAGTGCCCTGGCCCCGCCGGTCGAGAAGGCACGCGGATTCCCTGCTCGCCAGGTGCTGTCAGGTGATCCGAACGCCGCTGCTGACTCGGACGTCGTCTGCGTTGTCCTACAGCTAGCCGAGGATGATGTAGCCGCCGGTGCCGAGCTTGTATCCGCCCTTACCCGCGCAGTAAGCGTAAGACCACGTGTAACTACTGCTCGAGATCGAAACGGTGCTGCCGTACGCCCATTGCCCGTTCTTGCACTGCGCCGAGGCTTGCATCTTGTAGCCTGCGGGGTATCCCTTACAGCCCTCACCGTACGTGTTGCTGTCGTGCCACCCCCCGTAGCACGAGCCGGCAGCCAGGTTCACGGTGGGGGTGGCCGCCTGGGCTGGGCTCACGGGTGCCGCGAGCACCGCAACGGCACCCCCAGCAATGGCCAGTGCTGCGATTGTCCTGCGCACGTGACTTCTCCTGTCGTGGTCCATCGGAAAGGAATACTTCTGGACTGCGACAGCCACGTTGTCACGCTGACTTTGTTGGGTTCTGCCATGAACCTTGAATCCCCTGGTCAGAGCTGTGCGGCGCCTTGCTGATATCAGGGCTGGAATCGTCCCCCACACCCGCCTTGCGGTCGCCGAGTCACGCTTGTCTCGCAACCCGTTCGGACCGGCCACCAGGCGGAGCTGGCCTTCCTGTCAGCGTGCAGCACGGCCGAGACCAACCCGACGTTCATCGACGAGCCGCTACACCTGGCTTCGGCGTTCCAACTGGCGGGCTTCGGAGGCGTCATTGGCACGATGTGGCGGGAATGGAAACCGCGGTCGCATCGACGATCGATAAGCGGTGAGCTCTCCGGTAGTGCCCCCTCATGCGGCCGAACGGCATGCGTCGAGGAGCTTGCTGACGACGCTCGCGGCGTGGCGAGGACGGTGTTGGGCTTCGTAGAGCGCCAGCGCCTCCCGCCAGGCGTCCACGGCCTCGGCGTTGCGGCCGAGGGCACAGTACACGTCGCCGAGGTGGGCCAGGGTGTCCGCCTCCTCGTAGGTGTCGCCCAGTTCGCGACGCAGTTTCAGGGCGTCCAGGTAGTGCTGCAGCGCGGCCACGGGCCGGCCGCTGTGGTGTGCGACGTAGCCGAGACTGTCGGAGGTGTAGGCCTCGCCCTCGCGGAAACCAAGCTCGCGGCAGAGGGCGAGGGCTCGGTGACAGTAGCGGGCGGCCTCCTCGTACTCCTGGATGAGGGCGTGATACCAGCCGACCGCGTTGTGCGCCTCGGCCTCCCGGGCGGGGTTGCCGAGGGTGGACCGGATGCGCAGGTTCGCTGCCGCGTGGGCGAGGGCCTGCCGATGGTCGCCGACGTGTTCCCATGCGAGCGCGAGGTTCAGCTGGGTCTGGGCCTGGCCGTCGGCATCGCCGACCTCCTCGTACCCGGTCATTGCCCGCCGGAGGTGGTGCAGGGCACGGTGGTGCTGGCCGAGCGGGACGTAGGCGCGGCCCAGCAGCCGATGGTTGAGGGCGAGAGCTGCCAGGTCCGGGAGCGCCCCGGTGGCGGCGATCGCGGCCTCGAGCATGGCGACGCGCTCGTGAAGGTATCCCCGCCGCCAGTGGAAGGTGTCGAGTGCCCACGCCAGCCGCCACACCTCGGCGTGCTGGCCACGCTCGACGGCCTCCCGGTGCCGGGCCAGCAGGCACTGGTGCTCGGCCTCGAACCAGGCCATCGCCGCGGCGGCATCGGTGGGCGCACCGGACGTCCGTACCCGCGCCGCGCCCGTCGCGATGGGCGTGCGCTGCGGCGACAGCAGCCGGTCGGCGGCGAGGGCGGTGCCGGTGTAGAACGCCGCCAGCCGCTGCCGCGTGAGGTCCACGACGGCGGCGGGCTGATCGTGTGCGCAGCGCTCCGCGGCGTACAGGTGCACGAGGTCATGCATCCGGTAGCGGCCCGGCGCGTGCTCCTGCAGCAGGTACGCGGCCGCCAGCCTGCGCAGCGCGACTCTGGTCCGAGCGGCGGACTGACCGGTCAGCTCGGCAGCGGCGGACAGGCCGATGTCCGGTCCGGCCGCATCCCCGAGCAGCCGGAACATCTGCGCCAGATCGGGCTCCAGCGCCTGGTACGAGGAGGAGAACACCGCCCGCAGGTTCGCGTTGAGGTCGTCGGCGTCCAGGGCGTCGAGCCGCCCCGACCGGTCGCCGAGCTCCTCGGCCAGCGCCGCCAGCGGCAGGCCGGACTGGATGCGCGCCCGGGCCGCCACGATGCTCGTGGCCAGTGGCAGCCCCGCGCAGTGCGCCACGAGCGCTGCGGTGGCCTCGGGTTCGCGCGCCGCCCGGCGCCGGCCGAGGTGATGCACGAGCAGTTCCCGCCCCTCGGAGCTCAGCAACGCGTCCAGGGCCAGCGGCTGGGCGCCGAACGCGGTGACCAGCCCCGCCAGCTGCCGGCGCCCGGTGATCAAGACCATGCAGGACGGACTGCCGGGCAGTAGCGGCTCGACCTGGGCGGTGCTGCGTGCGTTGTCGAGCAGGATCAGCATCCGCCGGGCCGCTACGAGGCTGCGGTACAACGCCGTCCGGCCCGGCAGATCCGCTGGGATCTCGGCCGGCGCGACCCCCAGCGCCTCGAGGAAGCCTTGCAGGGCGACTGACGCGGGCACCGGGTCCCCGGCTGGGTCGAAGCCGCGGAGGTCGACGTAGAGCTGCCCGGCGGGGAAGCGGTCGACGTTGCGGTGTGCCCAGTGCAGCGCGAGCCAGGTCTTGCCGATCCCGCCGGTACCGCCGATGGCCGCGACCCCCATCACGTCACCCGTTCCGGCGACGCGGTCGAGCTCGGCCATCTCCCGGGCCCGGCCGATGAAGACGGCGGGCGGCGCCGGCAGCTGGCGCGGGGTCTCTACCAGGAGCCGGGCCTGCGGCACCGGTGCACTCGCCGCGTCGAGGGCCGGGTCGCCGGCGATCATCCGCTCGTGCAGGTGCTGCAGGGCGACGCCCGGATCGCTGCCCAGCTCCTCGTTCAGCCTCTGCCGGGTCAGCCGGTAGTGAGCCAGCGCGTCGGCGGCGCGGCCGCTGCGGAACAGCGCGAGCATGAACTGGCCGGCCGCACGCTCGTCCAGCGGGTGCGCCTCGGTGCGGGTGAGTAGCTCGGCCAGCAGCTCACCGTGTTGTGCCAGCCGGAGCCGGATGTCGCAGCGGTCCAGTTCGGCGGCGAGCCGCTCCTGGTCGGCCGCGTCGCGCTGCAGGTTGAAGTACGGGGTGTCGAGGTCGGCGAAGGCATTGCCGCGCCACAGGCCAAGCGCCTGGCCGAGCATGCCCGAAGCCATGTTGTCGTCGGGCGTCGAACGGGCCTGTGCGCACAGGTGCCGGAACCGGTGCAGGTCCACCGCCAGCCGGTCAATCGCGAGCAGGTAACCGCCGGACCGCCGGTGGAGCAGCGACTCACCGGACTGAACGGTCAGGGTGCGACGCAGGCGGGACAGATAGCTGTGCAGGGTGGACTGCGCCCGCTGCGGAGAACTGGCGCCCCACACCCGCTCGATGAGCTGGTCAGCCCGCACGACCTCGCCGGCGTCGACGAGCAGCGCTGCCAGCACCCCGCGCTGCCGGGCATGTCCCACGTCGATCGCCGTTCCGCCGGTATGAACCTCGATGCTGCTGCCGAGCAACCGGAACTCCAACGTCGCCTCGACCGTCCTTCGCTTCGTAGCGCGTATCAATGTCTTCGCTCGCGGCGGCGCACCAGATCCGGTCGCATACCCGGACGGACGCGAACATCGATGCGAGCTGGCTTCGTTTCCAGCTGTGCGCGGGACGTCCTCCTCGGCCTGGCGGTCACGTCCACGTTCGTTCGGCTGGGACGTTCAGGCTGTGGCTCGCTCAGATCGACGGCCGGCGGACGAAGCTGGCGCCTGTCGCGCAGGAGTGAGGAACGCCAATGCCGAGTTCTCCTCTGACCGGGAGGTTCAAGGTTTCCACAATGATCTTACAACGCCAGCAGGACAGCGTTGTTATCGCAGCCCACGACGCTGCGGCCAGGATCCAGAGGTCAACCGACGGGGGTGGAAATGTGACCAGGCCACGAGGGTTCATAGTGGCGTCTGACCGCATGTCCGGAACTCTGGGACGAGAAGAGCGCGGTCAATCATTGGCCGTGTGAGGTTCCGAAATCTCGTCGGCTGGGGTGCCATTCTCCGACGAGCTGGGCCGCCGCGCCGGCTGGTGGCTCGGCGCCGGCGTCGGCCTGACCAACCCGCCGCTCCAGGACGCGACGTTCGACCTGGTCCGCGCCTGCGTCGCGGCCACCGATACGTCGCCCCGCCCGTCCGCGCCGGTCTCCCCGTCGCCCAGCGCGTCCGGCGGCCCGTCGCTGCCCGTCACCGGCACCAACATCTGGCTGCTCACCGGTGGCGGCGCTGCCCTGATCGCGGTCGGCGCAGTGCTGTTCATGGCGTACCGCCGCCGGCAGAGCGTCAAGTTCGTCGCGTAACACGATCAGCCTGGGCCGTCGTGCGGGTTCACCCCTGCCCGACGGCCCTTTCGTGTCCCACGCCCGGATCGTGAGCCACTCCCCCGGCCTGGCGCCATGTTCGACACTGCGCCTGCCGAAAGCCTCGTCCGTGCAGCTCAAGCACCGTGACCTGATGCCGCAGAGCCAGAATCTCCACGTCCTTGTCCCAGTCCCGGCCCGGCAGCAGCCGCAGCGCGGCAAACGCGCTCGTGACAGCCAGACAAGCCAGACGCAGCAACACGAGGAATGATGAGGATGCCGGCCTGAGGGCCGTAGCTGGGCGTCAACGCTACTGTTCCGCCCGGTGAGCGCTTCACGGTCGGACGCTGTCAGCGAGGCGGCTGGTCGCGGGGCGACGCCGTTCCCTCAGGATGGCGACCGAGCGTACCGCCGATGTGCGGGCCTGGCTCCGGTTTCGTCCAGCGTCTCTCCCCTGATCGGTAGATCCGCCGCTATTTCCAGTGTCCCTGGGCTGGGCTGCAGCTTCGACTTCCGGGCAGGTCGGCAGAAGACCTGCTGCATGTCATCCTGCTGCTGGTAGTCGATCGCTGATGGCGCGCTTGTGGAGGCGTGGGCCGTGTTTGCGGTCCTTGACATGGGCGTGGGCCATGAGGGCGAACAGGATCGTGAGCAGGACCACGGAGGAGCCGAGCGTGCCCAGGTTCAGGCCTCCTTTGGTGCCGGGTTTGGTGAGGAAGTCGCCGGCGGTGGCGCCCAGTGGCCGGGTCAGTACGAACGCGGCCCAGAACAGGGCGAGATTCGGTACAACGGGAACGTGTTTGAGGGCGAGCAGGGCGACGAGGGCGCCGGTGACGAGCAGGGCGGCGCCGCTGTAGCCGAGGCCGGAGCTGTCGGACAGGAAGTCGCCCATGGAGGTGCCCAGGGTGTTGGACGCCAGGATCGCGGCCCAGAACAGTGTTTCGCCGCGGAAGGTGTCGATGTCACGGATGGCGAACGTCAGCCTGGCGTGTCGCCACGCTACGAAGATGGCGATCAGCAGGGCGACGAGGATCGCCGCGCCGATCGGGTAGCCCAGTCCCAGTCCCTGCGGCCCCCAGCCGAGCGTGTTGGCTCCGGTGGGGAGGTATTTCGTGGTCGCGTTGCGGTTCATGAAGTCCGACATGGTCGTGCCGGCCATGCTGGTGGACAGGATGACAGTCCAGTAGCAGAAGGGGTTGTACCTGCGGGAGCGTAACTGCACCAGCAGCGTGATCACGAAGATGCCGAACAGCGCGATCGTGGTCAGGAAGTAGCCCAGTTTGAGGGTCTGGGCGAACAAGTCCCCGGCGGTCTCACCGAGGGTGGTGGCGGCGATCTTCATGATCCAGAAAGCGAGGGTGACCTCAGGCAGCTTCTTCATGACGTACCGGCCGCCGCGGGCGAGGGTCGCTTCGGTGATGTTCTCGGCTTGCTTCACGAGAGCTCCTTGCGCCGGTCGGGTCGCCGAGCGAGGAGACAGCGGGCAAATTTGGGCAAACCTACGCCAAGCCGGATAA
Organism: Dactylosporangium sp. NPDC049742; assembly: GCF_040674675.1. Taxonomy (NCBI): domain Bacteria; kingdom Bacillati; phylum Actinomycetota; class Actinomycetes; order Micromonosporales; family Micromonosporaceae; genus Dactylosporangium; species Dactylosporangium sp. NPDC049742. The sequence continues at coordinate 3,345 of NZ_JBFANF010000022.1, read as the reverse complement.
GAATTGGCTGAATGGCGGATGCTGCCAGCCCACTCCGGAGTCGCGGCTCAGGTCTTGCCGGATCAAGCAGATCCCGCAACGCTGGGATGCAGTCACCGTGACCCGCGCATGTATCAGCGGGCGCCCGCCGCATCTTTGGTCCCGAATCCCACGTCTTCCTGTCCACATCACCGTTGGTGTGAGGCTGGCCGGGCCGCATTAGGATCGGGGCGTGGGCGGCCTGTCGGTGCTGCTGGTGGAGGACGACGCCGATATCGGCCAGGAACTGGCGCAGGCGTTGCAGGCGAACGGCTATCAGGTGTCGCCGTCCTCGACGGGCGCGGAGGCTGTGGACGCGGTGCAGGCGCGGCCACCCGATCTGATCTTGCTTGATCTCGGTCTGCCGGATGTCGACGGCGTGCTGGTGTGCCGACGGCTGCGTGCGCACGCCGTGGGTACGGTCATCGTCGTGCTGACCGCCCGGACCGCGGAGTTGGATGTTGTGGTCGCGCTGGACGCGGGCGCCGACGACTACCTGACCAAGCCGTTCCGGCTGACCGAGCTGCTGGCGCGGCTGCGTGCCCATCTGCGTCGTCAGGCCTCAGCGATGGGCACGGCGCCCATTGTGGTTGGTCGGCTGTATCTGGATGTGGCGGCGCGCCGGGCGAGCGTCGGCGGCCGGGATTTGGTGCTGCGGCCGAAGGAGTTCGACCTGCTGGTCGTGCTCGCCGCACGGGCGGGCGAGGTGGTGACACGCGAGGATCTGATGGCGCAGGTGTGGGACGAGAACTGGTTCGGCCCGACCAAGACCCTCGACGTACACGTCAGCGTGCTGCGGCGCAAGCTGGCCGAGCTGGGCGAGGATCCGGCGCGGATCACGACGGTGCGGGGGCGGGGCTATCGGTATGAGACGGGTGCGACAGGGGTAGCAGGAGGCTGAAGACGGGGTGTGGTGCCGCCTGTCGGATGACCAGCCGTCCGCCTTCGGCTTCGGCCAGGCTGCGGGCCAGCGGCAGTCCGATGCCGTGTTCCGTGCTGTCCGCACGGCGGGTGAACGCCGCCGCACCTTCGCCCTCGCCAGCGCCCTCGGCGCCCGAGCACCCCAGCTGGCGAAGCTCGTCTGGGCCGAGGTGACCGTCGTCGGGGTATGCGGCCTCACCCTCGGCGCATTGCTCGCCACAGCGCTGTCCCGGATGCTCGTCGCGATGCTGACCGGGGTCTTCGACCCGCCTCCCGATCGATTCACCGTGCCATGGCCGTACCTGCTTTTCGGGCTGCTGCTGAGCGTCGTCTGCCTTGCCGTGGCCGGCGCGGCGACCATCGCTGCCAGCCGGCGCCCGGCGATCACCGTGCTGCGTGACCTGTGACCGCCAGCACACCCGCCCCAGTCGCGACCAGATGATCGCGGCCGTCAGGAGTAGCGATGGGACGTTGGCCGGCCCGCCTTGCGGCGCTGCTGCTTTCGGCGCTGCTCACCCTGTCCGCCGCCCAGCCGTCGGCATCGACCGGGGTCGGCGGCCCGGGTGGCTGCCCGAGCATGGCCCGGCCGCCGGTTCCGGGCGCGCGCATCCTGTCCATGACCGTGCTCGGCCACCGGGTCGGGGTCCCCGCCCTCGGGCGACGACACATGATCACCGGCCTTCCAGCGTTCTGCGAGGTAACCGTCCTGCTCACCCACGGGCAGGCCGGCGACCGGGTACGGACGCGCCTGTGGCTGCCGCTCACGAGCTGGAACGGGCGCTTCCAGGCGGTCGGCGGCGGCGGGTTCACCGCCTCCGGATCCGAGCGCGCGCTGGCCCGGGCGATCCACCGCGGCTACGCCGCAGGCTCGACCGACGCCGGCGTCCGGACCGCCCGATCCGGGCGACCCAGCTGGGCACTGCACCGCGACCGCACCCTCAACGAGGCGCTGCTGGACAACTTCGCATACCGCTCCGTCCACGAGCTGAGCGTGATCGGCAAACAGCTGATGGCCGGCTTCTACGGCCGCCCTCCCGCATACTCGTACTGGAACGGCTGTTCGACCGGTGGCCGGCAGGGCCTGATGGAGGCCCAGCGCTACCCCACCGACTTCGACGGCATCCTCGCCGCAGCACCCGCCATCAACTGGGACCGGCTCTCCGTCGCCCAGTTCTGGCCACAGGTCGCCATGAACGAGTCGCACGTCTACCCCACCACATGCGAGTTCGACGCCTTCAACCGCGCCGCGGTCACCGCCTGCGGCGACGCTGGCGCCATCAGCCGGCCCGAACAGTGCGGCTTCGACCCGAACACGCTCGTCGGCAGGGTCGTCGTCTGCCACGGCCGGCGGGTGCGCATCAGCCGTGCCGCCGCCGACGTCGTCCGCAAGATCTGGGACGGTCCCCACAGCAGATCCGGCACCCGGCTCTGGTACGGCCTGCCGCGCGGCGCGCCGTTCAACCCGCTGGCCGCCACGGCGAAGCCGCTCTTCGGATCACGGCACGGCGCACCGTTCCCCGTCACGGACAACTGGATCAGGTACTTCGTCCAGCGCCAACCCGGCTTCGACACCTCCTCGATCGACCGCACCGGATTCGAGCGGCTGTTCCAGCGGTCCCGGGCCCGATACAACACCGTCATTGGCACCGACGACCCCGACCTGTCCGCGTTCCGCGCCGCCGGCGGCAAAATGATCACCTGGCACGGCCTGGCCGACCCGATCGTGCTGCCGCAGGGCACCACCGACTACCGCCGCCGCGTCGAGGCGCGCACAGGCACGGAGGCCACCGACGCGTTCTTCCGGGTCTTCCTCGCCCCGGGAGTGGGACATTGCTCGGGTGGCCGCGGGCCCGTTCCGACCGACCCGCTGGCCGCCCTGGTCGGCTGGGTCGAACACGGCCACGCGCCCGACACCCTGCCCGCCGTCACAACCGACAGCCGGGGCCGGAACATCGTCACCAATCTCTGCCGGTACCCGCAGATCACCCAGATCACCCACGCCCGCAACGCCGCCCCCGGCGACACCGGCTGCCACTGAACCGTCCCGGCACCGCGCCACCCTACGACCGGACACATCGGCGCCCTTCCACGATCGCCTGGCTGCCGCCGAAGCGCGGCACGTTCCGCCGGCCCCGGCCACGGCGCGACCGCACGGATCGAGCTGGCCCTCGCCCGGCACCTCGCCGCCCCGGAGGTGCCCGCGTTCCGTGTCGATGCGGTCCTGCGGGACACCGGCCTGGCCGACGCCGCCGACCGGTGGGTCGGCGGATATGCGCGGTGTGAGTTCCGGGCGAGGCACCGCGACGCACTCGACCCGGGCACTCTTTGGGAGGCCCGGGTCAGGGTGGTTCATGTGGATGGGTGTCAGGCGTTGACGAGCTCCCTGTCGGTGGTCTCAGGGACGGC